>NZ_JBZAYZ010000002.1:0-382434 GCF_058242705.1 Clostridium pabulibutyricum
ATAGCATAAAAAACTTACGAAATTATTTTTTAAAAATTAATTGTTTCTAAGGTTTGTTTGCCATACCTTAAATTAATAGCATCAAAACAATAAAGCACCAGCAAAAAACTGGTGCTAATAATTAAAACTTTTTGGGACATTTTCAAAAATGCTTGACATATTTATTTAAAATTATTCTTATTAATTAAAGTTATAAAAAGGAGGATACATGCAAATGTCAAATTTAAATAAAATTGATCCTTGTCAATTAAACAAAAGTACTTTTCAACTTATAGGAAAAGACTGGATGCTAATCACTGCCGAAAAAGATGGAAAAGCGAACACCATGACTGCAAGCTGGGGCGGTTTTGGAGTCATGTTTAGAAAAAATGTTGCATATATAGTTTTAAGGCCTCAGCGTTACACAAAAGAATTTATCGATGGATCAAATAAATTTTCCCTGTCATTTTTAGATGATAGTTTTAGAGATACACTGAATTATCTTGGAACTGTATCTGGCAGGAATGAAAATAAGATCCAAAAATCCAATCTTACGCTCTCACATTACAAAAACATACCTTATTTTGAAGAGGCAAAACTTGTAATTACCTGCAAAAAACTTTATGCACAAACCTTCGATCAAAAATCTTTCGTTGAAACCTCAATTATTGATGAATGTTATCCTAAAAGAGATTTTCACACTTTATATATATCTGAAATAGAGGATATACTTGAAAAAAAATAGCAATAATTTTAAAAGCAGACATTGGATTTAGTTACCAATCGTCTGCCTTTTTATATGTTTATAAAAACTGCTTTTAGGGTATACTATGAGATAATATTTACTAAAAAGAGTTGTTTTATGAACTTGGATATTTAAGGCAATTTATAATCTTATTATAGATTGCGTAAAATTTTATCATATTATGAAACAATTCTATTATTTTGTTTCATTGATATTATTATTGACAAGAGTAATACCAACACTTTTAGCAAATATATTTGCAAAATCAATCAAAAAATGCATAAATACAATGAAACGTTTTTGTATCTAGTAATATTACATCAGGAGGTATATTCATATGACAGTAGAGCCAATAAGAGATAAACGTAAGATAAAGCAAATATATTATTATTTAAAAGGAAAAGATTTAAAATATGGGTTGTTATTAAAGTTTGGATTAAATACCGGTCTAAGAATAAGTGATATATTGCCAATTAAAATAAAAGATATTTTTACTGACAGGTGGAATTATAAAGATTATTTAATTTTAAAAGAAAAAAAGACAGGAAAAGAAAAAAAAATAAAGCTTAATGATTCCATTAGAAAGGAGATAAATAATTATATAAGGCAGAGGAGTGTTACATTTGAATCATACCTGTTTCCAAGTCGCAAGGGTGGTCATATAAAAAGAGTTCAGGCTTATAAAGTATTGAAAGAGGGTTCTATAGTTTGTGGAATTGAGAATTTTGGTACACATAGTTTAAGGAAAACCTGGGGGTATTGGACATATAAAATGTCAAAGTATAATATAGGACTAATAATGGACACTTTCAATCACAGCTCGCAAAATATAACCCTTAGGTATATAGGAATAAATCAGGATCAAAAAGACAAGTTATATTCCATTGTTCAATTTTAACGAAAAAGGTACAATAAATTAGCAGAAACTGTAGTAAAAAGTAGACAGTTAATCTATTATATGATATATATATATTATGAAACAAAATAATAGAATTGTTTCATTGATATTATTATTGGTGGTGATTAAATTGCTTCAATCATATAAAATAGAGTCTACTGAAAATTCTACGGACGTCTTATTAAACTATTTAAAGAAATATTTCAACTGTGATTTAATATTGGCTTTTAATTACACTGAAGATAGTGCCTTTATTACAATAGACGAAATTCTGAGTGTAAAAGATATTGAACCTGAACTTACATCAAAGTTGTCAAAAGTACAAATTGATAATTTCTACAAAAAACTTTTAAAACAATCTCGCCATGAAAACAGTATTATCTACTTAAAAAATGATAATACGATACATAATTCTATTTTTGATAAAAATTCAGAAGATGAATTATTTATCCCTATGCAAATCGAGAAAAATTCAATAACATTTATATATTTATGTTCTCTTCATAACAATAAATGTATGAATGTCGACTTTATAAGTAAAGTTAACTTCAAACCCATGCTGTACTGCTTAATAAATATATATAAGTCTCTTTATAAAAGACGTGAATTCACTTTCGAACTTATTAACATACTCACAAAAATAACAAAAGAAAGAGAACCTATGTTAGTATTTCATCCATACAATGTAGCAGATATTTCAAAAAAAATAGCAATCCAATTGAAACTGAGCAGTAAGCTTATTAACAAAATATATTTTGCCGGTTTATTACATGATATAGGTAAATTATACATAAATAAAAATACTCTAAACAAAACAGGCAAACTGACGAAAGATGAATATAATTTATTGAAAAAACACAGCACCTACGGTTATAATTTGTTAAAAAACTTGTATCCGGACATAGCTATTTACATAAAACACCATCATGAAAAAATAGATGGCTCAGGATACCCTTACAATTTAAAAGGCAAAGAGATCCCTCTGGAAAGCAAAATAATCTCTGTAGCAGATGCTATAGACGCAATGCAGTCATCTAGAAGTTATAATACCCCCAAGAATATGGACGCTTCAATTACAGAACTTCTTCAAAGTACAAATCAATTTGACAGTGAAGTAGTAAATGCGGCAGTAACAGTGTTGATGTCATCTAAAAGAAGCGATACTTACAACTTAGACAATGAAATTGAATGGAGTACAATTACAATAACAACTCAGAAAGAATTCTATTCAACAGATGGAATTTTAAGAAGAACAAACTACGGATACAGGTTTATATCAAACCAGATAAATTTTTCATCAGACATAAATGTAGTTGATATTCAATCCATAAACCTCTATATTTGCAAAAGCCAGACCAAGATATACCAGTATGGTATATTTTATAGCCATTTTACCGAAAATATTTTATATATAAAAGATATCAACCAAATCAAATCAAACGATTCATTTAACATAGAATGGATATTACAGGGCATCTTGGTATTTCAGAAATTACCTATAAATAAAATTTCAATATTTAAACTTGGTGGTAACTCACTTATGTTTTACTTTGATATAAATATAAAAAAATATTATTCAAAGGAACCTTTTTACATAAAAATTAATTTTAACGACAATGAAAATGTACTTGTTGAAGGTTTTCTAACTCAGCTATTTAAATCAAATTCGAATTATTATTACGAATTCAAATATACAAACATTCCCGAAACCACACGTGAAAAGATTTTTAAGAAGATCTTCGAAAAACAAACACAAATAAACAAAGTATTCTAAAATCAACAATTCAGACTAAAAGTCAAATTTATATTATTATACCACAATTTCTCTATTATAAATTTATCTTTTCTTAAAAAGCACACAAATAAAGCTCTGGACAGATCCAGAGCTTTACAAAGTATATATCTTTTAACTTAATGGAGTAGATAGCCAATTTAAACTATTATATTTTTATTATACAATATTTTGAAAACAATTACAAGATTTTAATGTAAATAAATGTTGTTCATGCTTGTACTGTAGGTTCAATCACTGTCAACGTATTATTATAAGTATTAAGATTGGTCATGGCTCCTATTGGTATGGTCATTTTATAAGTTCCGTGTCCCGATGCCAAATTTGTCATAAGAGGCTTGTTAAGAGGTACCATAACTTCATTGATCAAATCTTCATATGACTTACCGTATGAAGATTCACAGTTCGTGCATTCTCCCATGATTATACCTTGGCAGTCATCAAATTTCCCCGCCAATATCAAATGATTTATATACCTGTATACTGTATTTATAGGTTCTCTAACTTCCTCAATTAAAATTATCTTTCCTCTCGTATCAACTTCAAATGGCGTGCCAAGATTGTCTACAAATGATGTAAGATTGCCGCCTACCACAACTCCAGTTACATTTCCGAATACTTTGCTTACTAGTGGCATTCCAGGAGGATTTTCAAGTCTTCTAGATAAAACAATTGTGGATGTAGCCTCCAAAAATTGATTTATATTATATGCTGGAGTCGTAGGTTTAAAATCTATCAATAGAAGGCTATGAAAAGTAATTAGCTTACAACGAACATACAATGTATTCAATAATATTGTTATATCACTGTATCCCGTGATAATTTTGGGATTCTGTGCTATAAAGTCATAATCTAAATATGGTAAAATTCCTGCAACGCCAACACCTCCCCTTGAAGGTATTATTGCTTTAACTTCCGGATTTCTAAACATCATCATAAGATCTGATGCTCTTTGTTCCGCTGTTGCCGAAACATATCCATCATACGAATACACGTACCTTCCGACAACTACCTTAAATCCCATATTTCTAAGAGTTTGTATGCCAAGATTAATTGAATTTGCAGATAATGGACTGCCTAAAGTAACTATTCCTATTGTATCCCCAGGACTTAAAATCTGTGCTCTTACTACTATAATTATTCACCTTCCAAATAACTTATTGATACTTATCCAATAATATATATTACTTTTATTAATTAAATATTACTCTATTTTTGCCATACTACTTACAATCTGAGCACTTTTGGTGATTTCACCCAATGTGGCTGTCACTTCCTCCGTTGCTGCTGATTGATTTTCTGAAACAGATTTAACCTCGTTTACTATTTCAAAAATATTTTTAATATCTTCATTTATTTTCAATAATATGTCTGAAATTTTCTTTGATGATTCATTACTTGATTGGGCTAATTTTCTGATTTCATTTGCCACAACTGAAAAGCCTTTTCCAAATTCACCTGCCCTAGCTGCTTCTATAGCTGCATTAAGTCCAAGCAAATTTGACTGTGACGCTATCCCCTGTATGATTCTTATAATTTCATTGCTTTCCAACAGCTCTTTTTCTGATTGCTTTATAACCTTTGAAAGATTTTCTATCATATTGAACAATCTGTCCGAACCCGCACTTATTTCCTCAATACTTGCATTGGTTTCTTCAAGTGAAGAAAATAAATTTTCGGCTGACTCTTCAACTTTAGATTGTTTGTCCAAACTTCTTCCTATTGCTATTCCTCCTAAAACCATACCACGTGCATCCTTTACTGGATATGATATCTCTCTAAATGAAATTCCGAATATTTCTTTTGGTACTACTGTATTATGAGGTTTTCCATCCCTTATAGCCTTATACAGGTTACTGTCAATTGGTATTCTTTCATCTACATTTACCTTTATATCCAAAGTGTCTCCAGGCTCGTAATATAAATAGGTTGAAGTGTCAGCAACCGCTACAGCTATATCTTCAAGCAGTATATCTTTAATTACCGGCATAACTTGTAAATATGCTTCTAAACCTTCGTTTTTCACCATAATGATTCTCCTTAAAATATATTTTACTTACAACACTAATATTCGATAATAATCGACTTTTTTCCTGCCGAAAATATTTATTTTAGCAACAAATATTTTGAATTTTTAACTTATGTAAAAGAGCTGCTTATCTAAGCAGCTCTTTTACATCTTTATATACAAGTGTGTTGGATATTCCTCCGTAATACCTTATAATCCCGTCTATAACAACTATGGGTGGATAAAATCCTCTTTCTATAATTTCCTCAACTCTATTTTTCTCATAAGAAATAACTTCACTTTTATTAAGACTTATAAAACTAACATCCACATTGTCACATATATCAGTGTTTTTTAAATATTTACAGAGGTTCTCACACAGCTCTTGCAAAGTTATCTCATTTTTTTCGGAAGAACTGCATCCACTGCAATTTCCTTTTTCACAATGTGCACTGCAGGAATGTTTGTTCCCACTGGAACATCCTTGAAAAATAGTCCTGTCTTCATAACCATATATATTTATCTTTATTATATCCATCACAGTAAGTCCTTTCAGAAAAATATATTTTGACAACTAAATTATATCATATATATTTTCCCGAGGAACCTGTATATATTCAATAAATTTACTTAAGTACTGCACCCGTATTTGCAGATGTAACCAACTTTGCATACCTTGAAAGATATCCTTTTTTTATCTTTGGTTCAGGTTTCACATAGCCTTCTCTTCTTCTTTGAAGCTCAGAATCACAAACCTTGAGTTCAAGATTCTTATTTTTTATATCTACAAGAATTGTGTCACCTTCTTCTACAAGTCCTATAAGTCCTCCTTCCATGGCTTCAGGGGAAACATGTCCAATAGATGCGCCCCTAGTAGCTCCTGAAAATCTACCATCTGTTAAAAGTGCAACATCTTTGTCAAGCCCCATTCCTGCTATAGCTGACGTTGGTGAAAGCATTTCCCTCATTCCAGGTCCTCCCTTAGGGCCTTCATATCTTATTACTATTACATCGCCTTTATTTATCTTGTTTCCAAATATTGCAGAAACAGCTTCTTCTTCAGAATTAAATACTCTGGCAGGTCCTTCATGCACCATCATTTCATCTGCAACTGCAGACTTTTTTACCACGGCACCGTTTTTAGCAAGATTTCCCTTCAGTATTGCTATCCCGCCCTCTTTATTATACGGATTATCAAGATTTCTTATTATATCATAATCAAGCACTTCATAGTTTTCTATAGTTTCTCCCACAGTTTTTCCTGTAACTGTCATACATTCCTTGTTTATGAGATTGTTTTTTGAAAGTTCGTTCATTACAGCTGGTATACCGCCTGCCATGTGAAGGTCTTCCATATGATGTTTTCCGCTTGGACTTAATTTCGCTATACATGGAGTCTTTTTGCTTATTTCATCAAAAAGATCAAGATCAAGTTCAAAACCAGCTTCATGTGCTATAGCAGGGAGATGCAGCACTGTATTTGTAGAGCCTGCAAGGGCCATGTCAACAGTTATTGCATTTTTAAATGCATCGATTGTAAGTATATCACTTGGACGTCTATCATTTTTCACACAATCCATAATATACATTCCAGCATGTTTTGCAAGCTGATTTCTCTCTCCTGTTTGTGCAAGTGCAGTACCATTTAAAGGAAGACCCATTCCAAGGACTTCGGTTAAGCAGTTCATACTGTTTGCTGTAAACAGACCAGAACACGACCCACATCCAGGACAGGATCTTTTTGCTTCATTTTCAAGTTCTTCTTCAGCTATTTTACCGTCACTACACGCCCCCACCTGTTCAATACATGTACTGAAATCTAGGCTCTTGCCTCTTAATTTTCCTGCCCTCATAGGTCCTCCACTTACTACAACGGCAGGAATGTCAAGTCTTGCAGCAGCCATAAGCATTCCAGGTACGACCTTGTCACAATTAGGTATCATGACAAGACCGTCAAAACCATGTGCCATTGCCATAGCTTCAATAGAGTCAGCTATTAATTCTCTACTTGCAAGTGAATACTTCATTCCTATATGTCCCATTGCAATTCCATCACAGACTGCAATGGCAGGAAACTCAATAGGTGTACCACCAGACATTGCCACTCCTATTTTCACAGCCTTTGCAATTTCGTCAAGGTGCATATGACCTGCAACTATTTCGTTCTGAGAATTTACTATGCCTATCAGAGGCCTCTCTATCTCCTCACTGGTATAACCCATACCATACATGAGCGCTCTAGCCGGAGCTGCTTTTATTCCGCTTTTCACCAAATCACTTTTCATTTATGAGTCCTCCTTTAATTTTACTTCAAGTTATAAATAAATTATCCGCAATCTATCAATTTATATTAAAAGCCCCTTTATATTTATGATTCAAAAACAAATTTTAAAACATCAACCTATGCTTTCCATTATAGATGCACCCGGTGGTACTATTGGAAATACTTTATCATGCATATCAATGCAGCATTCTACTATAACAGGTCCCTTTTGCTCTAAGGCCATCCTAAGACCACTTTCTACCTGGCTGGATTTTGTTATTCTAATAGATTTTATTCCATACGCTTCTCCAAGTTTTACAAAATCAACATCATCGGTAAGTTCTGTAAAACAATACCTCTTGTTGTAAAACATCTCCTGCCACTGATGAACCATACCGAGTGTTCTGTTATTCAATACCAGCTGGACAAGCGGCAGATTATATTTTGAAACCGTCGCAAGCTCGTTTGAATTCATTTTAAAACTTCCATCTCCCGCGATATTCAAAACTTTTTTATCAGGATTTCCAAAGCATGCTCCTATGGCTGCCCCAAGTCCGAATCCCATAGTCCCAAGCCCCCCTGATGATATAAAAGTTCTTGGTTTCAAAAACTTAAAGTACTGCGCTGTCCATATCTGATTTTGTCCAACTTCCGTTGTAACAAAGCAATCTCCTTTAGTAAGCTTGTAAAGCGTATCTATTACATATCTTGGATCAGGACATTCATTCTCTTCTGATTGAAAATCATAATAATTTTCACTGTCCTTTTTTTTAAGCCCTAATATTTTTTTCATCCAAGCTGAATGACTTTGTTTTTCCATCTTGTTATTCAAAATATCCAGTGCGTTTTTTATATCTCCTCTTATGGCAACATCCACATCAACATTCTTGCCAAATTCTTTAGGATCTATATCTATATGAATTATCTTTGAGTTGTTTGCAAAAGCACTGACCTTGCTTACTACCCTGTCGCTGAATCTTGCACCTATAGCTATCAAAAGGTCACAATTTGTAACTGCATAATTCGAGCATCTGCTTCCATGCATTCCTATCATTCCAGTATAGTTATCCATGTCTCCCGGGAATGCCCCAATTCCCATAAGCGAACATGCAACTGGAGTATCGAGTTTATCGGCAAATTCAAAGAGTTGTTTTTCAGCTCCGGAGGATATTGTCCCCCCACCTGCATATATCATAGGTTTTTTACTATTTTTTATAATTTCAACGGCTCTGTCTATATTATCAACGTATTTTTGCGAAAGCGATTCAACTTTTTCTCTGTCATATGATTCATCACAGACAATATCAAGCTGTTCCAAATTGCTGTCAATCTCGGAAACTTGAACATTTTTCGGGATTTCAACAACGACAGGCCCCTTTCTGCCGGAAACAGCTATCTTAAAAGCTTCATCCACAACACGCTTTATATCAGAGGGTTTGTTTATAGTAAAAGTCCTTTTAGTTATTGATTTTACTATACTTGTAATATTGACCTCCTGAAATGAATCCTTTCCTATAAGACTTTCAGGAACCTGACCAGTAAATACAATGATTGGCATAGAATCCATGTATGCAGTAGCAATACCTGTAACAGTATTTGTAGCCCCAGGACCCGAGGTTGCAATAACAACCCCGACCTTTCCTGTTGACCTTGCATAGCCATCTGCAGCATGAGCCGCCCCTTGCTCATGTGCAGTTATTATATGATTCAATTTTTCCCTCATATCATATAGTGCATCATATATAGGCAGAACTGCTCCACCAGGATATCCAAATATAGTATCAACTCCGTGTCCTATAAGACTTTTTAAAAGTACCTCAGCCCCCTTCATAGTCACAGCCTCCTTTTTTATAATAAACTATTCATTATCAGGATTTTCATTTATCCATGACATCATTGATCTAAGTTCTTTTCCTACTTTTTCAATAGGTGCATTTTGTTCCAATTTTCTTCTTGCAGTAAATCCAGGTCTTCCAGTCTGATTTTCAAGGAGCCAATCCCTTGCAAAAGTTCCATCCTGTATTTCCTTTAATACCTTCTTCATCTCTGCTCTGGTATTCTCATTTATTATTCTCTTGCCTATCTTGTAATCACCATATTCAGCAGTATCACTTATTGAATATCTCATTCTATTGATTCCGCCTTCATACATAAGGTCAACTATCATCTTCATCTCATGCATGCACTCAAAATATGCGTTTTCAGGAGCATATCCTGCTTCTACAAGAGTATCAAATCCTGCCTGTATAAGTTCAGCAATTCCTCCGCAAAGTACTACCTGCTCACCAAACAAATCAGTTTCAGTTTCAACTTTAAAAGTTGTAGTCATAACACCTGCTCTAGTTCCTCCAATCCCTTTTCCATAGGCAAGAGCTATTTCTTTTCCTTTTCCAGTATAGTCTTGATATACTGCATATAAGCAAGGCACACCTGCTCCAAGTGTATATTCTCTTCTAACTATATGTCCCGGTCCTTTTGGAGCTATCATAAGTACATCTATATTTTTAGGTGGTACTATCTGGTTAAAGTGAATATTGAAACCATGTGCAAAGAAAAGTGCATTTCCTTCATCAAGGTTGTCCTTTATGCTGTCTTCATAAACTTTCCTTTGTTTCTCATCAGGTATTAATACCATGACGATATCTGCCTTTTTAACAGCTTCTGCTATTTCATATACTTCAAATCCATAGTTCTCGGCTTTTTTCCATGACTTACTTCCCTTATACAAACCAACTATTACATCAAGTCCACTTTCTTTTAAATTCAAAGCATGTGCATGTCCCTGACTTCCAAATCCAAGAACAGCTATTTTCTTACCTTTCAAGATATCTAAATTTGCATCCTCATCATAATAAACTTTCAATTTTTCCATAATAAATTTCCTCCTAATATTTTTATTTACATAATTTAATTTGATACATAAATCTAAAGAAAAATCATACGAGATCAGATATAAAAATATTTAGATAATTTCTAATGTTGGAAATATTTTAAATCTGATAAAGTCAAGCAAATTTTGTTGCTTTGTACCGTCCCCATAATATTTATATAAAATTTTATATAAAAAAAGCAACCAACATTCTCTGCTTGGGGCGAGAAGTTTGGTCGCGCGGTACCACCCAAAATTTTTACTCAAAGTAATAACGGTTCTACCGATAAAGCCTACTTAAATTTCAACTCATAACTCCGAGGCTACCTTCAATAGCTAAATCCATGAGTTCCCACCAAACCTCACTCTCTAAGAAATTATCACTATCTACTCTTCCTCATCATTGCTTTTATACTCAATTACACCAAACAGACACAAAGCAAGACCATATAAAAAATAAGGTCAACTAACTGTTCAGCATAACATTATTACTTCATTACTTTAAATTTACTTTTAACAATTTACTTAATCAATATTTAGTGTATGTGACGATAATAATACCTAATGATAAAATTGTCAATAGTTTTTCAAAAGTTTTTTTGTAATTAAATTTTTCTACATATATAGGTTTTATTTTAATTTAAACTTGTATTTTAATTTATAAAGTAATGCCTTAGACTCAATATGCATTAAATTATTTATGATATTTTTAAAAATATACGTATTATATTAATAAACAATCAATTATTTTATGTATTATTTGAGTATTTATCTTAAATTTAGGCGTTGAAAATAAATAATAGTGCTTTTAAATATTGACACAAATATTTTTTTATAGTATAGTGTTTGCAAATACAAAAACGATGACAGAGACGAGTAAACAAAAATATGCTTTCAGAGAATAGGGATTTTGGTGTGAACCTATAGGCTAAAGTTGTTGAAAATCACTCTAGAGTTGCATGCTGAAATGTAAAAAGTAAGTATTGCCGGCTATGCCGTTATATATACAAGTAGTAATTTGGGTGGTACCGCGAACAGACTTTCGCCCCATGGTTGGGGATATGTCTGTTTTTTTTATACTCTAATTCTACTTTATCTTTAATTTTTACTTTAATCAAAACATAATCAATACTAGTGTATAAGTATCAATAAACAAGTTAAAAATCATGACTACAACACATTTTATGTTATTATAGTCATGTATATTGGAATTACAATCATGCTCAAAATAGTAGTGATTGATGTTACTACTGCTGCATATTCACAATCTGCACCATATTGTCTTGCCACAATAGATGTGTTAGTCATTACAGGCATAGCTGCCTGTATTACGAAAACCTGCTTCATAAGATTTGGTACCGAAACAAATCTCGCAAGGAGCATTATAAGAAGCGGAGATACTACAAATCTGCCTATAATAACAAATATTATGTCCATACTAATCTTTACTTTTCTTATATCTACATAATAAATTGTTATGCCTATAAACAACATAGAAAGCGGTGTTGTCATTTCTCCAAGATATTTGCACGTATCCATAACAAACCCTGGAAGCCTGATATTCAGCATTATAAGTATAATTGCCAATATAAATCCCATGAGAGGAGGAGAAAATACTCTCTTAAGCGTATTTACAGAAAATATTCCAGAACCTTTAGCTTGTCCTAATCCATCAGATACTATTCCATAAGAACCTATTGTCCAAAAGAAAACAGTATTGGATATATAATATAAAAGCACATATGGTACACTTTTAGCACCAAACAGCGACATATTTATAGGAAGCCCTATAAATATGGAATTGGAAACAAAAAACATGGATCGGAATGTACCTATTCTTCCTTTTTTCACTTTTATTATTTTAGAAATTACTACTGCCACTACATATCCTACAGCCATTGAAACTATAGGTATTATAAGTCCCTTTCCTATATGATCCAGTTTGTCTTTTGTAAAATTATTCATAAGATTAGATATCATCAAACATGGAAGTGCAATATTGCACACAAGCCTTGAAAAAACCTTCGATATATTTTCATCAAGCCACTTATACTTCGTCAGCATAAACCCTACACATATCATAATTACAATACTTAATATACTTCCTGCTGCATTAAACCCCGCCATCTAGTCTACACCACCGATATCATTGATTTTTCTAAGAGCATCTGCAAGAGAAGAATTTATTGGTTTTTCATTTTCATGATTCAATTTTTTAAGATATTTATTAGTTTCCCTCTTGTTTAGTTTCTCCTTGCTCCCATTAAATCTTCCATTAAAAGATTTTGCCTTTTCTCTAAAGCCACAGTTACTGCATATATATATCTTTCCATCACCTTTTCCACGAATTTCAAGTTTCTTATGGCATTCAGGACATCTTGCATTTGTAAATATACTTACATACTCCCTGTATCCGCAATTTCTATCCTGACATACATCCATAATTCCTTTCTTTCCTTTAACTTCAAGCATGTATTTTCCGCAATCCGGGCACTTTTTACCTGTAAGATTGTCATACTTGAACTTATTGCTGCTGGATTTTATATCATTTACAAGTTCAACTGCATATTCTCTCATGCTTTCTGAAAATGCATAAGGTTTCTTTTTTCCTCTGCTTATTTCATCCAGAGTATTTTCCCACTTAGCCGTCAATAGAGGTGATTTCAATCCTTCAGGTACAAGATTTACAAGTTGTTTCCCCTTTGATGTAGGAAATATTTGTTTTCCTTTTCTTTCAATATAGAACATATTAAAAAGCTTTTCTATTATATCGGCTCTTGTTGCCACCGTGCCTATCCCACCAGTTTTTCCAAGAGTTTCTGCATACACTTTATCAATTTTCATATATTTTTGTGGATTTTCCATGGCAGATAAAAGTGCTGCTTCATCAAATCTTGCCGGGGCACTTGTTTTGAGTTTTTCAATCTCCGCAGATACCACAGACAATTCATCTCCGTTTTGAAGCTTTAAGATATCATTTTTACCAGCTTTTTCCTTCCTGTCATAAATTCTTTTCCATCCCTGCTTCTTAGGAATGTTTTCTTTGCAATATAACTGTTCACCACATATATCTGCTTTTATTGAAACCTGAACATACTCACATGGAGGGAGAAGAACAGATATAAATTTTTTTACTACAAGATCATAAATATTTCTTTCTTCAAAACTCAACTTGGCCGGTAAAACACTTTCTTCTGTAGGTATTATCGCATGGTGGTCCGTAACCTTGCCATCGTCAACAAAGTTCTTGCTGGACTTTATTCCACTTTGTAAAACTTCTTTTATAAAAATTTTGTACTCTGAAAGAGATATTGCTTTCAAACGTTCTGGAATAGTCTCCAAAACATCTTTTGAAATATACCTTGAATCAGTTCTTGGATAGGTAAGTATTTTATAATTCTCATACAGTCTTTGCATTATAGACAAGGTCTGTTTTGCAGAATATCCAAATAGTTTATTTGCATCTCTCTGAAGTTCCGTCAAATCATACAATTTGCCTGGAAACTGTTTCTTTAAAACACTTTTCACCTCGGTTACCCTGCAAATTTTCCCTTTAAGTTTCGAAACTATTTTTTTCGCAATTTCATAATCAAATATACTGTCGCCTTTTTGACCAGTCCACTTTAGTGTAAAATCTGATGTATTTACTTTTATGTTGTAATATTCTTTTGGCTTGAAATCTTTTATTTCTTCTTCCCTTTTAACTATCATTGCAAGTGTTGGTGATTGAACCCTTCCTGCAGTCAACTGTGCATTATATTTACTTGTCAGTGCACGTGTCACATTGAGACCTATTATCCAATCAGCTTCTGCTCTGCACTTTGCTGCCTTGTACAAGTTATCATAATCTGATGCAGATTTTAAATTTGCAAATCCCTGCTCTATTGCCTTATTCGTTTGTGATGAAATCCACAGCCTTTTTAGAGGTTTATTTATATGAGCTTTTTCTATAATCCATCTTGCAACCAGTTCTCCTTCTCGTCCGGCGTCGGTTGCAATAACTATTTCTGAAACATCATTTCTGTTCATCTGTGATTTAACTATATTAAACTGTTTACCCGTTTGCTTTATAACAACTGTTTTTAAATATTTAGGCATCATGGGTAAATCTTCCATCTTCCATACTTTATACTTTTTATCATAACTTTCAGGATCAGCCAAAGTCACCAGATGTCCAAGCGCCCATGTCACAATATACTTGCTTCCCTCAACATATCCTGAAGATTTCCTGCTGCACTTAAGAACTTTCGCAATATCTCTACCAACAGATGGTTTTTCAGCTAATACTAATATTTTTTTCATATTTGTTTCCTTTCAAAATTACTGAATTAATTAATCTTATGTATTTTGTCATCCAAATTAAAACTCTTTCATAAGATATTATACGATTTATCATTATCATTTACAACTTAATATATATAAAGAGGTAGCAATTGCCTTCAAATAGCTCTGTACTGTCTGTTATTTCTTTCTATAAAATAGAATTAATTCCATATTAATCCATGTGAACTTGAGTTTTTATAGGTATTAATGGTATAATAAAAAACAGTATTACTTTTTTACATATAGAACCGCAGTAAAATCACGGTTCTATAATCAGTTATAGGGAGGAAATTAAATGAAGAGAAAGGCGTTATCTGCGGTTGTGATTCTAGCACTGACAACTATGATTAGTAACTGTGTATTTGCTCAATCAAGCCAGCTAAGCCAAACACAAGATAACAAGGTGCAACTGCAAAAAAAGGTTAATCAATTAGACACCCAGGTTAATTCTGTAATAAGCAAAATTAACCAAAACAAAGCAGACATGAATAAGATCAATCAAAATATTAAGAATACAGAAAAAAAATTAAAATACGCCAAAGATAAATCAAAAGCTCAAAAAAAGGTGTTTGACAGTAGATTGAGAGCAATGTACATGTCAGGAACTGACGGTTATATTGAACTATTATTGTCGTCAAACAGTTTTGAAGATTTTTTGTCGAGAGTTGATACTGTATCAAGAATAATTAAATTTGACAAAGGAATAATGGACAAACTGAAGAAAAATGAACAGACTATAGATTCTGAAAAAAAGAATTTGGTTTACCAAAATACAAAACTTCAAACTTTAAGAAATGGCAATGAAAAAATATTATCAAAATTAAATTCTGATATAGCCACTCAAAAAAATCTGCTTGCAAAAACATCAGCTAAAGAAAAGGAACTTTTAGCTAAAGAAGAAGAACAAAACAGCAGGCAGGTGGCCTTTAACAGTGCTCATTCATCAGGTGCAGTACTATCACGTGGCGGAAGCGTGAGTTCAGCATCAAAAGTTATAGCTGTAAACGCCACTGCTTATTCAGATGATGGGCTTACAGCAACTGGAGCTCATACATCCCAAGGAATCATAGCTGTGGATCCCAGAGTTATTCCACTCGGATCAAGAGTCTATGTTGAAGGTTATGGATACGCTGTTGCAGCAGACACAGGTGGTGCTATAATAGGCAATAGAATAGATGTCTTTATACCATCTGAATCAGGTGCCAGAAATTGGGGTATGAGATCGGTAAATGTATACATACTAAATTAATAATTAAAATACATTTGCTAAAAGCGCCGGCATTTTGTCGGCGCTTTTATTTTAAGTTTATTTAAGATTAACAATTACATTTAGAACATCCGCCGCATCCTGAAGGTGGTTCTATGAATGGTTTAAGTTCAAGCCCCATTTTACTGCTTTCACGACTGGATAATATAATAAATCCACCGAAGGAATTTATTATTTCTCTGTCAACTATAAAATTTATATCATTTACTGTATCTATAACATCATTTTCTTCTTCTTTTCCGGAATATACATTGAATATTGGTCCACTGCAGTTCGTTCCCAAATATTTTATTCTCAAATTATAATCTTCCACATTACTTGATACTAGAAAATCTTTAAATTCCCTATAAGCCTCATCACTAACTTTCATGAATTTCATAACAAACTTCCTCCTGCTTCAAATAAGCTATTAATTTGTTGATATTATATCGTACATTTTGCAATTAATCAATTTGAAAATCTGATTTATATTTTTTCTATACAAATAACTTCTGGAGGATCATTTATCTGATTCATAAAACATATTTTTAAAACATTGAATATTTTTTGATTCAACTCACTTACATAAGCTTCAATTTCCTTTTTTTCTCTTTTTCCCTCCAGATGCCCGTAATACACAGAAATTACAACAGCGCCTCCTCTTGCTATTAAATTCAACGCCTTCTCAAGAGCCTCAATTGTGGTTTTACATTTTGTTGTTATATTGTGGTTTCCTCCTGGAAGATACCCAAGATTAAAAATAATAAGCTGTACATTATTTGCTACATACTTATCCATATTTTCATGTCCATCATTTACAAGTACAACGTTTTTTTCTGTACAATTTTCCAAAATGCGTTTTGTATTGGATATGGCCGTCTCTTGTATATCAAATGAATATACAACACCGTCTTTTCCAACGATATTAGATAGAAATGCAGTATCTTTTCCATTACCCATAGTAGCATCTACTGCCCTGTCTCCAGCTTTCAATTTTTTCATACATATGCTTCTTGCTATGGATACCGCATTTTTATAGTAACTTTCCACAGTTCTCATCCTTTCACAAATGTATATTTAAAAGGGACTGCAATCAATTGTTTACATATTATTTGAAATTAGCCAAAATATTATTTTTTAAATTTTTAACTTTTAGTAACTTTCCCGAGCTTGAGCTATATATACTTATTTTATAATCACAAAAACCATGTCTTTCTTGAAAATAATTATAAGTTTTTGTAACCGCCTGAACTGCACTTACCTTTATTATTGATATTTCTTTGTTGAAGGCACCTCTTCCTATGTAAATAAGATTCTCGAATATTCCAAGGTGTGAATTCTTTATTTCAAGAATACCTGCTTCAAACAGTAAAACCAATAAAATGAAAGTAAACGGTGCATACTGCCTTTTAAAAATAAAAAAACCTGAAAAAACTACAATCCAAAACAATATTTTCTTGTAAAAAAATCTTCCAAAACCATTTCGTGATACTTTATATTTATCTCCATTATATTGGAAATTCTCAAGTATTCCGGCTAAAATAGTACTTTCCATCTTCTTTGTACAAATAGGATATAGTACGGCCCTTTCGCCTTCCTCATCACCATAACCTATACTTTCAATTTCCAGTGTGGAAAATCCAAATATCTGCATAAAAACCGTTCTTTTTATGTTTACTCCGTTTATCTTTTTAATTTCAAAGCTATAATTCTTTTTATTGAAAACTCCATAACTTATATTTATTTTTGAAGAATCCTTAAATACCTTGAAACCATAATACTTGAAAAATGTTCCTATTACAGAAATTACAATTCCCAAAAACAAAAGAAAAATTACAAAAGCTGCAATAATATAAATTCCCTTCGCTTCCACTTGTTTTACATATACTTGAGTATTTATGCTAAATATTTTTTCAATATAATCATTTATAAAATTTTGTATTACAAAAAGAACTCCTATTCCCTTGAAAACAGAATTTGAAACCACAGCGTATATAAAAAGTTCAAATGCCCCAGCCTTGTAAACTGTGGTTTCATCAATACCTTCCTGTTTTCTTTCCGAAGACAAAATATCTTTAAGATAAAACGCAGTATCCCTGTTCAATACAAATTTAAGTTCGCTTCCCTTGCTCTTGCTTTCTCCTGTATCTATCTTTATAGTTGAAGCATTAAAGACTTTTTCTACTATATTCTGGGAAATATCCACAGTATGTATTCTTGAAAAATGAATTTCAGTTTTGTTTACTTTAAAAAGTCCGTTTTGATAATATATGGAATTTTCCCTTATAGTAAAGAAATCTTTTCTCCAATTTATTATTTCAATTGCCAGAATCATAATACAAACCGCCAGAGCAATTAATAATGATTTAAAAATCCCCAATTCTCTTCCTACTAGTCCAATTCCTATAAATATACTTATAAATTGTTTTAAAAGCTTAAAGAAACCATAAAAAATATTCAGCAGATGATTTCTATAAATTTTCAACAGCAATCACCTGCCTGAATTATATTCTTGAGACTTTCAGCTATCTTTTCAGCTTCCATTGAAGTCACAGCTGGTATTTCCTTTGTTATTCCAGCTGTTATTATCTCAATTGACGAAACCCCATATCTCTTTTGAATAGGTCCCTGTTTTATTTCAAAATTTTGAACTCTGGAAATCGGTATCAAGGTTTTACTTTTGAAAAATATTCCATGTATAACTTCTATCTTGTCTTCAAATATACCATATTTCCATTCCTGATACTCCAAAAACGGCAAAAAATAACTATACACTATCAAAACAATTACCATTATTGAAATGCATAAATAAAAAATAAATTTTGCTCTGTCAGAATAAAGCAACTTGGGAACGATAAAGAAATGTGATAAAACCGCACATAAAATCAATATTATAAAAGAGAATATAGTTCTTCCAATAATCCATGACTTAACCGCACTTTTATCAATTTTTCTATAGTCGTCCAGGTTGTAATTAATCAATCATCTCTCTCCTTTTAAAATAAATCTAAACCATCAGTATTATTCCGGGTAAACAAGCCTGTCTTCACTTATATCCTCTAAAACTTCCTTAAGATATTTCCTTCCCCAGTAATTTGCCATTGAAAGATTCATATCAAGATAATTTCCACAATCTTTTGCTGCCGCACCTGGAACGTCTCCCTTGAATTCAGCTATAAACTTATACATTTTCTTTAAAAGTTCTATAATATCCTTCGATTCATAATCTCCTCCAAGTATAAGGTAAAATCCCGTTCTGCATCCCATAGGTCCAAAATAAACCACTTTAGATCCATATTCCTTGTTGTTTCTAAGGAATGTTGCTCCCAAATGTTCAATTGTATGAACTTCAGCAGTATTCATAACAGGCTCGTCATTTGGGCTTGTCATCCTTATATCGAATGTAGTAATAACAACGTCACCAAATTTATCTTTTCTTGAAACATACACTCCCGGTTTTAATTTAATATGATTAACTGTAAAGCTTGCAATTTTTTCCATCACGAATTACCTCCTGACAATTTTTATATAAATATTCTACAACTTTTTATAATTGATGTAAAATTTCAGCTTTAAAACTGCTATTCATCTGCAAGTCTGTAACCAACGCCAACTTCTGTATATATATACTCCGGACTTGCAGGATCTTTTTCTATCTTTCTCCTCAAACTTGCCATAAAAACCCTTAAAGACTGAGTTTCATTTCCAACGAAGGTACCCCAGATTTCACTTATTATGAAGTTGTGAGTAAGTACTTTTCCCGAATACTTGCAGAGAAGACATAATATCTTATACTCCATTGGAGTAAGATGTATTTCTCTGCCGCAAATTTCAACACGCCTCTTACTGAAGTCAACAACAAGCTGTCTCACTTTAAAAGACTCGACTTCGCCTTCGTCTACATTTCTTATTTTACTATGTCTGAGTGATACCCTTATTCTTGCAAGTAGTTCCCCTATACCAAATGGTTTTGTCAAATAATCGTCCGCACCAAGATCAAGTACCTCAACTTTTTGTCTTTCCTTTTCCCTTGCCGATACAACTATAATCGGCACATAAGAAAGTTCTCTTATCCTTGACACTACTTCAACACCGTCAATATCAGGAAGTCCAAGATCGAGTATTACAAGATCCGGCCGGTTTGACATAGTAAGGGCAACTGCCTCATTTCCCTTATCTGTTTCCACATAATCATATCCCTGTGTGGACAGCGCCGCAGTTATAAAATTTCGTATAGGCCTGTCATCTTCAACTATAAGAATATACGGCTTGTTTTCCATAATCAATCCATCTCCCTCACAGGAATGCTAAATTTAAAAACACTTCCGCCATCTTTTCTATTAAATGCCATTATTTTTCCTCCATGTGCATGCACTATCGATTTACATATTGCAAGCCCAAGTCCAACTCCTCTGCGGGAATCTGGTACTTCACTTCCATCTGTAAAAAATGTATCAAATATATGTGGAAGTATCTTCTCATCTATTCCCTTTCCACTGTCTATAACTTCAAAAACTGCATTTTTATTTTCTAAAAAGGCTTTTATGTATATTACAGATCCTTCCTTTGAAAATTTCGCGGCATTGTCTATAAGGTTTATAATTACCTGTTCTATAAGTCCCCCATCCATAGGAAGCATTATAACAGTTTCCGGCACTTTCACCTCTATTTTATGATCTTTAAAAATGCGGGAACTTCTCTGTACCGCTTCGGATAAGACTTCTTCAACCACTTCCATATTTTTGTTGATTTTTATAGTACCTCTTTCGTCAAACTTAGTCATTGAAAGTAAATTTTCAACAAGCCTCACAAGCCACTCAGTATCGTCATAAACTCCACTTAATAGTTTTACTTTGGTTTCTTTGTCTATAAAATCCCCTTTTTCAAGTATGGTACTTACAGAACCTTTTATACCTGCAAGCGGACTTCTAATGTCATGAGAAATTGATCTCAAAAGATTGCTTCTAAATCTTTCCTTTTCTATTTGAATTTTTGAATTTTCCTGTTTTTGTACAAGATTCTCCCTGTCCATGGCAAGTGCAACCTGACTTACAATACTCTTTGCGATAAATTTTTTTTCATGATCAACAGTACCTGGAAGGCATGATATCCCAATAACACCCATTACTGTATCCTTGGCTTTTATAGGAATATAATATCCCGAATTATTGTAAAAAGTGTCTGTACTATTTCCAGATTCCCTGCCAAAAGAAAAACTCCATTCAGCAGCTTTCTTTTCATTTTCCCGTGAAAATATGTCTTTGTCGGATTCCATATCACAATTGTATACATATGTGCTGGACAGCTTACCACCTTTTGGAATATAACACACTACAGTTCTATCAATCAATCGCGAAATGTATTTTACTCCAACTGCTACAACCTCCGAATTTCCAACCGAGCTTAAAAGCTTTCCACTTATAGTATACAATGAATGTGTTCTTTTTTCACGTATAAATGAATTTTTTGCTTCTTCCTGCAGCCTGTTAGTAAGTCCACCTATTACAGACGCTGCTATAAGAACCATTGCAAAAGTAGTTATATAGTTTTTATCATAAAATTGAAAAGATCCCCTTGGCTGTATAAAAAGATAATTAAACACGCATACGCCTATCAACGATGAAATGACTCCTACAAAGTATCCTGTAGTTTTTATATATGTAAGTATAATTCCAAGAATAAGTATCATGAATATATTTACTTCCGAAAGATCCATATATTCAAAAATTTTTGCAGCACATATAGTTGATACCATTATAAGCACGGCCTTTATAGCATCGTTAATAGAAAACTTCAATTTAAAATTTGATGCGGTCTTTATGAATGTCTTTCTCTTCCTGTGTATGGAATCCGTAACAACATATAAGTCGATGTAAGAACTTGAATTCATGATTTTATCTACAACATCTTTTGCATAAAAGTAAAAAAACTTGCTAGCGTTTTTATTGTTTTTTCCCATTACTACCTTTGTCGCATTTCTAAATTTTGCATATTTCAGTATGGATTCTGCTATATCATTGCCCCAGACTACAGCTATTTCCCCTCCAAGTTGTTTTGCAAGACTGAAATAGGAATTCAGTCTTGCCCTGTCCTTGTTTTTCATTTTGCTGAATCGTGCTGTTTTAACATACAGCATTATCCATTTTGAGTGATATGCTTCTGCCATCCTTGCAGCACTTCTTATTACTTTTGAAGATGACGGCGAAGAACTTATACAGGCAAGTATTTTATTCGACGTTGGCATAACATTGATGCTGTCTTTTAAAAGCCTGCTGCTTTCCATTTTATAACTTAGCCTGTCGGCAGTTTTTCTCAATGCAATTTCCCTTAAAGCATAAAGCTTTTCCCTTGTAAATGTTTTTAAAATACCGGATCTTATTGTCTCATTTACATATATATCTTCACTTTCAAATCTTTTTAAAAGTTCATCCGGTTCTATGTCCACAATTTCAACCTTGTCGGCACCTTCAAATATTCTGTCCGGAACAGTTTCTGAAATATCAATTCCTGTAAGGTTTGAAATTGCATCATTCAAGCTCTCAATATTCTGGACATTCAATGTAGTATATACATTAACTCCTTTATCAAGCAAATCCTGTATATCCTGCCATCTCTTTCTGTGTCTTTGCTCTCCAAAATTCAAATGCTCAAGTTCATCGACAAGTATGATATATGGCCTTCTACTTATAGACCCATCTAAATTAAATTCCTGTACTTTGGTCCAGCCATAATCTAAAGTATTGTTTTCTATTTTTTCAATATTTTTTGAAATACTGCTTATTTCCTCTCTTCCATGAGAATTGACAAAACCTATTACTACATCTTTTCCAAGTTTCTTGATTCTTTCAGCCTCTTTTATCATTGAGTATGTCTTGCCAACTCCAGGTGCGTATCCGAAAAATATTTTTAGTTTTCCTCTTTTGGTTTTTTTTATTTCATTTTGAGACATTCAAAACTATTCCTCTTTTCAAAAACTATATTTAAACTAAACCACTAATTTTCGTTTATTATATAAGGTATTGTAACTACTGCTATGTTTCTTTTTTTCAGCAGAACCGTCTTTATAAAAACCGCAGTCTGATTATGAAGTATGTTTCCCCACCATTTTGTAACGATAAATTGCGGTATAACAATTGTTATAGTATCATCTTCTCCAGCTGTATATTCCTCAGATTCTATAAATTTCACTAAAGGTTTTATTATACTTCTATACGGTGATTTTTTAACTACAATAGGTATCTTAACATTATATTCTTCCCACTTTTTAAGAAGTTTTGCAGTAGCCGAATCATCTATTGAAACATGAAACACTATTATATTCTGAGATATCGTTCTTGCATAATTAAGTGCTTTTAAAAATGATCTGTTTAGTGTATCTATAGGTACTATTACATATTTTTTCTGTTCCTTTAAATTTATATTTTTAGGTCTTTCATAAACAGGCAACCTGAGCTGGACTGCAACTTCATCATAATGTTTCTTTATTTTACACATTAAAAGCACAATAGCCGGTATCAATACAAAAATAATCCATGCTCCCTTTATGAATCTTGTAATTCCTATAATTATCATCGTCGCAAAAGTGAGCACAGCTCCTGTACCATTTATAAATGCCCTGTGCTTCCATCCGCTTCCACGATTTTTAATCCACCTCTTTAACATTCCCCATTGTGAAAGCGTAAATGATATAAATACCCCTACTGCATAAAGTGGTAAAAGATAATGTGTGTCTCCATTGAAAATCACAACAAGTACCGCAGATAAAAATCCAAGCACTATTATTCCATTCGAATAATTAAGTCTTCTCCCTCTTTTTGCAAACTGCCTCGGAGCATAGCCGTCTTTTGCCATAAGTGCAAGCAGCAGAGGAAGTCCTGCAAATGATGTATTTCCGGCCATAATCAATATAATAGCAGTTGATACCTGTATTAAATAAAAAATTATATTTCCGTTGAAAACCTGACTCGATATCTGAGCTAAAACTGTCACATTTGAATTTGGAACTGCGTGATATATTGTAGAGAGATATGAAATTCCTCCAAACATCAAAAACATCGTAATCCCAAGCAGGAACAAAACTGTTTTTGCATTTTTCTGAGATGGTTTTTTAAAATTGGGAACCCCATTACTCACTGCTTCTATGCCTGTCAAAGCAGTACATCCAGATGCAAAAGCCCTTAAAAATAAAAAAGCAGTGACTGTTTCCGATGCTTTAGGCAGGTCATACTGCATTTTGGGTATATAACCTGTCAAATGAACTCTTATAATTCCCCATACAATCATAACAAGTACGAGGAATATAAATACATAGGTAGGTATTCCGAATACTTGTGATGAATCTTTTATTCCTTTTAAATTTCCCACAACCAAAAATAGTATCAGAAAAAGGGTTATTGAAACAGCATGTGGAAGCAGCACCGGGAATGCTGAGGTAATTGCTGCAGTTCCGGCGGTTGTACTTACTGCAACTGTCAATATATAATCAATCGTCAGTGACGCACCTGCAACGAGTCCTGGAACAGTACCAAGATTATCCTTTGCAACAATATAAGAACCACCACCACCGGGATATGCATCTATTGTCTGACTGTACGAAAATACAAGCATGAACATTAAAAATACAATACACATGGATACATACAGCATATATTTATATGACATCATTCCGGAAAATGGGATAAGTACAATCAATATTTCCTCTCCCGCATATGCTACAGAAGAAATTGCATCACTTGACATTATGGGAAGTCCCCAAAAAACATTGAACTTTTGACCTTTCAAATCTTCACTTCTAAGTGTTTTTCCAGTAATCGCCCCTAAAATTTCTCCAATATTCATTCACATCGCCTCTAAGTCCATTTATTATAATTCAATATGTTATCATTACAGACATAAAGGTGAAGTTAAGATTATATCAAAATGTATAAAGATTGTATAAAAATTTCAACTTATATACTATTTTAAAACCTGTGCAATTATTCTTGCTGCATACTTCATCGAGGCCTTGGACTCGACTGTGCTATTTGCATTCGAACCTACTTCCATAAGCATTGCATTATTGCTTTTATCCTGATTAAAATATCTTGTTCCATAATTATAATAGCATATTCCCTTGGTCAGTCCAGGATAAAGTTTGTTTGACAAACCAATGATCTGGTTCACAAGAGCTATATTTTTGCTGAAATGAGGATTCTTTCTTGCCATCACAAACATTATTGTAGATACATTTTCCCCATTTACCTTGACTGTAGTTAAGTTCTTGTTTTCAGATGCATCCCTATGCATGTCTATAATAAGCTTGAAATCACCATATTTTTTTAAGTATTTATCAAGAGTTACGGAGGACCTTGAATAACTCTGAGTATAAGCTTCCGCATCATGAACAGTCTTGTCATTTATTGCAGATATCCCATATTTATTGAGCTCGGATACAAGCTGATCTCCAACGGCACATACATTTTTGCTGTTGTCGAAACTGTTGGCTCCACCAGGCTTGTAACTTTCAGTTGTGTGAGTATGATATATGAGAACATCTGGTTTTTTACTGCTAATGCTTCTTTTCAATTTAGGATCAAATACAGCCGCTGATTTATCTTCAGCACCATTATTGGCTTTGGCAACCTCTTTGCTGTCAAGCTTAAACTGGTCTACACTATTGTCTTTAACATCAACTCCAAGAAAAGCAATTTCTTTTCCAAGTATTCCTATAGGATTTTTCACATTTACATCAAATATCTCAAGAGGAGTATTGGAAAAAGAAAAACTGTTCTCAGCCATATCATCTTCATTGAAACTTGTAGCCTTTACAGCAGGCATTGCATAATTCAACACTTGTACATAAAACATATTGCCTTTGGATCTTCCCTGTTTCATTCCGGATGCCTGAACAAAATAAGGTAAAACTATAACAAGTAAAAGACTTATAATGATTGTAGCTATTTCAAAACCAGAATTGTATTCTTTGTTAAATCTCCTATAATTCAATAAATTTGCAGCTCATCTATAAAAAGCCGCTTCCCTCCCCTTCATTAGTTATTTACTTTAATTACTAATATATATGATGATTTTTTTGATTAAATTACTTCAAGTGTAAAATCAACCAAATTATTGACAATAATTCGATTATCTTATATCATATATGTAAATGCAATTTAATTGCATTTACATATATGATATAGGAGGAACTAAAATGTCAAAGAAAAAGAACACGCTTATCATTTTTTTAATGTTTTCAATCTTGTTTTTATTCGGATGCACATCGGGTAATAAATCAACTACAGATAAAACAAATAAATTGAAGGTCATTGTATCATTTAATGCAATGAAAGAATTTACATATGCCATAGGCAAGGACAAAATAAATATAGAAACTCTTGTTCCAAACGGAACTGAGCCGCACGATTTCGAACCCAACATAAAGAATATGAAATCGATAAAGGATGCAGACATCTTCATATACAGCGGCTTTGGAATGGAATCATGGAAGGACAAGGTCATAAACTCCGCCGGAAATAAAAATCTTGTTTTGGTTGATGCCTCAAAAGGCATAACTCCTATAAAAAATACAGATTCCGAAGAGATAAAAGAACATGGCACCTATGATCCTCATGTATGGATAAGTCTTAAGAGTGCCAAAATTCAATCCAAAAATATAAGAGATGCCCTTTCAAAAGCTGATCCTAAAAACAAAAATTTCTATTACAGTAATTATGAAGCTTTTGCAAAAAAACTTGATGCACTGGATACCGAATACAAAAACAAGTTC
This sequence comes from Clostridium pabulibutyricum, assembly GCF_058242705.1. Lineage (NCBI taxonomy): Bacteria > Bacillati > Bacillota > Clostridia > Eubacteriales > Clostridiaceae > Clostridium > Clostridium pabulibutyricum. The sequence goes on from NZ_JBZAYZ010000002.1 coordinate 26,889, forward strand.
TCCCATGTGAAGAACAAAAACTTTGTAACAGGTCACGCCGCTTTCGCTTATTTGTGCCGTGACTATAATTTGAAACAAAACAGCGTTGAGGGTGTATTTGCAGAAGGAGAGCCGTCTCCAAAAAAGCTTGAAGAACTTATAAAATATTCCAGGCAAAACAATATAAAAACCATATTTGTAGAAAACATGGTCAGTCCTAAAGTATCAAACACTCTTGCAAAAGAAATCAATGCAAAGGTCGAAAAAATATATACCCTTGAAAGCAGTGAGGATAATAAAGACTATATAGAAAGCATGACATACAATTTAAAAACTATATATGACAGCTTGAAATAAGAAATATTTCCAGGAAATATTTTCAATAGGATCTCTATTTTTGCTTACTGTACTTACATTTTAGTTAATGTTATAATTTTAAAGTAATATTATGCAAAGGAGAAATCACATGAGCAAAGCAGATAGACAATATCTAAATATAATAGAAAACATCTTAAAACACGGTTATCATGACGGAAACAGAACAGGTATCCCTACTTTAAAGCTTCCCCATCAAATGATGCAGTTTGACCTGTCAGATGAGTTCCCAATACTGACCACAAAATTTGTTGCCTTTAAAACAGCAGTGCGGGAGCTTTTATGGATATATAAAGATCAGTCAAACGATGTAAGAAAACTTCAGGAACAAAACGTACATATATGGGACGAATGGATGAGAGATGATGGTACTATAGGAAAAGCCTACGGCTATCAGATTTCAAAATTCAAACAAATTGACAATCTTATAAATACTATAAAAAAAGATCCTCAAAACAGACGAATGATTATGTCCATGTGGAATATCGAAGATCTTCCAGATATGGCGCTGCAGCCCTGCTGTTATGAAACACTGTGGGATGTCCAGGGAGACAGATTGAACTGCATGCTCGTTCAAAGAAGTGGAGACTTTCCACTTGGAGTTCCATTTAACATGTGTCAGTATGCAGTTCTTGTACATCTTATAGCACAAGTTACAGACTTGAAGCCCGGTCTCTTTACTCATGTAGTAAACAACGCCCATATATATGAAAATGAAATAGACGGAATGAAACTTCAACTTACAAGAAAAAACGATGACTTCAAGGCGCCTTCTCTATGGGTAAATCCTGAGATTAAAAATTTCTATGATTTTTCCATAGATGATATAAAGCTCATAGATTACAAGCACCATGATAAAATAAGCATGGAGGTAGCTGTCTGATGCTCAGTATAATTGCAGCACTCAACCAAAACTATCTCATAGGAAAAGACAATAACCTTGTATGGCATATAAAAGAAGACCTTAAAAGATTCAAAAAAATAACTACAGGTAAAACTATAGTGATGGGCAGAAAAACCTTTGAATCCCTGCCTGGTATTCTTCCAAACAGAAAACACATAGTAATTACAAGAGACACTCTCTACAGTGTACCTTCCAACTGTGTATCTGTAATTCACAATATAGATAAGATACTTGACTTTAAGAACTCCTCCGAGGAAATATTTATAATTGGAGGAGGGGAAATATACCGGCAATTTTTACCTTTTGCAAAGCGCCTCTATTTAACCAAGATAATATCAGATGAAACCGGAGATACATATTTCCCAAAATTCAAATATAATGATTACACAACTCTCGAATTTGAAGAGCATATGGATAAAGATATAAAATATACTTTCATAACACTTGAAAAAAAGAATATATAAGTAAGTCTGCCAGTATTAATGACCTGGCAGACTTTTACTTTTTAAAGCAGTGCATATATTCTTTTACTTTTTTCCCCTCAACTACAAAGGCCTGACCTTTTGAGCAAAATATTGAATCTTCATTGAACCGTTCATCTTGGTCCTTGTTATAACCTATCTTTTCAATTACCTCATCCTGATTATGGCATGAATAATAGCCATCAAAATCAAAACTTATGAATCCTCTTCCTCCAGTAAATGACATAAATTCAGCAGGATAATCCATAAAACATTCTGCAGGACCTTTTCCTTTTAAATATACAATTCCATTTGAAATGTCAGGCGTTTCAAATTCACCATTCAGCCTCTCGATATCTGAAAGTATCTTTCCCATGAAATCAACGTCGGCTCTTATTTTAAAAGAATAATATGGCTCCAGCAAAGTACATGTAGCTTTTTCAAGAGCGTTTGCAAATGCTCTTGAAAAAGCTTCCCTGAAATCACCACCAGATGTATGCTTTATATGTGATTTTCCATCTCTGAGTACTATTTTTACATCTGTAACAGGAGAAGCTGTAAGTTTTCCTCTAAGTCCTTCTCGTGTAAATTTTTCTATAAGATTTTGATATCTTGTATCAAGTCTTTCTATTTTGCACATGCTCTGAAAAGAAATGCCGCTGTTTCTTTCCGCTTCCTGAACTTCAATATAAATTTCGGCATAATGCCTTAAAGGTTCAAAATGACCATAGCCCTCTGCACCTCCAACAATAGTTTCTTTGTAAAGTATACTTGAGGGACCGAACTCCACTGAAATATTAAATCTTTTTAAAACTATTTCCTGCAAAACTTCAAGTTGTATTTTTCCCATAAGCGACATTTCGATACTTTGAAGGTTTTCATTCCATGAAACATCGAGAGAAGGTTCCTCCTCCGAAAGAATCTGGAAACATTCGAGTACCCATTTGGGATCTAAATCTTTATCGAATATGACCTTTGATTTTAAAAGCGGAACCAGGTCTTGTGTAAAACTTCCATTGAAATTTCCAAGGAAACACCCTGCACTTGATTTTGAAAGTCCCTTGACGGTGCACAACATTCCTGCATCTGCAGTCTTTAAATTTATATATTTATCCCCACTGCATATATCTATTCCACAAATTTTTTCATTAAAATCTCCAGTATTTTTTACATGAACAATTACCTCATCCCTTAATTGAAGACTTCCCCCTGTTACCTTTATATAGGAAATCTTGTTTTTGAATGAGTCAAACCTTACCTTGTACACAATTCCAGAAAACTTTCCTTTCTTACTGTAATTTGTGTATGTAAGACAGTGCAGCTTTTTAATAAAGTTTTCTATACCAAGGTCAAGGAGGGCAGAGCCATACATGCATGGAAAAATATTACATTTCTTTATCATATTCAAAAGTCCATGAAACCATACATCTTCTCTATAATCTTCATCTATATATAAATCCAGAAACTCTTCATCTCTCTCCGCCATAAATTCCATAAGTCTTTTTGAAACAATATCTTCATCTCCAAAGACATAGAAATCCTCCGTAAGATTCTCTCTTATATTGTCCTTTATTTCACGAATGCTGTTTTTATGCCTATCCATTTTATTTATAAATATAAATGTTGGAATGTTTTTTTGTCTTAAAAGTCTCCATATTACCTCGGTCTGTGCTTCAATTCCATCGGCAGCACTTACAAGTAAAACTGCATAATCAATTACATCCATATTTCTCTCCATGTCCGGAGAAAAATCTGAATGTCCCGGTGTATCTATTAAATAATAAGTAGAATCCCCCACTTTAAACACAGCCTGATTTGAAAAAACTGTAATGCCACGTCTTTTTTCTATCTCATGGCTGTCAAGAAAAGAGTTACCCCGGTCCACTCTCCCTCTTTGTCTTATGGAATTGGAATGATATAGTATTTGTTCTGCAAAAGTAGTTTTACCTGCATCCACATGTGCAAAAAGTCCTATGACCTTGTTCATCAGAATCACCCTGCCTAAAGTTTTATATTCTTTCCTTTTTCTTTTAGATAGGAGAAAAGTTCATTTTTATCTTTGTTTATAATAAGTCTTTCAGGCATATCTATTTCTTTCAACATTCTCAAGGCATCATCAAATTTTCCTATTTTGAAACATGAATGCGCATCACTGTCAAGTACTATTCTTACATCATTATCTTTGCACAAAGCTGCAACTTTTTTGCACGTTTCAGAACTTCCTACTCTAGACAGTGAAAAAGAACTGTTGTTTATTTCAACAAGTATATTTTTCTCCTTTGCCTTTTTTACTATTTCTTCTGGATAAATTGGGAATTGTGGATTACCACAATGTCCCAGTATGTCCACACATGGGTTATCCATTGCTTTTAACAGTATTGCTGTATTAATCTCCGAATCGGTATTTGGTGTCATTACAGGATTATGGATACTTGCTATCATGATATCCATCTTTTTTTGAAGCTCTTGAGGCAGATCAACATTTCCATCGGAATCACAAATATTCGCCTCGCATCCATAGAGCATTGTAACTCCATACAGTTCCCTTGGAAGCACCTTGAAATTATTGAAGTACCATTCATGTGGCGCTCCCGGCATACTTGGCGCATGATCTGTGGTTCCAAGAACTTCAAGTCCTATGGAAGATGCCCACTTTGCATTTTCAAGAAGTGTAGTATATGCATGGGTACTTGCTATAGTATGAGTATGTAAATCAATAGGATATTTCATCTAAACTCCTGCCTTTCAAATTGTAGATTTCCACTTTTCTAATTATAGTCCAAAAAATATATATGTACAAAGCAAGATGGATGCCAGTTACACGCTCCTATCCACATTTGCTATAAATATCTTCTGGATTCATTATAATTATCAAATATTTTCAAGTGCTATGAGTGCAGCTCCAAGTGCACCCGCTATTTGAGGCTCTTCAGGTATTATTATAGATGCTCCAAGTTTTTCCTCAAGACATTTTACAACACCTGCATTTTTGGCAACTCCTCCAGTCATCATATAATTTCCCATTTTTCCTATCCTGTTTACCAGCGAAGCCGTCTTTGAAGCAACTGATTTGCTTAGTCCATGAATTATATCGGGTATATCCTTGTTGTTTGCAATCAACGATACAACCTCGGATTCAGCAAATACGCTGCACATACTTGTTATGTCTATATCTTCCTTCCACTCAAGAGACAACTTACCCATTTTCTCAAGTGGAACCTCAAGAGTCCTGCTCATCATCTCAAGAAATCTTCCCGTACCTGCGGCACATTTGTCATTCATGGCAAAATCAATCACATTTCCTCTTTCATCAAGTCTTATTGCTTTACTGTCCTGACCGCCTATATCAACGATTGTTCTTATTGAATTATCTATAAAAAAAGCTGCTTTTCCATGACATGTTATTTCTGTAACATCTTCATCTGCAAAAGGTATACTAACTCTTCCATAACCTGTACTCACAATTTTGTCTATATCAGAAATGTCAATATTTAATTTGTCTACAGCTTGCTTGAATGCGGCTTCCACTCCCTGTTTGCTCTTTGCGCCCGTTCTTACTACGGAATAAGAAAGTATCTCTCTTCTCTGGTTTATTATTACCACGTTGGTAGAGGTTGAACCGCTGTCTATACCCGCTGCAAGAACAACTTTTTTTCCACATGGTTCAACAGAAGATTTCTCACCGCCATCTTTCCTTGTCTTCAAGGTTTCCACAAAAGCCTCTATCCTGGTTCTCATCTGACCACTTCCCTCTTCTGTATAATCCGTTTCTATTTTCAACACCGGTATTGAAAGAGTGTCTTTCAAATATGCATACTCGAAAGAATACATATCACAGAACTTTGTCGTGTGATATATTATCCCTTGTATATTTCTAATATTTTCCCTCAGCACTTTACGTCTCTTCTCTATGTCAACCATTCTTATACATGGAAACTTGTTTATAAGGGCTGAAGAATACTCATTTATGGCATCACGATTGTTAATAATTTTAGATGGGACTTCATAATTGCCATTGCATGTAAAGTTAAAAAATATATCCGCACCTGCATTTTTAATCTGCTCTACTGTTTCCGCTCTGGCTCTTGATCCCATAAGTGCAACAGATATGTCAGAGCCCCTTGCATTACTTTCCGTGCAATCTGAATTTACTATGTCAACAAATTTATCTACATCAAACTTTTTTCCCTTAAAGTCTTCCATCGCATGGATGAATTTTAGTATTTCCTTTTTCATAATAAGCTCTGCAGCTCTGCTTTTTTTTCTTGGCACATCAATAATATATACAAAATCGAAGTCACATCTTTGCACCAAAACATCGTAAAGCCTTTTTATACTGTCACAGCAATTTACAAGAACTACGTTTCTCACTCCTGAATTTATGCATTCCTCAAGAACAGCCTTTGCATAAGTGCATATATTTGGGTGCATAAGTGTCTCGGCTTTTTCGAATCCACGTACATCAGGCTCTATCCTTGAAACACTCTCACCGAAAGCCTCTATTATATGTATCGGAGTATATTTACATACATATCCTATCATACTATCACCTTCCTGCCTCTTAATATCTCCATAAAAGCATCAACCCTTGTTTTTATTTGTCCTTCCTGAGCATTTCTCCTGTCTATGCCATCTCCATCGATGGAAAGATATGGTATGCCTCTTTCCTTAAGCGCATTTTTAAGCAGCATAGTACCTCCACTGCACTCTTTACACCCAAATGAACAAAAATTTATAACTCCGTCCACCATAAAGCTCTCTGCAATATCAATTATATTTTTGACCTTTAAATCAAAGGAACCATTAAGTCGATTTTTAAGAAATTTATCCGCCAAAGCTTCATAGGGACTGTCATAATCAATCTTCCAATCAGTATCAAAATTATAGTCGCAGGCAACAAGCTGATATTCCGGATCAAAATTAAAGTACTCCTTCAAAGTATTGCTATAAAAGGGCATTATGTGACTCCACAAAATTCTTTTTCCACTATATCGTGGATAATTTTCTATATCTAAAGCCTGATTCTTATAAAAATCACGCACGTCGCATCTCCCTATTCCCAAATGTGAAGCAAACAACCTGAACATTTCAATAGTAAGAGTATTGGGGAAATATCTGTATTTCAACTTTTCATAAAAATCTTTCATATAGCCTCTGGTTTCATTCTCAATTTGCATGACCTCTTTAAATTTATCCAAATCAAACTTTGTATTCATTATATCCTGCATAAATTCCACTATCTCATGAAGCTGACTGACAACATACTCTTTGGTATAATCATTATATTCATATGGAATATCAAGGTAGTAATACGGTATACCATATTTTTCTGAAATATGCCTTGCAGTATTTAAATTGGCATCACATATCATAGATGATGTAATTATGAATTTTGATTTGGGAACAACTTCGAGATCAACTGCACCTATAAAAGCTTTGTGATAACTGCACAAGGTATCTGAAATCCCGATTTTTTCAGCATGATCCACAAATATATCTTCACATTCAGCTCCCGAAAGGAACGAGGAAAATCCTTCTACAAGAAGCGGATGTATACCCATGGCATGAAGAAGTTCAACAGGTGAAAATATGGTAACTATTGAAGATTTCTCAGGATATTTCATTGGCTTTATAATAAAATCAAGACACAATCTATTCAGATAATTTAGTGATGGCGGCATATCTTTTCTTTTAAACTTTGAAACCGCCAGTTTTTCAAGTGAAAAACCCTTTAAAAGCAATTTTGATGCTTTTTCTGGATTGTCAATATTCTTTTTTATATAATTTCCATAAGATTTAATAAAACCCATTTCAATACCTCCTTCAAATTTTTTCTACAATATTATAATTATACCATGTACGCAAAAGGCATATAAATCTTTTATAAAAAGATCATATGCCTTTAAAATGTATCGAACTTTACTTTCTCATAATTCTGCTTATAGGTCCCACAGGAGATATTATATTTTCTATTTCATCATAAGGTATCTCTATCTTAAAAAGTCCATATGAATATGGTGTATATCTGTATATCTGGTAAAAAAGCACCAGTGAAGTTTGGGTAAGATAATACTCCTGATTTTTATCTATACCTTTATATTCATTGATTAAATCTATATTATTCTTACGAATATAGTCTTTTGCAAGGTCATTTATCGTCTGTATATAATATACTTTGGGATTGAAAAGTTCACTGAATGAATATACATGTCCCGTATTTACATTCAATGTGACAGCACCATATTGGGTAAATCCGTGGGCTGCCCCACGTACATAAGTCCACATGCCGAAAAGTACACTGAGTATCTGATTTTTATTTACAGTTATATCATAAGTTCCAATTATGTCAGTAAAATCCACTACTTCCGGAAGGAGTACCTGACTTTTAAAAAGTTTATCTACCTCATCTACAATCTTATTGTTTGCCTCTTTGAACTTGTCAGCAGATTCACCACTATGGATAACAGGATACGATATACTAAATTCATCCGGCTTGATTTTTTGTTCCTCCACAGCTGCAGGCTTTTTAATTGCTTCATCCTTTTCTCTTCTCATTTTAAACAAATGCCAGTTTTCTGGATACTTAAAATAAATCACCTTAAATTCTCCTATAATTATTTCTACATAATTATAATATTTTATATTTTGCATTACCGTGCAAATCTATGATCGGAATACAACCTCTTCTCTTGAAAACATATATTTTGCAAAAAGTATTGTAATAACGACGTAGACAATGTGCCAAAGTATTACAATCATTATATGCAAAGGGCTGAAAACCCCTGCTATAGCTTCTTTCATAACTGAAATGGCATTTACAACAGGTATGTTGAAAAATACAATGCCTATGTTCTTTGGATCCATCATAAATGGTATGTATGTAAGTATCATAACTGGAACTAAGAATCCTCCGAGATATGTATTGGCTTCTTTCATTGATCGTGAAAATATGCTTATGGATATTTCAATTGAACTTACCGATACAAGCACAAATATAGACACTATACCTATTATGAGAAAAGCACCCATCGGAATCGAAATACTCCCTCCATTTGAAAACATATAAACCATGGATCCTATCATTGAGGCAAGAGTTACAGCAAGAGTTATAATCGCTACAACTGAAATTGAAACAAGCTTTCCCCAAAATATAGACATCCGACTTACAGAAGTCGATAAAAGAGCTTCAAACGTATCTCTCTCTTTTTCTCCTGCAACCAAATCCGCAGCCATTCCAATCGTCGGACTTATCATAAAAATTACAAGCAATGTCGGCAACATTCCAAGTATTGAAGATGCAAACGAGCCATCATCCTTTTTCTTGAGGTTTGTCTCATTTATGTCAAATGGCACAAGTATTTTGCTGCTCATTCCTTTAGCTTCCAGCCTTTGATCTACAATTGACTTGCTGTATTTATCAAATATTTCCTTCACCATGGAAGATGCCCCATATGACCTGTTGGAATCTTCATCATATATAATATTTATTTTCGTATTTTTCTGTTTTTCTACATTTGCATCGAAATTTTTAGGAACCTCTATTATAAGAGATATCTTTCCTTTTTTCAGTCTCTCATCTGCATTTTCCGGACTTTCTATCTTTATGTTTTTCATACTTTTCAGTATATTGTAAACCGACGAATCATGACTTCCCTTATAGGCAACTGTAACACTTTCCTTTACTGAATCCACTGTATTTTTCATAGTAGAATCTATTATCTTGAACATTACAGGATACATTATAATTGGAAGTAGTATTGTAAATATCAACGTTTTTCTGTCTCTGAATATATCCACAAGTTCTTTCTTTAAAATCACCCAAAAACTATTCAATTTCTGTTTCCTCCTATTAAAGAAATAAATATTTCTTCTAGATTATTCATTCCATATTTGTTCTTAATTTCATTGACGCTTCCCTGCTCTACAAGTTTTCCCTTATGAATTATAACAATCCTGTCACATAATTTTTCCACTTCATTCATGGAATGTGAAGACAATAATATGGTTTTACCATTCTGCCTGCACCTTAAAATAAACTCATGTATTATTCTTGCAGCAGATACATCAAGACCTGTACTTGGTTCATCAAATAACATTACCTGAGGAGAGTGTACTATTGACCTGGCTATGGATACTTTTTGTTTCATACCTCTTGAAAATTTTCCTGTTCTTCTATCCATGTACCCTTCCATCCCAAATTCCGATTCAAGCTCCTCTATTCTTTTATTTATTTCTTCACTGTCCATACCATAAAGCTTGCCAAAATATTCTATATTTTCTCTTGCCGACAATCTGTCGTAAATTCCTACTTCTCCTCCAAATAATATCCCTATCTGACTTCTAACCTTAGACGGATTTTCAGACACATCATAATCATTTACTTTTATACTTCCACTACTCGGTTTTAGCATAGTTGAGATCATTCTCAAGGTAGTCGTTTTTCCTGCTCCATTTTCTCCTAAAAGTCCTACTATTTCCCCTTCCTGAACATTAAAAGATATATTTTCCACAGCCTTTACTTTCTTGAACGTTTTGCAAACATTCTTCAATTCTAGCATAAATGCACCTCCTGCTCTAAAGTATATATGATTATACACCAATATTTCAACCATATATCACAATCAAATTTTGTTAACTTATATACCGCATATATCATAATATGTAAATATGACATCATTAGAAGATTCTAAATATATCTGGAGGTAATTACCAATGGATAATTCAAACTTATCCTTTAAACTTCCCTGCACAAAAATCTCAGAATCTTTTTTAAAAGAATTACTTGACTCTCATATTTCAATGATCATCATGGATGTGCGAACTTGTGAAGAATTTGAGGAAGGTCACATCCCTGAAAGTATAAATGTTCCAATAGAAGAATTCGAGGAAATACTTGAGAAATTAAATCCAGACAGGAAAATCACAATTGTCATATACTGCGAGAGCGGCCTGCGATCCCTTGAAGCATGTTATATACTAAAAAGATTCGGGTTTTACAATATATACAATTTGGGTCCAGCTTCAAATTGGCACTCAAAACTTGTACAATAAACAATACTCTAAACCACATTGAGTCTATATGTGGTTTAGAGTATTTATTTATTATTTGTATTCTTTCTATTCTCATGAATAAGTTCTCTTGAAAATTCAGTAAAAAATCCAAGCTTATCTATTTTTACGCCATTTTTTTTCAATATCCTAAGTCTTTCATAAAGCCTCAGTAAAATATAAAAAATCGAATAGGCAACTATTATACCTGTGCCGGCTATCAAACCCGAAAGCTGTCCTTGTATAAAAGGCATACTTAGAATAATTCCTGCAAGACTTATCATTGTAAACCAGAAACAATATTGAAATTTCCTTGTATTACTGCAAATCCGCAACTCGGAGGCAACTATCATAATATATGTAAATAGCAGGAGAAATCCACCTGAACTTACAAGAAAAATGTATACTCTGGGAAACATGAGTCCAAACATCAGTCCCAAAAGCATAGCGAATCCTGAAAATACAATTCCTCTGAAAGGTACACTTTTTGTGTCTTTTAATAGCCTTGGTGCACACCCTGAGTCTGAAAGTGATCTTATCATACGTCCAAGTCCAAACATTGCCGCAAGCATTGTAGAAAGTATAGCAATGAACATAACAATATTTATCATATTTCCAGCCCACGTTATTCCCCATTTATCAAGTGACGCGGCCATAGGACTTATATTTTCAGTCAAATCGGATGATGGAATTAAAAGAAGAATAACTGCAACAGAAAGCACATAAAATGCTGCAAGACTTGATACGGTATACAAGGATGCTTTTTTTACCACAATTTTGGAGTTCTCCGTATCTGAAGCTGCAAGTCCTATTATTTCAAATCCAGCATATGCAAACATAACTGTAAGCATGCTTCCTGCAATTTTCTTTAATCCACCGGAAAAAACATACTCGCTTCCGATTATACTTGTACCTACAGCCGTTCTCGACTTTGAAAATCCAAATATTAAAGAAAGTCCAATTAAAATGAATGATATTATAGCAAGCAATTTAAATGCAACAAGACTGCTTTCAAGCTTTCCTATTTTTTTAACTCCAATAAGATTTACAAGGGTAATTCCAGCTATAACAACACTTCCAAAAATCGCCGTTGAAGTATTTGGAAACCATCCCTTGAACAAAATTGAGAGAGCCGCCGCCTCACTTGACATAGCAAGAATCATTCCCGTCCAGTAAGCCCAGCCTACAACAAATCCGGTTCCATTGCCAAAGGCCATTGATGCAAATGTCATAAATGATCCATTCGATGATTTTTCTTCCGTCATGCGCGACAGTGCTGAAAGTATAAAATAAACCAGAACAGCGCCAAGCACATATGAGAATATAATCGAAGGCCCAACTGCTTTAATTGCTATAGAAGAGCCTATAAAAAAAGATCCACCTATTATAGTACCGAGGGCCATCATTGTAAGTTCTGCCGCAGACAGCCCTCTTTTCTTGTTTTCCACTTAATACCACCTCAAATCAATATAATCTCAGTAGTATTATGTTATAAAATTCAAGAAAAAATTCTATAATAAAAAGCTCATCTTAAAACTCTTGAATATTTAAGTACTCCATTAGAAACATACTTGCATATCATGCCTATCTCTTCCAGATATTCCAGATACGATCTAAGCATTCTTTCTATAACATTGTATTTGTATATATTTTTCACAGGTATTTCAAAATTCTTTACAACAGACTGAAATATATCGTCAAACTTCATATCATGACTTATGCTTTCCAGTATTTTATCAGCCCTTTTTTTATAAAAATCTATGTTACTGTCTATAAGTTTCACAATATCTTCATATATTCCCTTGTGTGCTATTATATATTTGCTGCATTTAAGTTCATGCAGTCTTTCTTTGCTTTCAAGATCCTGCTTAAGCATATATGCATATGGCATTTTTGCACTTTTCATAACTTCACGGCTTATAAGAGCATCTCCAAGGTATGCAACATTGTCTGGAGTTATTATGCATATATGTCCCGGACTGTGCCCCGGTGTATCTAAAATGCCGAATTTTATTCCACACAGCTCTACAGACTTTTGTCCCGGATGAATCATTACGTCGGTTCTGCATATCATGTTTTCAAAATGTCGTTCTACATCCGTCAAAGTTAAAGCTCCGTAATAAACTTTCAGTGCAACTGCCGAACTGCATGTAAAGGCCTCATAGTAAGGCATAGCAATTCTGCAGCCGTACTTATCCGCCAGATGGGAATTGTTGCCGACATGATCTATATGTGCATGAGTGCATATTATAGCCCGAACTCGAAGATTGTTTTCTTCCAAAATATCATCTATTATTTTAGTGCCAGCACCTGCAAGTCCCGAATCAAGCATTATTATATTTTCATTGTCTATTTTATAAAATGGTACATCTGCTATTCCTGTATCAATATAAAATGTATTACCACAAATATTATTTAATTTCATAGTTATTCAAACAAACCCCTAACTTTTTTGAATTACTTTTATTATATTAAAAAGCATATTATTTACTGGAGTATCCATTCCATATTTTTTTCCAAGCCTGCATACAGTACCTGCAAACATATCAACTTCGGTTTCCCTTTTGTATTTTATATCCTGAAACATGGATGTTCCACTATTTTCAGGCATTGTTTGGAGTACTTCATGCCACTTTTCAATGTCTTTTTCAGATAGGTCCGCCCCAGCCTTTTTTGACAATTTTACTACTTCCATCATGGCCGAATCCATTATTTCTCTTGCATAATTATTTTTCTGGAACAATCCATAAGTTCCACCCAAAACCGCCGAAGACTGGTTTATTCCCACATTTATCATAAACTTATACCACATAGTTTTTATCATATTCTCCGGTATTTTGTACTGAATTCCAACTTTATCGAAAAGCTCCTTTACTGCCGCCACTTTTTTTGAATAACCTTCATTATATGCTTCTCCAAAGGCTATAGTCCCAGGCTTTGAAAAAGTTATCTTGTTTTTATAACGGCTACCATCTATGGCGATACACATGGAATAAAGCATTTTATTCATTCCATATCTGTCGCCTATAATTTTTTCGCTTGTAATTCCATTCATTAGAGACATTATAATAGTATCATCGCCGACATAATTTTTAATATCTTCAACTGCCCGTTCCAGTTGATTTGATTTAACGGATATAATTACAAGATCTGCCTCTTCACCCTTTTTTGCAGGATCTGTATATGTAAAATCATAATGTTTTCCGTTTATTATAAATCCATCTTTCCTATACCTCTCAGCTCTTTCCCCTCCAGCTATCATCTTAATCATGCCAGGGTCCCAATCGTAAATTTTACTGTTATAAGCGCATCCTATTGCCCCAAGGCCTATTGCCACTACATTATTTATAGATCTCATATTAATCCCCCCAAACAATTAGTCAGTTCAATTCTAACACATTTTAAAATATTCTTATACTTTTTTCCTTAAATTCCAAGTAAATTTCCCGTTTATAAATTAAATAAATTTTCAGTTAAATAAATCAAACGATATAATTATAAATGCAAATTATATTAGTCGTTTAGACCCATATGTACTTGAATATTGTTTCAAATTGTTAAATTATATACCTTTAAGCTATTATATCAGAAAATTTAATATAATATGTTTTTTAAAAGTACAGTCTTTAAAACTTTTATTTTCTTTCAATATTGAATTGACACATCTACCCCTTAGTTGTATAATATATGCATTGAAAGGAAGTGATAGTTTGAAGAAACTCAATAATAAAAATTTAATGATTATAACTCCTGAAGTTATAAAAGAATGTTTATGTGAATCTTTCGGAATAGACGAGCTCATTACAAAATCACATAAAAACAACAAAAAGCTTTCTCGCTAGCCTTTTTACCTCCTTTTCCATTTCTTGAATGGAACTTTGGTAAAAAAGGCATTTTTCATATGAATTCCATGTCTTCATTTTTTATTTATTATCTTTATCTCCACCATTTCCTTTAATTTTACACAATTTTATATTGAATATATATTCAATTAAGGATAAAATAATATAATATGAACAGTTAATTTAAAATCATATTATATTGAGAGTGATACTTTTATGTTTACAAGCTTACTCAGGGGCATAGCTATAGGGCTGATTACCGGAATGCCTGTAGGACCTATAGGTGCACTATGCCTAAAAAACACTTTGAATTTCGGCAAAAACTGTGGACTTGTATCAGGGCTTGGTTCTTCTTTTGCAGACAGCATATACGCTGTAATTGCTGTATTAAGTATTTTTATAGTACAAAAATTCATAGTAGTACATGGATTTATTTTTAAAACAGCCGGAGGGATGATTCTCATTTTCTTTGGAATTTACATTTACTTTAAAGAAAGCGGCAAAAAAAGTCTTCGAAAGAGAGACATGTCTATTGAATCTTCTTTTCCAAATCAAAATCCTCTTTTCAAGGCTTTTACCTCAACTTTTTTACTGGCTCTTGCAAATCCTGCTACAATATTTTCATTTATAGCAGTATTTACAGGACTTAGATTTGCTCATGTTGAAAATGGTCCAAACAGCAAAATACTTCTTGTCATAGGAGTATTTATAGGAAGCCTGCTATGGTGGATTGCTATTGTATTTACAGCCAGCAGTCTCAGCAAAAAAATAACTGTAGAACATACAAATAAAATAAACAAAATATTGAATTTCATAATAATAGCTTGTGGTATCCTAATACTTTTAAGTGCATTCCACATATCTGATTTTTTTGGTCATGATGTAATGAATATACATAGAAAACTTTTTAGAATGTTTTTCAACACAAAACCCAGGATGCCCATGATACCCGGCCCATAAATTTAACAGGACTTCAAAAAAGCCTTCAGATAAACAAGCTATCTGAAGACTTTTTTTGTCATCCGTAAATTAGCCAACGATGTTGATGTTTTCTGCCTGAGGTCCTTTTTGTCCCTGAACTACATCGTAAGAAACTTTCTGTCCCTCTTCCAATGTTTTGTAGCCGTCAACGTTTATTTGTGAAAAATGTGCGAAAACATCTTTTCCATCTTCTCCTGTAATAAATCCAAATCCTTTTTCTGCATTAAACCATTTTACTGTACCTGTCATTTGATCAATACCTCCGAAATCTTATTTTTCTTAAACTCTCTGTAATAATACACCAATAAAATTTCGAATTTAACATACTATTTACTAAGTACTAATTGAAATATATATCTGTGTTTAAATTATTTACGGTTCATTTAAGTTACAGAAATATGATATCACTGCTTTAAATATAAATCAAGTTATTTTTTAAAATTTTATTCGTTACTTCTGCGTCTTGTTTGCTTATGATATACTAGGTTTGGAAAGTACAGAAGGATGTGTAATAATAATGAATCTATTAACAGCAGAAAATATAAATAAAAGCTATAGCGAGAAACCAATTTTGAAAAATATATCTTTAGGTATAAATACCGGAGATAAAATAGGAATAGTCGGCACAAACGGAACAGGTAAATCCACACTTTTAAAAATAATTTCAGGACTGGATGCTCCTGACAGCGGTGAAGTTATAAAGTCGAACACCACCTCCATAGGGTATCTTCCTCAAAAATTTGAATTCGACAATAATTCTGATACAACTGCCATCAAATATATATTTGAAGGTGAGTCCCCTTTAATGAATCTTCTTAGAAAATATGAGACTACAGCTGAATTTTTAAAAAGTGATCCCAAAAATGAAAAACTTCAAAAACAATTTATTGACCTAAATTCTCAAATGGATGCACAGGACGCCTGGAAAGCAGAGAGCCTTGCCAAAACAGTACTGTCAAAGCTTGGCATAAACAATCTTGATCAAAAGATAATAAACATGTCCGGTGGTCAAAAAAAACGTCTTGCCCTTTCATCTACCCTTATAAATCCATCAAATCTTTTAATGCTTGATGAACCTACAAATCATCTTGATGATGAAGCCATCGAGTGGCTGGAAGAATTTTTAAAATCTAATGCCAATACTGTTGTTATGGTAACCCACGACAGATTTTTTCTTGATAGAATTACTAACAAAATACTTGAACTTGATAATGGAAATCTGTACAGCTTCACAGGAAATTATACATATTTTCTTGAAAAAAAAGTGGAACGCATTGAAAATGAAAATTCAAGAGAACAAAAACGAAAAAAGCTTATGAAAAAAGAACTTGAATGGATAAAAAGAGGCGCAAAGGCAAGAAGTACAAAACAAAAAGCAAGAATAGAACGATTCGAAATTATGAAAAATGAGGATGCCCCATTACATAAATCAAACATTGACATAAGTATAGAAAGTGCACGTCTCGGTAAAAAAATTATAAACATGAACAACATAGGAAAACACTTTGGTGACAACCTGATAATAAAAAATTTCTCATATAATATACTTAAAGATGATAGAATCGGGATCATAGGTTCAAATGGATGCGGTAAATCCACTCTTATGAATATGATAAGCGGTAAAATCCAGCCTGATTGTGGCAGTATAGATGTAGGTAACACTGTAAAGATAGGTTATTATTCTCAAAACATTGTGGATATGAACCCTCAGGATAGAGTTCTTGAATATATATCCGGCAAATCTCACTACATAGTAAATGCTTCTGGAGATAAAATAAGTGCTTCCGTAATGCTTGAAAAGTTTTTATTTGATCCTGAACTCCAGTGGGCACCTCTCTCCAAACTCTCCGGTGGAGAAAAAAGAAGATTATATCTTCTCAAGGTGCTTATGGAATATCCAAATGTACTCCTGCTTGATGAACCAACAAATGATCTTGATATTGAGACTCTTGAAATACTTGAAGATTATATTGAAGACTTCAGAGGTCCTGTTATAACTGTCTCCCACGACAGGTATTTTCTAGACAAAGTTACAAATAAGTTGTTTGTATTTGAAAAAGACAGTACTCTCTCCCAATATACGGGAACATATTCTTATTATAGAAAAAACTTGAAGGATGAAAACAGGCAAAAGTATAGCGGAGTCAAAAAACAAAAGAAGAGTGTAAATTCAAGTACCCAAAATATGCCTAGATTTACCTACAAGGAAAAAATGGAATTTGAAAGTATAGACGAAACAATTGAAAATCTTGAAAATGCACTTTCTGAGAAAAAGGATGAAATATCACAGGTTTCCTCAGATTACATTCTTCTTCAAAAGCTTACAGAAGAGAAGACATCCATTGAAAAAGAACTCGAAGAAAAGATGAACCGCTGGGAATATCTAAACGAGCTAAATGAAAACATTCAGCAGTCTCGCAAAAATCATTAATTTGTACTTCAATTTTTTAAAGCGGCTAAATAAATATTTAGCCGCTTAACATATCTTCTTTAATATGTTCATTAAATTTTCCACACTTCAACATGACTATTTCATATCTGTAGGGCGGTATTTTCTCTCCACAATCAACCTTTAAATACGGGGTTTCAAGAATTTTTGGTACATTTCTCAATTTATCATGGTTTGCAATATACGAAAGCGCATTAAAACCAATCTTTCCAAAACCTATCATTTCATGTCTGTCTTTTCTTGAACCTCTGTCATTTTTACTATCATTCAAGTGTACGACTGCAAGTCTGTCAATTCCTATAATTTTATCAAATTTTTGAAGTACTCCATCAAAATCATTCACTATATCATAACCTGCATCATTTACATGACACGTGTCAAAACATACTGAAAGTTTTTCATTATACCCTACTCCATCTATTATTTCTGCAATTTCTTCAAAGCTTCTGCCACATTCAGAACCTTTACCTGCCATTGTTTCAAGGGCTATGTTCACAGATTGATCCTTCAAAATAACTTCATTTAGGCCCTTTACAATCTGCTTTATTCCATTCTCCGACCCGGCACCTACATGAGCCCCAGGATGAAGAACTATGTTTTTAACACCGTATATCGAAGATGCCCTGTCTATCTCCTGTTTCAGGAAATCTACACCAAGCCTGAAAGTTGAAGCTTTAACACTGTTTCCAAGATTTATAATATAAGGCGCGTGAACTACTATTTCAGATATTCCATTCTCCTTCATTTTTTGTGAAGCTTCTTTTATCTTAAACTCCGAAATATCCTTTCTTGAAGTATTCTGAGGTGCACCCGTATATATCATAAAAGTATCTGCACCATAGGAAAGCGCCTCATCTACAGATCCTAGAAGCATATTTTTTCCTTTCATTGAAACATGGGAACCTATCTTGATCATACTATACCTGAAATTTTAACCTTTCTATTTTATCAAGCAGCAAACATCATTTGCAAACTGAACTGGATCTTCAACAGGAAGTCCTTCAATCAAAAGTGCCTGGTTGTAAAGAAGATTTGCGTATACTTTAAGTTTATCCTTGTCTTCTTCAAACGCCTTCTTAATTGCCGTAAACATTTCATGATTAGTATTTATCTCCAGTATCTTTTCAGCTTTTACATCCTGACCGTTGCTTGGCATTGTTTTAAGTATCTTTTCCATCTCAATTGAAAGCTCGCCTTCATTTGAAAGGCATACAGGATGTGTCTTCAATCTGTTTGAAGCCCTTACTTCCTTTACCTTTCCATCAAGTGCATTCTTCATGAATTCAAACATATCTTTGTTCTCTTCTGTTTCCTTCTTACTCTCCTTGTCATCTGAATCAAATCCAAGATCTTTGCTTGATACGGATTTAAATTCCTTTTCTTTATACTTCATAAGCATCTTTATTGCAAATTCATCAACTTCATCAGTAAAATAAAGTATCTCATATCCTTTATCTTTTACAAGTTCAGTCTGTGGAAGTCTGTCAACTTTTTCTACACTTTCACCTGCAGCATAATATATATACTTCTGGTCATCTTTCATTCTTGAAACATATTCATCAAGGGTTACAAGCTTTTTCTCCGTTGAGGAATAAAACATAAGTAAATCCTGAAGTACCTCCTTATTTGCTCCAAAGTCGGAGTATACACCAAATTTAAGCTGTTTTCCAAAATTCTTATAGAATTCCATATACTTTTCACGGTCATTTTTCAACATAAGCATAAGTTCATTCTTTATCTTTTCCTTTATTTTTTTTGCAATGAACTTCAACTGCCTGTCATGTTGAAGAAGTTCTCTTGATATGTTAAGTGACAAATCCGCAGAATCAACAAGTCCCTGTACAAAGCTGAAATAATCTGGAAGAAGATCCGAACACTTTTCCATTATCATGACTCCATTTGAATAGAGTTCAAGTCCCTTTTCAAACTCTTTTGTGTAAAAGTCATATGGTGCCCTTGCAGGTATGAAAAGAAGTGTTGTATAGCTTACAAGTCCCTCGACTTTGGAATGTACAACTTTAAGAGGTTTTTCATATCCAAAGTGCTTATCCATGTAAAATCTGTCATAATCCTCGTCCTTAAGTTCATTTTTGTTTTTTCTCCATATAGGAACCATGCTGTTTAAAGTTTCATCTTCAAAATAGTCCTCATATTCCTTTTCATTATCCTTCTTAGGTCTGCTTTTTTTCATTATCATCTTAATCGGATATTTTATAAAATCAGAGTATTTTTTTACAAGTTCCTTTATTTTATAGTCTTCCAAAAGCTGGTCATAATTTTCATCTTCAGTGTTCTGCTTTATATTAAGTATAATTTTCGTGCCTACGGAATCTTTTTCACAAGGTTCTATACTATAACCTTCAACACCCTTTGATTCCCATTTATACGCCGTATCAGAATCAATAGAACGGCTTTTTACAGTTACTACATCGGATACCATGAATGCAGAATAAAATCCAACTCCAAACTGACCTATTATGTCTACGCCGTCTTTTTTGTCATTATCATTTTTAAATGCCAGGGAACCACTTTTAGCAATAGTTCCAAGATTGTTTTCAAGCTCCTCCTGGGTCATGCCTATTCCTGTGTCCTCAACTGTAAGAGTCCTATCTTCCTTGTTCAATGAAATTCTAATGTAAAAATCATCTTTGTTGAAATTTACATTCTCATCAACTAAAGATCTATAATAACTTTTATCAATAGCATCACTTGCATTTGATATAAGTTCCCTCAAAAATATCTCTTTGTTTGTATAAATCGAGTTAATCATAAGATCCAAAAGTCTTTTGGATTCCGCCTTGAACTGCTTCTTAGCCATTTTATCATTTCCTTTCATTTATAATATATGATTATGAGTACCCTATATAATAACTTCAATAAACCACGCCTATGACAAAGTCAGCATGGTTATTTATCAATCATTTTGTTAGCACTTAATATAATTGAGTGCTAATTTCATTTTAGCAATTATTTTCTCTTTGTCAAGGAGTTATAAACTATTTTTTATCAATCTGAACTTGTCGGCAGCAAAGCAGAACGATATTCTCGGAATTATTGACACAGGACACAGTCTTTGATATTATATAAACAGAACAGTATTCTGTTTATAAGGAGTATGAAAGCTAATGGCACGTAAACCTATATTACACGGTGGAAAACGCGATGAGATACTCGAATGTTCTACCAAATTATTTTTAAAATACGGGTACGAGAAGACCTCTATCCGCATGATACTAAACGATGTTGGCGGAGAAGTCGGGATGTTCTACCACTATTTCAATTCAAAACAGGAATTATTCGACAAGGTATTCGAGCATTTTATGAACCAACAAAGTATAAAACTAAATAAAATATTGTCAGGGGATACTGCATCGGAAACACCCTATCACAAATTGGAACAAATACTAATTTGTTTTTCACAAAGTATGAAAGAGTATCAAAAGTTATCAGATGGCAATATACATTGGTCTATCTTGTCTGCATTACATGAATTAACAGTATATTCTCTGCAGCCTGCGGTAAAAGATTTGATAAGTAGGTTGTGTGGCAAATACAATATAGATATTTCTGCTGAAATAAATTGGATTACCCCTTATTTATTGAAAGGAATTAGTGGATTATTACACGAAGAAAGTTTTTTAAAGTTTCCGCAGTCAAAGCAAATTCAAATAATCATAGAGTTAATTTGTAGGACGTTAAAAATACCTGCTGATGTTTTAAAAAATGTATGGGGGGTTTCTATATGAATATTTTATTTATAAACTTACCTTATTCCGGACACGTAATACCAACATTAGGTCTTGTTGAAGAATTGCAAAAGCGGAATAATCATGTTACTTATTTGTTGACAGAAAATTGGCGGGATAAAGTTTTAGCTGTTGGAGCAGAATTTATAAGCTATAAAAATGATAAAAAATTATCTAAACAAATAAAAAATGCCTGTGAGGCCGCCAAAAAGCTGATAGAGCATAACGATTTAGTCATATATGAACAATTTTTCTTTTTGGGAAAACATCTCGCAGAAAAATACAATAAACCAGTTGTGCGAATTTTCACTTCATTTGCTTCCAATGAGAAGCTTATGAAAGGATACATAAACGCAGGAGGGGTTTTCAGTATATTTCGATCAAAATGGATATGCAAAAGATGGACAAAAGAAGTTTCCAAAGATATAAAACTGAAAACTGATTGTTGGCTAGAAGAGATTATTCAAAATCCCCCTGACCTTAACCTGGTATATACTCTAAGAGAATTTCAACCATTTGCAGAAGATTTTCCGGAGGATCAATTCAAATTTATAGGATCTTCTATCTATAAACGTAATAAAAGCAGTTCGTTTATGTTACAGTGTACCAAACACCCTATTATATATATATCTTTGGGAACGGTTGTAAATAAAGCAAAAGTATTTTATAAGAAATGCATCAAAGCATTTGAGCATGAAAATGTTACCGTAATCATGTCTATCGGAAATACGGTAAAAATGAAGAGCTTAGGAGTTATTCCAAACAACTTTCATATTTATCACTTTGTGCCACAACTTGAAGTGTTAAAAAAAGCAGATATATTCATTACTCATGGTGGATTGAACAGTGTTACAGAAGCACTTTATTACGGAGTTCCCATGGTTGTAATTCCATTTATAACGGACCAACCCGTAAACGCAAAACAAATTGAAAACTTAAAATTAGGAAAAAAGTTGGAATATAAGCAAATTACGAGCAAGCTTTTAAGGGAAACAACAGTGTCAATATTAGATGATCATATCATACTTAAAAACATTCGTAAAATGCAGCAAAAAATGCAGGCAGCCCACGGCAACCAATATGGAGCAGATTTAATTATGGACTACTATAAATTACTGTAAGCATTGCCCTGCAGGAAAGTTGGACATCATTTAGTCATCAAAATCAGTAATTTTCCATGGATTGTCTTTCCCTTCAGCAAAATATATACAACTCAGTATTGAATTTTCAACCATGTCGGAAACAGCCTGATTCGTATAAAAAGCAGTATGCGGTGTAATTATTACATTAGGATAGGACTTTAAGACAGCCATATTCCTGTTTTTAATGATTTCACACTTCTTGTCCTCATAGTAAAGCCCTGTTTCCCCCTCTATTACATCCATTGAAGCTGCACCTACCTTAAGACTTTCTATTCCGTCTATAAGGTCTGACGTGTTTATAAGTGATCCTCTTGCTGTATTTATAATTATGACACCTTTCTTCATTTTTTCTATGCTTTCTTTATTTATTATATGATAATTGTCCCGAGTTGCAGGAACATGCATTGTTATAATATCACTTTCTCTAAAAAGTGTTTCAAGATCAACGTATTTTCCATAGTATTCCATTTCGTGATTTGGATGAATATCATAGGCAATTATTTTACACCCAAATCCACTCATGTCTCTAGCTACTGTCTTGCCTATCTTTCCAGTACCGATTATACCAAGAACCAAATTGTGTATTTCCTTTCCTTGAATCCCTCTTAAAGAATAGTCCTGTACACTTGCCCTTTCAATTATAGATTTTGCTTTTCTTGCCGCCATAAGTATCATCATAACAGTATAATCTGCAACACTGTCTGTAGAATAAGTTACATTTCCAGCCTGCATTCCAAGTCTTTTTGCACATTCAACATCTATATGTTCATATCCTATAGTCCTTGTAGAAATATATTTCACTCCAACATCATGAAGCTTTTCCATAAGCACTTTGTCCATTTTAGTAGTTATAATACTTATACACTCAAACCCCTTTGCAAGCTCAACTGTTTCCAGACTTGGTTCTTCACTGCACAGTTTAATATTTACATTATATTTTTTACTGAACTTGTCAAAATAAACAGCTTCATCCGTTCTATAACTGTATACACATATATTTACCATAATATTGACCTCCCAAATATTGAAAATAATACGGTTCCATAATTTATATTATAAACCAATTCAACACAGTACGTCATTTCAATATTAAAAAATATATTTAGAACATATCACTGTCTACAAAAAACACATCTTTCATTGGAAGCAGTACAGCCCCTAATATTGCCGCATTCTCCTTTAATTTTGAAAATGTAACACTGCACTCTTTTTTATCATAAAAGCTATTGTCCTGAAAAACTAATTTGATTAGTTTTTCCTCTATCCTGTCCTTGTAAGGAAATATTTCTCCACCTATAATTATGTACTGTGGATCTAAAGTCAAAATTATATTTTTAATACCCTCCGCAAGGAAATCAATATATTCATTCAATATTGAACTTGCCTTTTCGTCGTATTCCGTCATCTTCATGAAATCATCCAATGTCCCACACTGTTTGTTAAATGCAGTTCTGTATTTGCTTACAAGAGACTTCTTTGAGGCATACAACTCCCAGCAGCCTCTTTTTCCGCAATTGCACTTTTTCCCATCTTTTACGATAGTCATATGTCCAAATTCTCCAGCCCTTTTATTAAATCCCTTATAGAGGTCATTTCCGTTTACAATACCGGTTCCAATACCTTCTGTAATTGATATAAAAACCAAACTGTTTTTTACATGACTGAAATTAATGAACGCTTCTGCATAAGCTGATGCATTTGCTTCATTTTCTATGTATATGTTGAAATCAAAATACTTTTTAAATTCATCAAAGTGTACGTTCTTCAATCCAAAATTAGGGACATTTTTTAAGATCAATTTGTCTTCATCAACCGTACCAGGAAGAGAAAACCCTATTCCAAGTATCCTGTCCCGACTGATGTTAAGATTTTCAATAATTTTGTTTATGTATTCGGACACCTTTACTATTATGTTTTCAAAATCAAAAAGTTCCTCTGGAGTATCAAAGCTCATCTCGGATATTATATTAAATTTTAAGTCTGTTATAATAATTCTGACTTTGTCTTTAGTTATCCATACCCCAAAAGAATATCTGGAATCTGGAATAAACTTGATTATTGTAGGTTTTCTCCCTCCTGTCGATTTTGCAACACCTGCTTCCTCCAAAAATCCCTGGTCAATCAGTTCGTTGACATTACTTATAACCGTAGGTATGCTTATGCTAAGACCTTTTGAAATATCTTGTTTTGTAAGCTGGTCGTTTCTATACACCAAGTTAAGTATTTTTTTTTGGTTTAATATTCTTATTGTTTCCTGATCAACTGACTTCAACCTTTTCATATAAAATACCACCATTCAATTTTAAATTTTAGTACAATTAGTATATAATAGTTAAGTATATCATTGTTTCAAAAACTTTTTAAGACCATTTTAATAATAAAAAAGCACGAGCAAGCCAAATATGACTAATCTCGTGCAACAGATATCTTAAATCTCTATTTAAATGGGTTTTCCTTGTTGTAAGGCATTCCCTCAGGCCTGTTAAAATCAAGCTTTTCTACATCCAAATATTTGAACAAATTATAAAGTGCTTTTCCATAATGCCCAAATGCAACTGCTCCATGATGCGGATATCTGTTTTCAAGTAATACATATCTGTAGAACCTTCCCATTTCGTGTATTGCAAAAACTCCTATGGAACCAAAAGAACGTGTTTTAACAGGAAGAACTTCACCTTCTGCCACATAAGCATTTAATTTTGAATCTGCACTGCTTTGAAGTCTGAAAAAAGTAATATTTCCAGGTATAATATCCCCTTCAAGAGTTCCTCTTGTTATATTTGGTTCTCTATCAGGTTCAAGAGCTCTTGCCATGATCTTCTGGTTTCTCATTGTAGGAGTTACAATTTTACATGCAGCCGTATTTCCACAATGAAATCCCATGAATACATCTCCTGATTTATAATTGAACTTTCCTTTAATCTCATCTGTATACATATCATTAGGTACAGTATTGTTGATGTCCAAAAGTGTTACGACATCACTGCTTATACAGGTTCCGATATATTCGCTCAATGCACCATAAATATCAACCTCGCATGACACCGGTATACCCATTGCAGTTAGACGGCTGTTGACATAACATGGAACAAATCCAAATTGAGTTTGAAATGCAGGCCAGCATTTATTTGCAAAAGCAACATATTTTCTCGATCCTTTGTGCTGCTCCATCCAATCCAGCAGAGTTATTTCATATTGTGCAAGTTTCGGTAGGATTCCAGGCATTTTATTTCCGTCTCCAAGTTCCTTCTCCATGCTTGAAACCACCTCAGGAATTCTTGGATCATTTTTGTGTTCATTAAAGGCTGCATACAAATCAAGTTCTGAGTTTTCTTCAATTTCCACTCCAAGATTATATAATTGTTTTATTGGAGCATTACATGCAAGAAAGTCCTGCGGACGCGGTCCAAATGAAATTATTTTCAAGTTTCTAAGTCCAAGCAATGCAGTTGCAACCGGCACAAATTCAAAGATCATTTTTGCAACTTCCTCTGCAGTTCCAACTGGAGCTTCCGGTATATATGCCTTTATATTTCTAAGTCCAAGATTGTAGCTTGCATTCAGCATGCCACAATATGCATCTCCACGGCCGTCAATCAAACTGTCACCTTTTTCTTCGGCAGCCGCAGCAAACATTACAGGTCCACAAAATTGCTTTGCAATTAAAGCTTCTGAAGTTTCAGGACCGAAATTACCAAGATATACTACCAGTCCGTTTACATTTTCATCTTTTACTTCTTTTAAAGCCTTCTCCATGTCATTTTCATTTTCAACTGTAGTAGGACATTCATATATATCTCCATAAAGCTTTTTATACGAATCAACCACGGCCTTTCTGCGTCTTGCGGACAACTCCATTGGAAAACAATCTCTACTTACTGCAATTATTCCTAATTTTACTTGTGGTATATTCTTTATCATTAAATTTCTCCTCCAATTCTTTATAATTTATTATTTTACTGAAATATTTTTCCCTGTCAATCCAACAAATACCCCTTGCTCGTCCAAATTTGCATCCTTATGGGCAATAAGCCATTTGTTTTTTGAAAACAACAATCTGTCTTCTCCAATTCCCTGAACATCTTCCGAAAGAGGCATATTGGTCCCCCTAGGAAGTACCACAATACATTTGAAACCACCTTCACCTGCATTACAGGGTGCATAGTGAAGTGTTGTCGCATATATTTCTATCATAACTCCTGCAGGTACAAGAAAGGCTTCTATATTCGATGTATCGTAAAAATAATCATTTTTTATATCCTGCTGACTGCCTACAAGCAAAATCATGTCAGTTACTGCAATATTTATTTCAGAGGATCTATGATACTCTAATGCATTCAGACAATAATTGTTTCCATTGCAATATCCAATTTGTATAGGCATTCCTCCAAATTCCCTCGTTTCAAGCTGATGAAAGATTTCAATAGATTCCAGTTTATCAATGGATGGTTCGTAAATTATATCCTCTGGAATAGAAATATCCTGCATGGAACATATAATATCCGTTAAATCATAATTTTTCAAAACTCGTCCATATTTTTTAAATTCACAATCAGTAACTTTTTTTACAATCACTTATTATACCCCCTAATTTTATTATTGCACATTCCCGGCACGCTGGCGAAGAGTTCCTTCGATTTCCTCCAGTGAACGATTACGTGTTTCAAATACTTTATAGTGAACAAACCATATAGCCACAAAACAAATTACACCATATCCTATAAAAAGGCTCCCTGTTCCAAAGAAATTGAGTAATGTAGGAAATGTAAGTGACACAATCATATTTGCAGCCCAGTTTATTACACTGCTGAATGAATTTCCAAGTCCACGGATGTTCAAAGGAAAAACTTCCCCTATCATGACCCACATAACAGGTCCCCAGGTAGCAGAGAAAAATGCTATATAAATAGTGAGGGCAATAACACATATAACTGATGCCGTAAATGATCCCTGTGAAAATTTCATTGAAAAACTCATTATCAAAAGTGAAATACCCATTCCAAGTCCACCATAGATAAGCATCTTTTTACGGTCAATCTTGTCCATAATAACCACAGCTACAGCAGTTACTATAACATTGAATATTCCAATGCCTATATGTGCAAGCAAAGCCGCCTGAACGCCAAAACCTACAGCTGTGAATATTGTAGGTGCATAATACAACACTGTATTACATCCCATTACCTGCTGAAAAATTGCAAGTCCCACACCTATAACAAGAGCTGGATGAACAAATTTTCCAAAAAGCTCCTTCAGTCCGCCGCTTTTTATTGCGGCCTGATGCTTTATTTGATCAAGTTCACTATTTACAAGTTCATCATCATTTTTATTCATCTGTTTTAAAACATCCTTGGCATCTTCTTCTTTTCCATCCTTTACAAGAAATCTTGGACTCTCAGGCAAGAATATGGCTCCAAAGAAAAGTATAGCAGCTGGAATAGCAGCAAAACCGAGCATCCATCGCCATCCAGTGTACATACCTGAAAAGCTGTAATTAGTTATATATGCAAGAAGTATTCCACTCATTACCATAAGCTGGAACAGGCTTGACATGGAACCTCTCTTCTCTGCCGGTGACAGTTCAGCAAGATATGTCGGTATGAGAGCCGACGATGCACCAACGGCCATTCCTAAAATAATACGTGAAAAAATAAGTGTTGCAAATCCCTGACAAAATGCAGAACCAATGGCACCTACGAAAAAAATTATAGAGGATAATAAGACCAGTTTTTTTCGGCCATACTTATCAGACATCGGTCCTATTATGGCAGCGCCCAAAACAGCTCCAAGAAGCACTGCACTTACAACCCATCCCTGCTGCCATGAATTTAAGTTCATTTGTTTTTCAATAAATAGTATTGCTCCTGAAATAACACCTGTATCGTATCCAAACAAAAGCCCTGCCAAAGCACCAAAAGTATAAATCAAAGGATTGCTAATTTTTACTTTCAAGATATCATCTCCTAATTAATTTATATAAACATTTGAAGTAAATGTTTTCATACTATTCAACTTTAAATTTGTATTTTGTAGTACTGCTGTATTGTCTTCCCATCCTTAATATCGTAGATGGAAAACATTTATGATGCAGTGCATCAGGAAAGTGTTGAGTTTCAAAACACAGTCCGCTGTATTTGTAATATGCGGCATTCTCCTTGCAACCCTTGCATCTTTTTATATTGTTCCCGGTATAAAATTGTATACCCGGTTCAGTTGTATACACTTCCATAAGCCTTCCACAGGAATTTTCAAAAACTTCAGCAGCTTTTAAAAAATCTTTTTCGCCTTTTTCAAGTATCCAGTTATTATCATAACCACCTGCAAATGTTAACTGATCATAGTCTTTGTTGATATTCTCACAAACTCTGCTCCTCTTTCTAAAATCCATTGGGGTATTTTCTACATCCCTTATCTCACCAGTTGGAATGCCCTCTATGTCATTTGCTGTAAACTTGTTAGAATTTATCATTACTTCGTGATTCAATATGTCTCCTTGAGAATGCCCTGATAGATTAAAATAAGAGTGATTTGTCAAATTTACTACAGTGTCCTTGTCACAAATGGCATGATAGCTTATCCTAAGTTCATTGTTGCGGCAAATACAATACTGAACCCTAACTTCAAGATTGCCGGGATAGCCTTCTTCACCGTCTTTGCTCATATAGGTCATTTCAATACACTGTTCTCCATTATCATTTATGGAAATCCTCGGCGTCCAAAGTACCTTGTCAAATCCAACTGTTCCGCCGTGTAATTGATTTTTTCCTTCGTTTTCGGTTAATTTATATTTTTTACTGTCTATTTTAATTTCAGCATTTTTAATTCTATTGGCATTACGCCCTATTACAGCACCAAAGAAGAATTCACCCTCTATATAATCCTGCAGATTATCGTATCCAAGTACAACATCATCAAACTTGTTGTTTCTGTCAGGTACTCTAAGAGATACCAAAGTTGCTCCAAAATTTGATATTTTTGCTGACATTCCATTTTCATTAATCATGGTAAACAGATAAACAGATCTATCATCCGCCATCTTTCCGAAGATCTCTTTTTGAATTTCCAAATCACTCTCATCTCCTATAAATTCAAATCACTAATCTCCCTAAATTTATCCTTTAAGCAAAAATACATTGAAGAATATACACCGTACAATTTATTGTATTTTTCTACATTTTGTTTTATAGGTTCAAGCTTTTCCGTGGTTTTTACAAGTGATGCACATGCTTCATCAACTGAACTGAAAAGTCCGCATCCAACTGCCGCAAGAATTGCCGCACCCAAAGCAGGTCCTTCTTTTGAATTAACAACGTATACATCCAGATTAAAAACATCTGCAACTATCTGTCTCCACAGTCTGCTTTTTGAACCGCCTCCGCTTATTCGTATTTCATTCATTTGAACATTCAGGCTCTTAAGTATTTCAAAAGAATCCCTTAATGCAAAACATACTCCTTCCAAAATAGACCTTGTCATGTCACTTCTCTTGTGAAGTATGCTCAGACCTATAAATGCACTCTTTGCATAAGGATCATTGTACGGAGTTCTCTCACCCATCAAATAAGGCAGAAACATCAATTTTTTGCTTCCCACAGGAGAACTTTCAGCCTCATTGAGAAGCTTTTCAAATACATCTCCGCCTATATCACTGTTTACATTTTCAACCCACCACTTCAAGCTTGATGCCGCTGAAAGCATAACTCCCATTTGATGCCACTTTCCATTTGCATGGCAGAAAGAATGAAGCCTGTTTTTTTTATCGACATAAAACTTTTCACTTGACGCAAAAACTACTCCAGATGTACCAAGGGCCACAGACAATGCTCCCGGGCTTACTGTTCCGGTACCTACAGCTCCTGCTGCCTGATCACCTGCTCCTGCTATTACCTTTGTGGATGTTGAAAGCCCTGTTTCAGATGATGCTTTTTCAGATACACTTCCTACAACTTCATAGGATTCATATACATAAGGCAATATATCACTTCTTATCTTAAGCATATCTATAATTTCTTGAGACCATTTCCTGTTTTTTACATCAAACATTATAGTGCCTGATGCATCGGAAGTATCAGATGCAAACTTTCCCGTGAGCTTAAAACTTATATAATCTTTTGGAAGCATTATGTGCGCTATTTTTGAGTACACTTCAGGTTCATTTTCCTTAACCCACAACAGCTTTGGCAGTGTAAAACCCGTCAGAGCCATATTGCCTGTATAGCTTGAAAGCCTTTCCTGACCATATTTCTTGTTTAAATAGTCACATTGACTCTGAGTTCTCTGATCACACCACAATATAGCTGGTATTAAAACCTTTTCGTCTTTGTCGAGTACAACAAGTCCATGCATTTGTCCGCTGAAACTTATTCCTCCTATACTTTCGGGAGTTATATTACAGGTATCTATTATTTCACTTATTCCAGATTTTGTACTGTTCCACCAGTCCTCAGGATTTTGTTCCGCCCATCCAGGGTTTGGATAGCTTATATCATAACTTTTTGATGTAGTTGCTTTAATTTCACCAGTTTCATCCATTATTATAAGTTTTACTGCAGAAGTTCCAAGATCTATTCCTAAAAAATTCATTAATATGCCCCCTTATCATAATTTTTATCTTATCGTTTTCATATTTACAATGATAGTATACCACGCAGTTCAAACTTTGTAAACACATTTTATAAAGTCATTTTAATATGTGAATTTTTAACTGATTTATGTAAAAAGAAGGATGATTTTTATATTCAATCATCCTTCCTTTTGTTGCATATTATGCTATTTTGAACTATTGCTTGATTTAATACTTTCTATTTTTTGATTGCTCGATTTTATTCTAAATTTCTCCAGTAATGAATTGTTTTTAAATATTTGCCTGAAAACAAAATAACCTATAATCATAACTATAAGTTCACCGACCGCCTGAGTAAAAAATGTATAGAAAAAAGGCACTTTATACAGCACATGAAGTTCTTCTGCAATAAATGCACTTCCAAGTACAGGCCATATAATAGACACAATCATGCTTTTGGTCTTCCACATGGCATAAGTTGCAACAAGTGTTGCAAAACTTCCTACAAATACATCGACTATGCTGAAACTGTAAAAATTAGCCACAGCACATCCTACGGTCAACGATATGATATAAAAAGGATCTATAAATGTTAAAAAATTAAGTACCTCACTTATTCTAAGTCCTATAGGACCCCAGTATGACAACTGCCCAAGTGCTATCGTAGCTACAATGTATATTGCAGCCACAATTGATACTTTCACAAGTTTGTTAGTTTTACTCATAAGCTACCTCCAACTCCATCCAAGTCAGCTCCACATCTTGTGTCTATATCATCCAGTACTTCAACTCTTTTATAATACTTGTCTTGAATCATATTAAAAAATTCACTGTTGTAAAATTCCTCTACAAGTTTATTGTCCCTCTTTATTTCCTTGCTGTTTTCACAAAAAACATTTATGGTGACTCTTTCAAAATATTTCACAGCCAAACTGAAATCACAAAGAAGCATATCCATATTTTGTCCTTTTATACCAAATAGAAGGTTTACCCAGTCAAATTTTTTAAATTCCCATGCTTTTCTTTTTCCTATTCCTTTTTTCAAAATTTCTTCCCTATATTGTATATCAAAGCTTTCAGCCCCAACTATAAACTTTAGTTCAACTGGCCTGAACTGCTCCCTGAAAAGATCTATGTCATTTTCATATTTTACATGGCTTTCAAGAATAAGCTGTTTTATTTTTTTCTCTCTGCAGAGTTTTAAAAGTTCAAACACAGTAGCTGTATCAAGTTCACTTGCACTTCCTGAATTCATAACTTGAAGCACTCCATATTTTCCTGTAACTTTTTCAAGCACCTCATGATTAAGTTTATGATTTTTAAAGGCATCTCTTTCCTGGTCAAGATGATAATCACAAAATGAACAATTTCCCCAGGTACATCCACTTCCCCTTAAAAGTACTACCTCCCTAGGCAGCCTTTTAGTAACTTGTCCATATCTTTTCAAATGTTGCAAATACATTTTATCCTCCCCGTATATACAGCCTATTTAAGAATAAGTTTGCATGAAAATTTAAAAAGGTGGAGAAGTCTCCACCTTTGATTACAAAATAAACTATAAAAATAGCTAAATCCCTAGTTTTATTTATAGACAGGATGGTTACGAACTGTCTTATGTAATTTTACAAATATTATTATATGCTATAGAGTCTGTAAAATCAAGGGAATCAAATAAAAAAACAGCAAAAAATATCAAGTTCAGGACACAAAATAGATTTATACTGTTTTCGAAAGGAAGGTTGTCATAAATGGAAGAAACAAAAGTACATTTAAAAAATTTAATAGGAACAAACTATGAAATAGGAGTACAAATAGGAAAATGGATTTTGTCCACGCCTGATTTATTGCAGAAAGTACTACTGTCTAAAAATGCCTACCCTCATGAAAAGTTTATTGAAATTTTTAACTTACTAGATTGTTATTGTCAGGGTGTCAATGAGGAAATCAGAGGTTTTTCAGATACAATTGGAGTTTCAAAAGAGCAAGTAGTTTTTTATGCAATGACATACTTGGAACGAGGATGCAGCTTAATGGCGGCACTGCCTGAAAAAACCGAAAGCGTTCATACTGTTATGGCAAGGAATTATGACTTTAATGATAAAATGGAAGAAATGTGTTTTGCATTCACCGACATCAATGGTAAATACCGGCATATTGGATCTACCTTGAATTTATTTGGCAGATGTGATGGAATGAATGAACATGGTCTTGCAGTATGCAAAGCATCAAACGGTTTACCTGTAGGAAATTTCGAAGGCGGCCAAAAAGCAGGAGCAACAGGATTCAGCTTCTGGATAGTTGTTCGAAGCATACTTGAAAACTGCAAAAATGTGGATGAGGCAATTAAATGGACAATGGATGCCCCAATCGGTTATAATATTAACTTGATGCTGGCCGACAACCATAACAAAATAGCACTGCTCCAATGTGTTGATGGTCATAAGGCCTTCAAAATTCTAGATGAAAACAGTGATGAAACCTACCTCAGTTCCACAAATCATACACTTTTAGATGACATAAAACCTTATGAAAAAATGGTAATTGAGAATTCTGTAATACGCAATAAAAAGATCGTTTCCCTGTTTGAAACAAATAAACGGATTTCTAAAAACAACATGAAAAAACTTCTTTCAACATCATATCCGGATGGTCTTTGCTGTCACTATTATAGCGAGTTTTTTGGAACTCTACGCTCTATCATATTTGATACAACCGACAAAACAATAGAAATAGCCTTTGGATCTCCTCAAGCTAATAAATGGCACACTTTTTCCGTTGAGACATTAGACATAGAAGAAATCAAAGTGTTATTACCACAAGAAAAAGCAGATCCGGATTTTTACAAAATTAGATAGTATAAATATTTTATCACAGAGGAGGAACTGTCTTTGGATAAAAAACAAGTAATTGGCAAATCCATTGTATTTATAGAGAATAATTTATATTCTCCGATTACTGCACCTGATGTTGCCGAAGCAGTTTCCTATTCCTACTATCACTTTCACCGTTATTTTGAAGCTGTCATGGGAGAAACAATAGGAAGCTATATACGAAGCCGGCGTTTAACACAAGCAGCTTGGAATTTGATACACAGCAACAAAAAAGTGCTGGATATTGGACTTTCTCTTTATTTTGAAACAGCCGAAAGTTTCACAAGAGCCTTTAAGCAAAGATATTCCATGACACCATCGCAATACAGAAAAAATGGAATAGATGTTTTAATCGGAAGCAGAAAGTCTGCACAAAAATCTGATAAAACCATCATTACACACACCGACTTAACTCCAAAAATCCTTACAATATCTGAAACATGTATCATGGGAATTTCTTTTAAAACAACTGTTTGCGGAAACGAAACCTTTGCCATGTGGCAAAAATTCAATAGTAAAATTCCCCCTGAACTTCTTTCCAATAAACGATATGGAATTTTTGAGACCTGTAAAACCTGCTTTCCTTATATGTTCAACCAAAATAGCCAAAGTATGGCTTTTGTGGGAGTTGAAGTTTCAGAGAACTATCCTATTTTAAATGGTATGCAAATACAAAAACTACACAGTGGAAAATATGCACAGTTTATCCATAAAGGCACAATAGATACTTTAATACAAACATATCATTACATTTGGGGAGTTTGGTTTCCAAAGAGCGGTTTTGAACTTGCCAGCCGCAATGATTTTGAATGTTATACAGACCGATTTACCCAAGCAAATGACATGAATTCTGAAATTGATATTTATTTTCCCATTAACTAAAAAAATCATCTGGTTATGTTCATAAGTTTCCACCCCAACATAATGATATGTTATACAAATATTTATTTAGATAATAAAAAACTATCGACAACCTGAGTCAATAGTTTTTTTTATAAATGGCTATAATTATTTAGCTCTTATATAAGTTTATAATATTTCAACATTCTGTGGATTTTAATGGTTGTCTCATAATTTGGTTCCATTGTAGGAAATCGTGGAGGTCCTACAGGAATCCCCGATAGCTCAATTGACTTCTTAAGTATAGATGGAACTGTTCCCAATTTAAGAACTGAGCGAAGTACGTCTATTTCTTTTTGTAATTTTTCCGCCATCTCCATATTTCCCTCTAAAAAATTTTTATAAATTCCAACATCAATTTTTGCAATCAGATTTGATGTTGCGGCGATTGCTCCGGCAGCTCCTAATTTCAAAGCTTGAAGTATCAATGAGTCCGAACCCGACAGAACTGAAAAGTCACTGTTTTTTGTAAATTCAATATATTGTTTTATATTTTCTATATTTCCGCTGCTGTCTTTTATACCTACAATATTCTTTACTTCTGCAAGTATTTTTACAGTATCGGGTTCCAGATTTACTCCTGTATTCTTTGGAATATTGTATAATATTACTGGAATATCAACTGAACCGGCAACTGATTTATAATATTTTACGAGTTCCTCTTGAGTCGGTACTAGAAAAAATGGAGTAATTACAGAGATAGCATCTGCACCAAGACTCTCCACCTGTTTTGACAATTCCATAACTTCCCTTGTGCTGTTTCCACCTGTCCCAACATATACAGGCACTCGCTTGTCCACTTCGTCTATTACCAATTTTGCAAATTTAAGCTTTTCCTTCTGTGTCAATAAATGAAACTCTCCATTGGTACCCAAAATAAATATACCGTTGACACCCGAATCTATTAACTTGTTTATCAATTGTACCGCAGCTGAATCGTTAATTTCCTGATTTTCATCAAATGGTGTAACCATTGCCGTTATAATTCCCTTTAACTTCATAGTGCATTCCTCCTTTTTAATTAATTGATTTAAATTCTTCTTTTATAGATTTTCCCAAGCTTCCGCCTGGATGCCATTTCACATAGTCTTTCAAAGTCAACCTTCTTGTATTTTGAAGTAATATACTCAGGCTCTGGAGAAGTATTATTTCTGCAATTATAGAAGAACGTGGTGCTTTGTTTAAAATTCCACCTTCCTGTTTCACTCCTGCAAACAGGAAAACATCCCCCTTTGCTGCAAGCCATGAATCGGGATTTCCCGATACAGCTATAATCTTTGCACCATTTCTCTTCAGAGTTGTTACAGTTGATTTCAACTCATCTGTTTCTCCACTATTGGAAATTGCTATTACTACATCTCCCGGAAGTACCTGCCCTGATGATCCATGAACCGCCTCCGTGCCATGCAGTATATATGCAGGTGTTCCTGTAGAAGACAACAGTGATGCTATATAACCAGATACATAGCCGGGTTTCCCAATTCCAGTTACGTGAACTCTATTTTTATTGTTTTCTGCATTTAAAATTAAATTTTTAGCTTCATCAAGAGCCGTATACTCCATCCTTTTAATATATTTTTTTATTTGCTCTGATACAATTTCAAGGTATTCATCTAACGCTTTTTCTTGATTCATACCATATTCCATAATATTTATACTCCTTTACTCTTTTATTATAGAGACATTTACAAAACAATAGGATTTGTCATATATTTAAATTACTGATGTTATAAGGTGTCCTAAATAATATAAAATTGACCCTACAATGTTGTAGTCAACATTAGGGAAAGTTGTCCCTGATAATCCCATGCCGGAAAATACTGGGTACAAAGCCATTGGCAATACCGTCAATAATATTCCAGCTACAGCCGCACCGACTACGCAACCTTTCCACCCTCCTGTTGCATTTCCAAATATTCCAGCAGTACCACCAGAAAAGAAACATATATGTGCCGCCGGAATAATGACAATTGGGCTTCTAAATAAAATCATAAATGCCATACACACCAAACCTGAAATATAAGAGCTCAAAAATCCAAGTATTAATGCCGTTGGCGCAAATGGAAACACAGTAGGACAATCCAATGCAGGCCTTGAATTTGGTATAAACTTTTCCGATATAGATACAAATGCCGCCGTAATTTCAGACATAAATAAACGCACTCCCGTTATTAATGTATACATTCCTGCCGTAAACTGAAATGCCTGAAGCAATGGGAACACCAGCCAATGTGTTGTACCAGCCATTTTTTGGACTACAGAAGGTCCTGCTGCCACAGAGGATACATATAACAAAATTATCATGATAATAGACATGCCCATGAGATAATCCTTAAACACACTTAGCCATTTTGGAAACTTAAAATTTTCAGTTCCATGTTCAGGATTTCCTATTTTTGATCCTATAAATCCAGATAATGCATATGCAAACATATTATAATGTCCAATTGCAATATCATCGTTCCCTGTAATTTTTCTCATATACCTCTGACAAACATATGGAAGTCCAGCTGCACAAAATCCTAGAAGAATTCCTCCTCCAATTATCGTATATACATCAGTTGCACCTAATGATTTTAAAATCAATGCAATTACACATGCAAAATATAAACTATGCTGACCTGTCAAAAATATATTTTTTAATGGTGTGAATTTTGCAACAATAATATTTGCTATAAATCCTACAATCATAACCAGTGCAACCACTGTTCCATATTTTGTTTGCGCCAGAGCCGTAGCTGCTTCCGGTACCGGTAATACTCCCTGAATGTTAAAACCTTTTTGGAACAATACTCCAAAATTTTGAAGCACTCCCGTCATAGCAGTAGCTCCAACGCCAAATACCATAAACCCTATAATAGTTTTTAATGTTCCAGTAATAACATCATCAAAGGATTTTTTTTGAGCCAGTAAGCCTACAAAAGCTATTAATCCAACCAAAATACCGGCATTGCTAAACAAACTTATTAATAATTTCACTTGTTTTTCCCCCTTATATTAATCATTAAGATTCGTAAGCCTTTATAAATTTCATAACCTGCCTCGGATTCTCTGCCTTATCCAAAACATCAAAAAAATCCGCTTTGTCCAGCAGTTCCACCAGTTCCGCCATGGCTTTAACATGGCTTTCGGAATCAGTTGCACTCAAACAGAATATGTATTTGACAGGATCATTGTCTTTGTTGCCAAATTCCACAGGATATTTCAATGTTGCTATCCCAATTGCTATTTCCCTTGCTCCTGTTTCCGGTCTTGCATGTGGTAGAGCAACATTTTTTGTTATAACAATATAGGGACCTGCCTCTTTCGTCATTTTTATCATAGCATCAATATATGAATTTGATATTTTGTTGCTATGGAGCAATGGAGCCGCCGACTTTCTTATTGCATCCTCCCAATCACTTGCTTCCAATTTCAAACTTATAAGACTTTCATCTACAAAATCACTCAACATGATCTTCACCTCTCTTTCCAATCCTAAATATTTTTTACAATTGCAATTGTAGTTTATATTCTTACCGTTTTCAATCTCAATTAAGTGCATATTTTGTTATGGACTTTAACAAAACATGCACTTAATTTTTAGAATCTTTAAAGTTTATACTTTGTTGTTCTGTCATACAAAAGTTGGACTGAATTCTTATTGAAAACGATGTATCCATGGTCTAAAATTATGTGTATGAAATGGAGGTTAATCACTTATGGATAATAAGCTTGTATCAATTTTAGAGTTATTAATAAAGCGAACTTTAATAACCACTGGAGAGTTACAGGACAGGACAGGTTTATCTCAAAGACAAATTACTTACAGAATTAATAAGATAAACGATTTATTAAAATCAAAGAAAGTAGCTTCTATTTCTTTTTCACATGGTAAGGATATAATTTTGAAAGCTGAAACGCGAGATGCAATTTTCGATATAATATATCAATACAACTCAGAAAAAAAGTATTATCTTACTAAAGAAGAAAGACTTGCATATATGTATCTAATGCTTTTTATAAACTTGGACTACTTGTCCCTTAATCACTTTACCGATTCAATGAAAGTCAGTAGGTCAAGCGTTCTTTCAAATTTCAAACAATTAAGTCAAATTCTTAAAAAGAATGATGTGTTTCTCGATTATAATCGTACTAGAGGATATCATATCACCGGTTCTGAGATTAAAATAAGAAGAATAATGATAAAAATTGTAATTAATTCATTCTCGGATGACCATGACTGCAACATACTGGATATTTTTATAGACGAATATAAACTGGAAAGTTTTCAAAGATCTAAAGAGATAATTTCAAAACTCGCTTTAAAACACAATATTGTATTTGTAGAAGACAGATTATCTGAATTTATATACATATATATTTTCCTTAGGACTAGAATACTTTCCAATATAAAAAGCAACTTTAAAATGCCTGAAACTCCAGATATTTCAATAATAAAATCAGTCAAAGAATATAAGTTTACCAATGATTTATTAAACTGTGAAAATCACTTTACAGCAAACACCTTTGACTTAAACTACATAAGCGCATGGATTTTAGGTATATCAGTTGGGAATGTAAAAGATAAAACCGATGATATATCCATAATTTCCGACATTGTAATCAAGATAATGAAAAGATTTGAATTTTTAAGCGGTTTTCACTATATAAACCGTCAGGAAATATTTAAACAGCTCTATTCGCATCTTAGACCTGCTTACTATCGAATACTCTTTAAATTGCCAATTAATAATCCTCTCTCTGATAAAGTAAAGGATCAATATAAAGGACTGTACAAATTGGTCAGTGAAACCGTAAAACCTTTCAGCGATATATTTGGGCAAGAAATGTCAGAGGATGAATTGGCGTATTTGACAATTCATTT
The DNA here is from genome assembly GCF_058242705.1 of Clostridium pabulibutyricum. Taxonomy (NCBI): domain Bacteria; kingdom Bacillati; phylum Bacillota; class Clostridia; order Eubacteriales; family Clostridiaceae; genus Clostridium; species Clostridium pabulibutyricum. The sequence goes on from NZ_JBZAYZ010000002.1 coordinate 67,016, forward strand.
TGGAGCTATACTGCTTAATAAAAAAGACTACATATGCCCTCCCAAAAAAACTGCACTAATAATTTGTTCAAATGGAATAGGCAGTTCTGCAATTTTATATACAGAACTTAGGAATCTATTTCCCGAACTTAATTTTTTAACTCCAATAGCATTGTCAAATTTGGATAATATTCATGAGCCAGTAGATATCATATTCACATCAAGTTATAATGCTGAAATTTTAGAATTGGATGTACCACTTATAAAAGTCAGTCCTGTTATGAATTTGAAAGAAAGATGCCAAATCAAGAGGGAAGTATATATGCAATTAGGCAATACCCTTCTAAGACAACCAAATGTCGATGAAGTAATACATATAATAAAAAAACACGCTCAAGTTTCATCTGAATGTATATTGCATGATGAATTATTGTCATACTTCTCACGCATTGAAAGTGTAAATATTAAAGGAGGTGAAAGCCCAAGATTAATCGATGTAATAAACAAAAATCTTATACAAATCAATGTAAATGCCAATAACTGGGAAGATGCTATTAGAAAATCAGCTTCTGCTTTGCTCGAAAATAATAAAATTACAGCTCATTATGTCGACTCAATGATTAATGCTACTAAACAAGTTGGGCCATATATCGTTATATCAAAACACATAGCCCTTCCCCATGCTAGACCTGAAGAAGGTGCAAAAGAAATTTCAATTGGAATAACAACTTTAAAAAAGCCTATAAAATTTGGGAATATAAAAAATGATCCAGTTAAATATGTATTTTGCTTAAGCGCAATAGACAGTAAAAGCCATCTTCGTGCAATAGCAGAATTATTGGATTTACTTGAAAACAATAATTTTCTCAATATATTAAACAAAGCAGAAGCTTCAGACGAAATCATGAGTTTTTTAGAAACTTACAATTCAAAAATTAACGAAGAGGAATGGTGAAAAATCATGAAACAGGCATTAGTTGCATGCAGATCCGGCATGGGATCAAGCATGATGTTAAAAATCAAAGTAAATCAGGTTATAAAAGAAAATAATTATCCTATTAGTGTTGAACACAGTAATCTTGATGCACTTATGAGCTTTAAAGGTGACCTTGTAATTACAATGGCTGATATAGCTACTGAAATAAAAGATAAGGCACCTTATGTAATTGGTATACAGAACCTTATGGACAAAAATGAAATTAAAGAAAAGCTTGAAAAATTTATGGAAGATACAAAATAATGGAGGAAATTATGTTTAAAACAGATATAGTTAATAGAATATCATTAACAGGAGCCATGGCAATTGTAAGAGCCAAAACAGTTGAACGAAGTATAGAAATAGCAGAAGGCTGCTTGAAAGGTGGAATAGACGTCCTTGAAATAAGCTATACACTTCCAAATGCAGGCCATGTAATTAGTGCTCTTAATAATAAATTTGGAAATAAATTATTATTAGGCGCTGGAACTGTTTTGGATACTGAAACGGCAAGACTTGCTATACTATCCGGTGCCAAGTTTATAATTGCCCCAAACTTTAGCAGGGAGGTAGCAAAAACAAGCAATAGATATCAAATTCCCTATGCACCCGGCTGCACCACAGTCACCGAAATGATACAAGCTCTTGAAGCAGGTGCATCATTTATAAAAGCTTTTCCAATATCAAACTTTTACGGTCCTTCTCTGACCTTGGTACTTAAAACGCCAATTCCAAATATGCCCATATTGGCATCAGGCGGTGTTAACTTTGACAATTTGGAAGAATGGATAAAAAACGGAACTGATTGTATTGCCTTCGGTAGCCTTTTAACCAAAGGAAGCAAAGATGATATTGCAGCAAATGCACGAAAAATACGAGAGGCTATAGTAAATCACCGTAAAAATTGAATAAAGTTTTTACAAAGTATACAACTGAAAGCTTTAGTTTTCAGTTGTATATCTATCCTTAATTCTGAGTTTGAGATCTTCCTGTCACGTTCTTAACTTTACAAAACAAATATCATCTCTTTAAAATTTCCAACCATATTCTTGTACAAAATCATCATAAACGCTCTAATCTCAATATTTTATAGTTACTTTCTATATCTGTTGTAAAAATAAAACTTTCTTAAAAAATTTTTAAAAACCTCTTTATGGCGTTTTAGAGCAGTTCTATTAGGTTTCTGACTTCTAAAATTTTTCCAACCTCCGTAAAATTTTAAGGTGCTATGAGTCTATATATTTCAATGGTTTGTGGTGAATTTTTGCGTTATTCTATCAAAAATAAAAAACGGTTGGAAAAGTTTCAACTAAATCCTTTATTTATGCGCTCTACAGGTATATAATAAAAATAAAGAATGGCTATTTTACACAGGTTGAACCTTAACATGAGATGTATTTAAATCCTGAAGAGGTAGGCAAAGAAAATATTGAAGATAATGGTTGAACCTTAACATGAGATGTATTTAAATTTGGCATCTACTAATTCAAGTTGATTTTTAATCCGTTGAACCTTAACATGAGATGTATTTAAATAATATTCCACTTAATTTTCCAGTAGGAAGTGAAGGTTGAACCTTAACATGAGATGTATTTAAATGCAATTTTATTCCATACAACTATAGGTATAAAATGTTGAACCTTAACATGAGATGTATTTAAATTAAGCTGCATAGCCTCAGCTATACTATTCCAGTCCAAGTTGAACCTTAACATGAGATGTATTTAAATATCTGGAAGTGTTGGTGGGGCTATGCCACGATATTTGTTGAACCTTAACATGAGATGTATTTAAATATAGGCAAGGGTATGTAAAATGCCCCTTCCATAATGTTGAACCTTAACATGAGATGTATTTAAATTTTATAAACTTCTGTATAAAATTACAGCGCACCTTGTTGAACCTTAACATGAGATGTATTTAAATAGGCAATGCTTATATATTGAAGGATGTACAGACTTAGTTGAACCTTAACATGAGATGTATTTAAATATGCATTTCAAATTAACAAGGCAACAGGATGTGAAGGTTGAACCTTAACATGAGATGTATTTAAATATATTTAGACTAACTATTATTAAATTTATATTGCTTGTTGAACCTTAACATGAGATGTATTTAAATAAAACGAAGAATACAAAGATATATGGATAGAAGTAAAGTTGAACCTTAACATGAGATGTATTTAAATGAATTTGAGTTACAGCAAAACAAAGGTGGAATATACAGTTGAACCTTAACATGAGATGTATTTAAATTAAGTAAAAATAAAAAAAAGTATAAAGTCCAAAAAATGTTGAACCTTAACATGAGATGTATTTAAATGTCTTATCTGACTAATAGCGGCGGAGCTGTAAATTAGTTGAACCTTAACATGAGATGTATTTAAATTAAGTACTTGTTTTTATTCCACTAGGTAGAATTAGTTGAACCTTAACATGAGATGTATTTAAATTAAATATGAGGTGTGATATAGTAAAAAATAAATAATGTTGAACCTTAACATGAGATGTATTTAAATGTCAATTGGAGTATTTCATCTCCTTGGACTACTCGTTGAACCTTAACATGAGATGTATTTAAATATGAGTATAAGCAATATTTAAGGCTTAAAGAAAAGTAGTTGAACCTTAACATGAGATGTATTTAAATGAAAAAAGAAATGATGCTGCAAGGTGTATTACTTCCGTTGAACCTTAACATGAGATGTATTTAAATTATAGTATCCTTGCTTTATCTCTGCCGTTGTAAAGTTGAACCTTAACATGAGATGTATTTAAATTCAATAGCTTTTTTTCTTTTTAAAACATTTAACACTTGTTGAACCTTAACATGAGATGTATTTAAATTATTCCTTATTTTCTATCATAACCTTGTGTACATCGTTGAACCTTAACATGAGATGTATTTAAATGCCATTGGCACTAAAGCTTACAGATGCACAATTCCTGTTGAACCTTAACATGAGATGTATTTAAATGTTCATCTACCAGCGCATTGAAATTTTTTTCATTATGTTGAACCTTAACATGAGATGTATTTAAATAGTACGTTTGGAGCTATAATAGTGGATTGTCAAGGGTTGAACCTTAACATGAGATGTATTTAAATAATGTAATTGGAAATGTGATGGTAGGTTGCCAAGGAGTTGAACCTTAACATGAGATGTATTTAAATATGGATAAAGATAACCACGGATATGTTTGATGATGAGTTGAACCTTAACATGAGATGTATTTAAATTATCAGTTAGTGGTATAAGGTTATCTATCTCTAGTCGTTGAACCTTAACATGAGATGTATTTAAATTCGAAATCACTTGATTTAAAATATATCCTTTCATCTGTTGAACCTTAACATGAGATGTATTTAAATTACCGAAACAGGAGAAAAATTATTAATAGTGAAATTGTTGAACCTTAACATGAGATGTATTTAAATAGTAAACTTCTTATTTTGTCTAAATCACCCCGGACAGTTGAACCTTAACATGAGATGTATTTAAATTAACTTCTATGAGTTATGATAATATGATAGTCGAGTTGAACCTTAACATGAGATGTATTTAAATTTGCGTAGCACCACATGGGCGTCTGTTCTTGCGCATGTTGAACCTTAACATGAGATGTATTTAAATGAAATATAGAACCAACTATTAATTTATGTAAAAAAGTTGAACCTTAACATGAGATGTATTTAAATTATCTCTCTTACGTTTTAGTGCTACAGATATAGAGTTGAACCTTAACATGAGATGTACACCTTAATTCTGGGTTTGGGCTTTGCCCATTAAGTTCTTAACCTCGCAAAACAATCCTTAATGATTTAATATTTTTACAAAAGAGCACTGAACATGACTTACAACGTCCATGTCCAGTGCTCTTTGATTCATATAAACTTTCATTTATTCTGCTCACAGGAAGGATGGTATATCTTGAACACTAACCTGTTATCCTCAATACACGCTTTTACAAATCCTCCATGAATACGAGCTATATTTTTAACAATAGCTAATCCCAAACCACTACCATCTTTCTGTCGTGACGAATCCTTTTTATATAATCTTTCAAAAAAATTTTTCAAATCGTCTCGTTCTATATATTCATCTGTAATATTTGAAACCCAAAATACTGCATAAATTTTATTTTTGAAAGTTTCTTCGAAAACACCGAATCGAACGATGGTATTCTTCCTAGAATACTTGATTGCATTGCTTAAAATATTTCCTATTTCCCGTAAAAGCAGCTGTGGATCTGCATGAATATAAATAGACATCTCTGACAACTTAACCTCAAGCTTTAATTTATTTTGTATAAATTCGTTTTCCTCTTCCGAAGCTTCCTGACGAATGAATTCATTTGCCTCGAGTTTTTGTTTTTCAACAGATACATCACCAGAATACAGCTTTGAATAATCGAAAAAATCATCCAACATGTTTCTCAGATAATTCCCCTTTTTATCTATAATACTTATGTAACTTCCAAGCTGTTCTTTGGAATCATACCTGTTATTTTTAATCATGTTTATATACCCAATGATAGTAGTCAATGGTGTCCTCAAGTCATGTGATATATTTGTTAGAAATTGATTTCTGTTTTTTTCCTCATTTTCAATCTTGGATGCCATATAATTTACATCTCCCGCAAGCTCACCTAATTCATTTTTATACTTTAAGCGAATACGGCTTTTTAAATCCCCTTCTGCAATATTCCTAATTGATGACCTTATCTCTGATATATATGCTATTCGCTTCCATATAAGCATGAAGAAAACAATTGAAAAAATTATCACCATCATTATTCCTAAAATATTTCCATCATCCAATTTTCCATAACCTATATATATATAATACAAATAATAACTATTCTTTAAATACGCACACCTGGTGATTTTAAACAGGCTGTCTCTGCCTGTATTTAGAAATTTAAAACTTTTTTTGCCATCTGAAATTTCACGAGCATCCACTTTTTTAATTTCTTCATTGTTTGCAGCTATCACACTGCCATCTTTTTTTACTACGAAAATATAACACAGCATATTAAATTGTTTATCCATATACTTTTTCAGTTTATTCGAATCGTCAATATTCATATTTTTCAAGTCATTCTCAACTCTAGAAACTATATCTTTATGTACATACATTTCAGCATTTTTGTAACTGTTTAAAACTGAACCAAGAATATATTCCTTTAAAAAAACTACAATTACGAATGATATAAGCACAGAAATAATGGCAAAAAAGAGCAGTTCACTTCTAAGCTTGAATATTTTTTTTGACTTTGTCACTAGAATAATAGAAAATATCATTATTCCGACAAATCCAAATTCAAATATCACTTTCAACTTTATATCCAACTCCCCAAATAGTTTTTATATATCTGCTTCTTTTTACGGTATCACCAATCTTTTCTCTTAAATTTTTAACATGCATGGTTACAGTATTATCATTCTCCATAAATGTATCTTTCCACAGCATTTCATAAAGCATTTTAGTCGAGTATACCCTTCCTTTATTCGATGCTAGAGTATATAAAATTTCATATTCCTTTGGAGTCGGCATTATTTCCGTATTTTGTTTTTTTACTGTATGCTCCAAGGTATTGATTTCCACATCCTTGACTCTTAGTATACAGTATTGATCAAGTCTTCCTTCCTTACTTCTCCTCAGCACAGCCCTGATTCTCAGAGAAAGTTCCGTAAAATCAAAGGGCTTTACCATGTAATCATCGCACCCACTTATAAATCCCTTTATCTTGTCCATTTGCTGACCCTTTGCAGTAAGAAGTATTACAGGTATTTTCGAAAACTTTCTAAGCCTCTCAAGCATAGTATATCCATCCATTTCTGGCATCATTACATCCAAAAGCACCAGTGAAACAGGGCTTGACCTTGCAATATCAAGCCCATTTTCTCCATTGCATGCAGATTGAACAACGTAACCATCCCTGCTAAAATAGCTTACAAGCATTTCCCTTATATCACTGTCGTCATCTATTATCAATATGTTTTCTTTCATAAATCATCACCCATTTTTAATTATATCATTAATCAAAATCTCTCTTCTCAAAAGTACGAACACTAAAATAGGCCATTGCCAGTATCCATCCAATACATACGCTCAATACAAAGAGCACGTTTATACTGCTTTGAAGTTGATTTGATATATCTCCAGTCAAAGTTCCAACACTATCAATCATATATGGCACAGGTAAAAATTTTACGAACATTCCATACTTTGCTGATACAAGGTATCTTCCCATGAACCCCATTATATACCACACTGTTGTTCCCACAATTAAAATAAAACTGGAAATGGACGAAATAAGTAAATTTTTGCAAATGGTTGATATAAACAATAATATAGATACAATTGCAGCTGAAACAACTATTGCAATCAACACGAGATAGATAGTTGCCGTCCATAAAGGAAGTATTGTCCTGCTTCCACTTACGTATCTCATTTGCGACGTTATTGAAGTTAATGGAAGCGACTTATCCATTATATATTTTGCACCTACGTCAAAAGGCAGCCTGTAATCTGAAAATCCCAAATGCACTCCAGCTTCTAATAAAAAAATTGCTGCACCTGTTATTATGATACTTGTGCTTAAAATTATTGAAGCGATAAATTTATATATTATAATTTTTTTTCTTGAAATTGGTTTTACAATTAAAGCTTTAATTGTATTAGGTGAATATTCTCCCGACACCACATCAGATAATAACATAATAGCTAAAACAATAAAAAATGGTATAAAACTAACGAAAATTTCCAAAGCTACATACATTCCTTTTGGTGTCAGTTCCTTTTTTTGTATTCCATATTTTTTCTCATACTTTAGTTGAAGTAGTCTATACTCATTTTTTAAATTTTTTTCTTTTTCCAGTTTTTTAATCTCATCATCTAATTTTGATCTGTCATAACTATTTATTTGATTTAGCTGTTCTTGCTTATCTTTTATTTCTTTCTCTGTCTCCATTATATCTCTTGAAAAATCTGCTCTTCTTATCTTGCTGTCAGCTTTATCCCTTCCAAGTTTTTGATTGTTAAGAAGGCCCTTATCGTTTTTAATTTGTACATATAGGGGTTTTGTCTTTGAAATAATTCTTAATCCAAACACCGCCATGATAATAATAAATACAGCAAGCAAGATTTTCTTTTTAATTATAATCCTTTTAATCTCCTGATAAAGATATCTACTCATTTTTATTATCCCCCATCATTTCCACAAACCTGTGTTCTAGGTCCGGTTTTATTTCAAAGAAACCTTCTACACTTATCTTAGCTTCATGCAGAATTTTCAGCAAATTAAAAATATCATCTGACTTATCAGTCATAGAAATCAAAATACCGTCTTTTTTGATCTTAATTATTTTTGCACAATTTAAATCTCTGACAATCTTTGATGACTTTTTGGGTGAATTAGTTTTTATAAACATGTTTTTTATATTATTATTGAATTTATCATCTATCTTTTGAATATTGATAATTTTTCCACTATCTATAAAAACAACCATCGTACATATATTTTCAATTTCGCTTAAAATATGGGATGATATAAAAACACTCACATTTTTTTCTTTAACTAAAGTATTTATGGTATTATTAAGATCTATAACACCTATTGGATCCAATCCATTTGTAGGTTCATCCAATATAAGAAGAGATATATTTCCCATAAGTGCCTGTGCTAGGCCAAGTCTTTGTTTCATACCCAAAGAATATTTCTTTACTTTTTCATCAATCTTATCACCAAGCTTAGAACATTGTATTGCTTTTTCTATTTCATCCTCTGTTATATTGTCTAATAGACTAGCCGTATAATTCAAATTCTGCCTTCCCGTCATGTATTCATACATTATCGGCGTTTCTACTACCGATCCAATGTTTCTCAATGCTTCCTCTCTTTCTGTCCTTAAGTCTTTACCACAAACAATAATTTTTCCCTCATCCGGAGACAACATGCTTGTTATAACTTTAATCAAAGTTGTCTTTCCTGCACCATTTTTACCTACGAGACCAAAGATCTCACCTCTTAATATCGAAAAACTGACATTATCCAAAACTTGCTTAGTTCCACGCCTTTTTGAAATATTCTTTATTTCTAAAATCTTGTCATCCATTCAAACACCCTCTTCATATCCGTTTAATACTCATTATAGAATTTAAAAATATAATAAATATCAAACAGATATAAAGATTTTATAAAGATTTTTATTTACATAAATAACATACTAACCTTTACTTAAAACTCAGGTTGGCTCTAACTAATTTTTTTCGAATCTTAGGACCTATAAATGCAGCTACCGCCATTTTTAAAATATCTTCTGCTACAAAAGGAACCACCCCTACATAAATTGCAGATTTTATGGATATGTGCGCTTCATAGGATAGCCATAAGCTGCCTAACATATAACATGCTGCAGTTCCTACGATCATTCCAAATAGACAAAGATACCACTTTTCCGTATATTTATCTATAAAAAATCCAGCAATAAGCGCCATGAATATAAATCCAACAATATATCCGCCAGTAGGCCCAACTAACTTTGACAGTCCTCCTGTAAAACTGGAAAATACAGGTAATCCAACGGCACCTATGATTATGTATACTATACAGCTTATAGCTCCTCTTTTTGAACCAAGAACATAAAGTGCAAAATATATCACAAGATTTGTACAGGAAATTGGGACAGGCCCTATTGGAATTGCCAAAGGCCCAATAACACATATTATTGCAGTCATAACTCCAATAGATGCCATATTATACACATTTAATTTTTTTTTCATATTATAACCCCTCCATATCGAATAGATTATATCCCAGTCTATTGTTATTGTCAACTGTAATCAATTAATTAGTTGACAATAATAATTATAAAAAATATAGAGCTCCTTTATCGAACCTCCATATAACTTAAATCTTATCTGAATTAGCCTTTAGAATCTATAATATATTTGAAAAGCGCTTTATTTTGCCGGATTTTATCCCTTGAACCTTCAACAAAATATATGTTCTGTTTTAAAATTTTATCTAAAACAATGCCATAATTTCTTATATCCTCTGGCGTTGTTGAAAGTGCTTCTTTTTGATATTTCAAAAGATCATTTGAAGAAGAATTAGTAAAATAAAGTGTATCGCAAAGAGAACTCTCCACAAGAGGCCCTGATGTTTTCAAATTTACAAAACTCCTTACGGTTCCTATAATATAGTCATTCATCTCGCTGCTTTCAGCATTAAAATTTTTGAGATACTCAGAAATACCCTTGAAGGCTTGAAGAGTTTCTTTTATATTTGGATCGCTTATAGACTGAAATACAACCATTCCGTTAGGTGAAAATGATGACGCTGTACCGTATGCACCTCCATCGGTTCTAACTTTGCCCCAAAGATATCCCATATTGATAATATTTTCGAGCACCATCATTTTCCCACTGTAATTGTACCCATATTTTCTAAAGTCTCCTCCTTGCATTACAGTTTGAACCTTCACTGGAGAAGAAAAAGCTATATTTTTATCAGTATTTTTAAAGTTGTAGCTGCATTTATTTTGTTTACCATAAGGAATTTTTGAAATTTTGCTAAAAACTTCTTTTTTTAAAATATCTTGAGAATGCACATCTCCACTGCAACTTAACAGAAGATTATTTTTTGTAAATACAAGTTCTGATACGTCCCTTAAATTTCTCTGTATTTCTTCCCATCTTGAATCAAAGTTGTCCTCCAAAGTTCTTAAAAATTCATAATACGGAATGCCAGATATATCTTCCATATACTTACCACTCTGGCCCATATATGAATTCAATCCAATAAATGCAGCCACTCCAGAACCTGATGAAAGCATATACTCAAGTTGTTCTTTATCTTTTGCTATTATTTTCTTTATTCTACTCTTCTCATTAAACGTACTCTTATTAATAATGCTCAGTACTAAATCCATACTTTTTGATATATTCTCATCCGGCACAAGCAATGAACCCATAATTTTAGGCGAATAGCTGTTCAGATTGTCTTTATCCGGTATTACACAGGACGTAAACAAAATTTTTCCACCAGTATACCGGTTCATATTCTCTGAAAGAGTCTTAAAATCATATTTATCCGTTCTAACACTGCCAAGAATTGATGAAAGAAGTGTCAAGTATTTAATTTTATCCTGTGGAACTGACGATGTATCAAAATAGAACTTTACATGTGATAACCGATTCATATCAGTTTTGTGAAACAACATTTTTATTCCTGAAATATTTTCAATATTCCACTTCAAATTCGGAAGTTCCGCCTTCACATCTTCAAGTGATAATCTTGGAAGTTTATCAAGTTCTTCCTTTGAATCCTTTTTGTTCTGCCACGCCTTAAAATACTGTGTATCTTTAACAAGTTTATTCAAATCATCCTCATCTATCTTTTCTTTATAAATTTTAAGTTGTCTTTTAGTATCTTGAATATCTTTTTCCTCCAATCCACATTTGGGCATCATTATAACCATGGAATGATATTCATTTGATGCAAGACATTTATTCAGAATACTTTTTAAATACATGTTTTTCGATTCCACACCCATGTTTTGCATTTTGCTTCCCAACTCAAAGTACATCGTAGGATCCTTTCCATATATCCATGTTGAAAGGGCAGCCTGTGACATTACAAGTCCTCTGCCTCCAATAGCTGGAAGTGAAAGTGCAGATGTCCTGTTTTTTATGTCATATGACTTCAAGGTCGTTTCGAGAAAGTTCTTCTCAAATCCTTTTTCGGATAAATGTTTTAATGTATCAAATGTAATTTTTTTAAAAGACTCCTTTGAATTAATTGAAGAATTGTTCAAGATTATCGAAAACACCGGCTGAATTCCCTCAAATTTAAAACTGTATCCCACATCTCCCACAATTTTCTTATCCTTTAATTCTTTTTTTAAAGGTGAATTCTCAGAACCCATAAGAAGATATCCAATAAGTTCAAGTGCTTCATTTTCATCTTTGTCCCATGCATTTCCTGTAACGAAATTCAGTGAAAAACACACGCCATCTTTTCCTGAATCTTTAGCTGAAGGATAATAAACTTTCTTATCAGGTATGTTCTTCATATCTTTCTCTATCAGAACAGGTTCAGAATTGTGTGTTTTTTTTAATTTTCCAAGATAGTTTGTATCAATAAATTCAAGGTATTTTCCAATATTCAATTTACCATATATATATATATAACTGTTTGAAGGATTGTAATTTTTCCGGTATACTTCAACAAGTCTTTCCTGTGTGAGCTTAGGTATTTGATCCGGATTGCCCCCTGAATCCCATTTATACGGCGTATTTGGAAAAAGCGACTGGCTTACAGCCCTGCTTAGAATCCATCCAGGGTTAGAATAGTTTCCTTTCATTTCATTGTAAACAACGCCATTTATTGAAAGATCTTCCTCTTTGGAAGGTAACTCATATCTCCATCCTTCCTGTTTGAATATATTCGGATTTTCAATCACTTTTGGGTTGAAAACTGCATCAAGATACACTTTTACCAAATTTTTAAGATCTGCTTCATTTGTACTTGCCACCGGAAATGTTGTGTAGTCATTTCCAGTCATTGCATTTATAAAAGTTCCGAGAGATCTCTTCACCATTTCCTTAAAAGGTGATCTCATGGGATATTTTTTTGAACCGTCAAGCAGAGAATGTTCAATTATATGATTAACCCCAGTATCATCTTCTGCCAATGTTTTAAAACTTATATCAAACACTCTTTGTGTATCGTTGTTTTTTACATACATAAGTTTTGCACCTGTTTTAAGATGTTCAAACTGCATTACTGTTGATTTAATACCCTGCATATTTTTTTTAGATACAAGCTTGAATCCGTGATGAACGCTTCCTGCAGTATAAACTTCAGGTAAATTCACAGATGCCGCATAAACAGTTTTGTAATCAATTCCAACAGTCTGTGAAGATAAAAGTATTAAAACAGATAATATTATACCAACAGCTCTTTTAAAAATATTCTTCATTTAACATCTCCCCCCTTCATACTGGATTTTTTAATTTTTATAATATTTCTATAGTAGTTTTTCTCCGCAAAGCTTTTTTATACTTTATTATTCAAGACCTTTACCTGGTAATATTTCACACAAATAAACAGGCAGTTGTTTCATATATAAGATTAGAAACAACTGCCTATTGTAATGAGAAAAATTACTATTGTCTATATTGTGGCTCCTGATCCTGAATATATTTGAGCCTTCCATTTAGTACATTTAAAGCATCCTCAAAAGTTTTGGATAATTTCTGAAAATCCTGTTTTGCAGTTTGATCCTCTGTCTCAAGTGCAAAAGTTTTCATGGTAGCTGCTGCTGTTTGAACGCCAGCTATAGCCTGCTGCATCTGGGTTCCAACTGTCATATTATCACCTCCCTTCAATTTAATAAATATGCTTCCAACTTATTCATAACCCTTTTTATCGTATTTGCATTGTTTGAATACATTTTCTTTGCATCTATATTTTCTGTTTCCAGAGAATACGAAAAAAGATCTGCATATGCTTTTGATATATTTGCATATAAAAGTTCTTTGACTTTTGGCTCCTTGACTTCCACAGAATCATCAAAAGTGTCAATAAACAAATCACCTGAAGAATCAACTTGAGCTATAAATACATTTTGCATGGAAACACCTGATTTTGAAAGTTCGGCATTCAACCACTGCCGGTTAAGTCCTCTCCGCGCGAGAGCTCCATCCAATATATTCCCATCCATTATTACAGTTTCAGGTTCACATATAGGTGCTTTATCTATTTTAAGATCTCTTGGAGTAACTGACTTTTTATCAGATTTTAAAAGTAAATTTACATCACCATTGGATTCCATAACTGCAAATTGAACATCTGAAAGATTAAATACCCCCTTGGATCGCAATACCTCCAAGAAATCTTCTCCTGTATAAAAAACCTTTCCTAGATTTTTTTCCATAACTTTTCCGTCTTTTATAAGTACAGTCTGTTTTCCCGTTAAAAAATCATGTATCCACTTGACTTTAAGTGAAAAATAGTTAAGAGATACAAACATCGCCATCCATATTAAAATTACTGCTGCAGCAAAAACTACATTTTGTATAATTCCAAATAAAAATAAAACCATTACAGTGGAAATCAATATATAACTTACTATCTTAAAAGGTATAATTCTAGACATTCTGCCTTTTTCAATAATTTTTGCTGCAAATAAAGATATAAAGAATAAAATAACAGTCTTTAAAATCAGTACGCCTAAATCAACCATACAATCTCTCCTATTTTTGTTTGTATTGAGGTTCTTCAAGTTCTATTTTTTTCAATCTTTTCTCTATATTCTTTGATACTTTTTCTACAGTTTCAAAAGCTTCCTTGAACACTCTTGATTCTTCCTTGCTGCTGCTTTTTAAAGAGTAAACATTAAGTGTATTTTCAATACCTTTCAAATCCGCCAATGTTTGCTTAACCCTTGAACCTACTGTCATAAATAATCACCTCTTAAATATCACCTAAAATATTATTTGCAAAAAACATTAAATTATTATTAGTAAATTCAACTTTATATGAAAATATAGAACTATTTTTCCATAACTTTCTGAAAATTTTTTAAAATGTTTTTACTCAGTTCATGCTTTTGAGATACTTTGTTCATATATCTCTTTTATACTTTAAAATAAGTTTTTCAATCTTAATAATTGGAAAACAAAAATTCAAGTATCTTAGGGGGATCAATTAATGAACAAAAAACTGAAAACTATATCAACTGCACTGATTACCGCAGTTGCACTAACCGCAGTTACTCCTACCTTTGCAAGTGCAGCCGAACTAAACTGCAGTAAAAACGGGACTACTGATTCAAAGAAGATTATAATAAATTACTCAAATACCTGTGAAAACACAGCACAGTACACTAAAAACAGCAATGGACAAGCTCCTGAAAACAAAACACCAACGACGACAAAAACTACAGACAACAAGAAAACAAATGATACCAACAATACTTCAAACAACACAAATTCAGAAGCATCCCAGGTTATAAAACTTGTAAATGATGAAAGAAGTAAAAATGGACTTTCTCCATTAAAAGAAAATAAAGAACTTTCAAAAGTTGCCAATATAAAAGCGCAGGATATGATTGACAAAAACTATTTTGATCATGTTTCACCTACATATGGTACTCCATTTGATATGATGAAAAAATTTGGTATAAATTATACTTTTGCAGGGGAAAACATAGCTTATGGTCAAAAAACTCCTTCGGAAGTAATGAATTCTTGGATGAATTCAGAAGGTCATAGAGCAAATATACTAAATTCAAATTATACAGAGATTGGAATAGGTATCGCACGAAATAACGATGGTACTCCATACTGGGTTCAGATGTTTATAAATCCAGGTAAATAACTTCAATTAAGAGGCTAGAGAGGCTAGGATATTTTTTACCCTAGCCTCTTTCTTTATACATCTTTTCAAATTGGAATTTACAATTGACAATATTGTCACCTGTTTGACACATTAATGCTGTATATTTGACACTATTGAAATTAATTACACATTAATATATCAAATACTTGGTTTTATATAAAAAGGGGTGCTTTTTAATTTGTCTTTCAATTCAGTGCAATTTTTATTTTTCTTTCCTATCGTGACTATTTTTTATTTTATAGTACCACATAGATACAGATGGATATGGCTTCTTGCATCAAGCTATTTCTTTTACATGAGCTACAACCCCAAATATGCAGTTTTGCTTATTACATGTACCTTGATTACTTACACAGGTGGAATTCTGATATCAAAATCCAGAAAGACACAAACTAAAAAATTATTCGTATTTTTGAGCATATCAATAAATATCGGAATTCTATTCATGTTCAAATATTATAACTTTTTCGACCAAATTTTCAAAAAAATTTTTTTAATCTTTGGAATAAGCTTAAATATACCTTCTTTCGATTTTCTGCTACCTGTAGGAATCTCCTTCTATACTTTTCAATCCATAAGTTACATAGTGGATGTGTATAGAGCTGATGTTGAAGTCCAAAAAAATTTTGGAAAATACGCCCTTTTCATATCGTTTTTTCCTCAGATTTTATCCGGCCCCATTCAAAAATCAAAGAATTTCATGCACCAGTTTGATGAAAAACACTATTTTGACTACAATAGAGTGAAAAACGGCCTTCTCCTCATGCTTTGGGGATATTTTCAAAAAATGATGGCCGCAGACAGATTAGGCGATTTTGTGAATACAGTGTACAACCATCCTTCCAATTATAAAGGGTTCGAAATTGTGATAGCAACAATTATGTTTGCCTTCCAATTGTATTTTGATTTTTCATCCTACTCAGATATAGCATTAGGTGCAAGTGAGGTTATGGGATTCAAACTATCTAAAAACTTTGAAAGGCCTTACTTTGCAAAATCAATAAGCGAATTCTGGCGAAGATGGCATATGTCTTTAACAAGCTGGCTTACTGATTATGTATATTTTCCTCTTGGAGGAAGTCGATACGGCAAAATTAAATCTTATAGAAATATACTGATTGTATTCCTTGTAAGCGGGATATGGCATGGCGTTGGTACAACTTTTATAATATGGGGACTTCTCCATGGCATCTACAGCATTTTTGAAAAAGCTCTAAAACCTAAGTTGGCGGAAATCACAGAAAAACTTCGTATTAATACAAATTCCTTTAACTACAGGCTTGTACAAATTGTTGTAAATTTTGTCCTTGTTGATTTTGCATGGCTTTTTTTCAGGGCAAACTGTCTCAAGGATTCAGCAATACTTATAAAAAATTCATTTTATTTCAATCCCGAAATTTTTACAAACGGCTCCATATATAATCTGGGACTTGATCAGATAAATTTTTTCATTGCCCTGGCTTCTTCTATTTTTATTTTATGTGTAAATTTTATTCAACGTAAATACAATATAAGAGATAAACTTTCAAAACAAAATATAAATATGAGATGGTCCCTTTATGTAGCTTCGGTGATAATCATACTTGTATTTGGCATATACGGTGATGAATACAATGTTCAGAAGTTCATTTATTCTCAATTTTAGGAGGAATACTCGTGATAAAAAAGGCATTTTTTAAATTTCTATTTTTTTCAATTATTTTAGTTGTACTAATAAATATTATAACTCCAATACTAATACTAAAAACAAATCACCGTGGTAAATTAATAGAAGGTTTATACAATCACACAGGAAACTCCTACGACGTAGTATTAATGGGTGGAAGTCATATGAACAGCGGTATTGACCCAAACATTCTCTGGAAATCATACGGTATAACAAGTTTCAACTATGCAACTGGAGGGCAATCCATAGATGTAACCTATTATATGCTTAAAGAAGTTCTAAAAAACCATAAAGTTAAAATTGCAGTAGTCGATGCCTATTATCTTGCAAGAAGTGCAAAATACGGGACTAAACAATACATAAGCAATGCTCTTGACAACATGAAATTTTCATTAAACAAGCTTGACGCGATTAACAACTGTGTTCCTTTGAAAGACAGGTTTAGTTATTTATTTCCAATTTTAAAATATCACTATAGATGGAATGAAATTACAAAGAGGGATTTCACTTATAAAAGCAATGAAGAATACTATCAAAAGGATTTGATGCTGGTACCAAAGTCTACGGAAAAAGCGACTCAACATTAAATCAAACATCCTCTACTGTTTCAAGAAGCACAAAGCTTCCTGAAAAATCATATATCTATTTAAAAAAAATCATAGATCTTTGTAATAAAAACGGTGTCAAATTGATTTTATTCAATACACCATTTGATTATAATTCAGATTCTGCTTCAGACGAATGGGTTCATGACCAGGCCCCACTTTTCAATACTGTTTCAAAAATTGCGCATAACAATAATATACCTTTTATAAACTACAACGACAAAATAAAGCAAATAGGGTTCGATTTTAAAAACGAAATGTATAATTCCGGTCATTTAAATATCAAAGGTTCAATAAAAGTAAGTACCGACTTCTCAAAATACCTGAATCAAAATTATAATCTTAAAGATCATAGAGGTGATCCTTCCTATAAGAACTGGTACTCCGAATACAAACGCTCTCAAACAGCAAAATATCTTTCTTCAAATTGACTTGTTTTGATACATAGATTAAAACAGACACTCTATTTTAATTTTAGAAAATAGGGTGTCTGTTTTAAATTTAATATTTTCATTCACATCTTAAAGATTCAACAGGATCAAGCTTTGCTGCCTTTCGAGCAGGTAAAAATGCTGATATTACAGATACGGCAATTGTGAACAATACTGCGAATACAACAACTGAAACTCTTATATCTATTATTTTCATACCAGATTCTATTTCAGCTATATTGTACATTACAACTACCTTGTTTATTATAAGCTCCAAAATTATAGAAATTACAGCTCCAAAAATTCCACCTATAAATCCAATACTACCGGACTCAACGGTAAAAATTCTCCTTATGTCTTTCTTGGATGCCCCTTCAGCTTTCATTATGCCTATTGATTTTTTCTTTTCATAAACAGACATTGTCATAGTATTTATAACTCCTATTGATGCTACAAGAAGAACTATAACCCCTGCTGCCATAAAAATTGCCTTCAATATTTCAAGCATATTATCCATTTGTTTTGCATATTGAATTTGTGAGTCTTGGGAATACCCCATTTTCTTTATTGAATTTGACACATTTTCAATAGAAGAAATTGAATCAGCTTCTACTTCCACACCGTCATAACCCTTTTTTGAAATATATCCACTGTCATTCATATAATACTCCTGTATCTTGGCAGCCGTGGCATCGGATACAATTATATCATTTTTCCCATTTCTATAAACCTTGTTTACAATTCCACTTATCTTTACATTTATAGCAAGAGGTTGTTTTTGCTCAATTCCAGCTACATTTGGAAGTGAAATTATTATCTTCATGTTTTTGCCTATGATACCTGCATAGTCTTTTATTTTCATCTTTTCAAGAAGTCTTTCATTTACAAGAACTGAAGCACTTTCATCCCTGTAAATTGTATTTCCTTCGATTATAGGTTTGTACCCATATTTTTTTGACTTTTTCTTGTCTGACTTTACATCGCTTTGTTCTGCATCTGTAAAAATAGAGTAATCAAGATTGTTACCCTGCACATTTACTTCCTCTGCAGATTTATCTCCTATTTCAACTTTTCCTGCTGAAGTATTTATGAATGCAGTAATCATTGATACATCCTTTGCTTTACTCAGTGTGTCTAGTGTTGATGAATCTATTTTTTTAAATTTTTGATTTTTGGAATTAGTTTTAGGACTGACTTTTATTATTTTCATGCTGTCAAATTGTCTCATTTTGTCATAACTTATCTTTTGAATTCCCTGCCCAAATCCCGCCATAAATATTATTAGCATTGTGCCAATCGATATTCCAAGTGCTGTAAGTATTGTACGCAATCTTCTTTTTTTCAAGTCACTGAAAGACATATGCAAACAGTCTGAAATTTTCATTTTAATATCTCCTCCTACGAATTCAATGCTTTTATCGGATCCATCTTCGAAGCTTTTCGTGATGGATATATACCAGCAATTATGGAAATTCCAATTGAAAATGCAAGTGTTCCGATTGCAAGTGAAAATGGCATGTTAAAAACTATTGTCTCATCTATCTTTTGATTTTCCATATACATTTTAAGTCCAAATTGAATTATTTTTAAATTGGCCATACTGAAAATTATTCCCATTATTCCACCCATAAAGCCTATGAGAGCTGATTGAACTATAAATATGCTATGTATATCCCTTCTATTAGCACCTACAGATTTCATAATTCCTATGGATTTTGTTCTTTCATATATCACCATGACCATCGTATTTACAATTCCAAAGCTTGCAACTATAAGAACAATAATTCCAAGTATGGAAAGTGCAACTTCCACTATCTTGAAGGAACTTTTTATCTTTTCAACTATTTGCTGATAACTTGAATAATAATAATCCATTTTCTTTATACTTTTGTTTATAGATTCTACGTAGTTTATATCCTTGGCCTGAATTTCCACATAATCATATCCATGGGCTTTCAAATAATTATTTTGAAGATAATAATAATCGTCTACTTTTGACACAATATCAATAGATGCCCACATTGAATTCCCATATCCAAGCTTTTCATTAATTATTCCTACTACCTTTGCATTTATCTTAATAGGTTTAAGATTTATATTCTTATTTTGGGTCTGGTTCTGGGTAATAGTAATATTTTTACCGACAATACTTTTACAATCTTTTATTCCAAGAGACTTCAAATACTTTTCTCCCAGGACAACTGAATTTTTGTCAGAAGCATTTAAATTTCTTCCCGAAATCAAAGTTTTTACACCTTTTTTTTCATTATATACTACTTTGTTGTCCTTTGAAGCCGTTAATAAAATTGAGTCTTTTTTTGTCTTTCCATTCACAATTACATTGTCTACACTTTGTCCAGAAAATGCAGTAGCCTTCTCAACACCATATATGCCGCTTAATTTTTTCACTGTATTATCATCAATCTTTTTTATCATGTCATTGTCTATATCGTCTGAATCCGTACTTTCGTCATCAAAATACTTATAGTTGTAAACTTCAGTTGTTTTAAGCTGTGAAATTTCAACCTCACTTAAAATAAGTTTCTCACCCGATATTCCTATACTTACCATGGTTACAACAAGCATTGTTCCTATTGCAACTGCAAGTGCAGTAAGAAAAGTCCTTCCTTTCCTTCTTTTGAGACCTTGACATGCTAATTTGAATCCATCTCCAAATCTCATTTTCTACACCTCCACAGAGCCATCTTTTATTTTAATAATCCTTTTAGCTTTTTTTGCTTCTTCCATATTGTGGGTAACCATAATTATAGTATATCCCTTATTATTCAAATCAATTAGGAGATTCATTATCATATCTCCATTTTTCGAATCCAGGTTTCCTGTAGGCTCATCTGCAAAAATTATCTTTGGTTGGTTTACAAGTGCCCTTGCAATACTTACTCTCTGTCTTTGTCCACCTGACATTTCATTTGGTTTATGCTTTAACTTGTCACCAAGTCCAACCATTTCAAGTGCTGTTGATGCCTTTATCCTTCTTTCCCGTTTTGAAATTCCTCCAAATATAAGAGGCATCATTACATTTTCAAGTGCAGTCTGGGTATTTTCAAGGTTAAAAGACTGAAATACAAATCCTATAGTCTGGTTTCTGTATTTGGACATATCCTTGTCTTTCAGTTTACTTATATCACCGCCATCTACAAATATACTTCCCGATGTCGGAGTATCAAGTCCTCCTACAAGATGCATGAGTGTAGACTTTCCCGATCCTGAAGGGCCTACTATGGCTACAAACTCACTATCTTCTATTTTTAAATTCACATCCCTGAGTGCCACCACATTTTCCTTGCCCATTGTATAAACTTTTGACACATTTTTAACTTCTATCATCTTAGTACCTCCATATACTTCTAGTGTGTTATGTATATAGTACACTAGAAGTATATGCTTGTCAATCGTTAAAATAAAATTATTTATCCATTAATGATATAATTATATATAACAAAATTGAATTGGAGGGGTGGTTATGACCTTTAATAAAATAAACATAGATACCTGGCCCAGGAGAGAACATTTCAAATATTATATGGAAAACATAAAATGCAAATACAACATGAATGCCGAAATAGACATTACACGTTTGTTGGAAATCTATAAAAAACATGGTCTCAAATTTTACCCGTGCTTCATATACGTGGTATCTATAGCAATAAGTAAAAACATTGAATTTAAAATGTCCTATAATGAAAAAGGTGAGCTTGGATACTTTGAGAATTTAAATCCAGTTTACACTATATTCCATGAAGATGATAAAACCTTTTCGGACATATGGACAGAATTTTCACCTGACTTCTCAAAATTTTATTCTTCAGTTATACATGATATGGACCACTATAAAAACACAAAGGGAATAAAAGCAAAACCGAATCAGCCTAAAAATTTTTACCCAATTTCTGCAGTACCCTGGATTAGCTTTACAGGATACAGCAATATATCTTTTGATGATTCAAAAACACTGTTTCCCATAGTAACCTTCGGCAAATACTTTAAAAGGCATAAAAAAACTCTCATTCCCTTTTCAATTCTTGTAAATCATGCAGCTGCAGATGGCTACCATACATCAAAACTCATAAATGATATACAGTACTATGCAGCACATCCTGAAAAATGGATTTCAACTTGATAAAATAAAAAATCTGCTCCAGCACGTCTTTTTATTCAAATGACTGCTGGAGCATTTATATTTCTTATTTTACACAGGCATTTTTCCAATGTTCATTTTACAGGTAGCCTGCTTTATATCATCCATATTCTTTCCAAGACTGCTGTAAACAGCTGCAGTTATGGCACCTTCTACAAAAGCACAATCCAGTATCTCCACTTTCTGAGAATCTTTTTTCATAAATTCTACCGCAATCTGTGCATTCATGTATGCACTTCCAAGGTCAAACAAAATTAACACACCATCATCAGAATATACCTTGTTTATTCCTTCAAGTATTTTATTTACATCCGTTCCAAGCCTTCCATCTTCCGTTCCTCCCGCCGCAGTTATTTTAGCACCTTCTGCCATTTGAAGCGAAAGTTCCTTCAATCCTTCCGCCACTTTTTCGCTATGAGATACAAGAACTATTCCTACCACGATCACACTCTCTCCCTATTTAATTATTTTAGAAATTCATATATTGTATTCAATATAACTGCTGTAGATGCCGCTCCCGGATCTCTGTGTCCTATGCTTCTGTCTCCAAGATAACTTGCTCTTCCTTTTGTTGCAGCTATTTTTTCTGTATGGGCTGCTCCTTCTTCGGCTGCATCTGCCGCAGCCCTCAATACTTCTACTGCCTCTACTCCCTTTTCTCCTGCCGATTTTGCAGCTTCATAAGCCGGTATCAGCGAGTCAAGCATTGTTTTTTCTCCAAGTTCTGCCTTTCCCCTCATTTTTATGCCATCTACGCAGGCCTTGAGTATGTTTATAAAATCATCTATATTCAAATTCTCTTTTCCAGATACAACGCCTGATGATTTCATAAACGCAGTACCATATAGTGCCCCCGAGGCACCTCCAACATGGGATACAAGAGCAATTCCTGTTTTTTTAAGTACATCCGCTGCATTTTTATTTTTTCCATTTTGTAGGGCTTTCTTGACATATTTAAAGCCCTTGCTCATATTTATTCCATGATCTCCATCTCCTATTTTAGCATCTAAATCTGTAAGATACTTCTTGTTTTCTTCTATTTTATCTGCAATAGATTCTATTATATTCTCTGTCTTTTCAGTAGTTATCATATAAATTCCCCCTCAAATTACTTTTAATGCCGGAGTATCAGCCCTGTAATCCAAAAGTCCTTCAAGTTCATCATCGAGTTTCAATACAGTAATTGAAAATCCGGCCATCTCCAGTGAAGTCATATACTCTCCAACAAAAGTCCTGTGAATTTGTATGCCGTTTTCATGCAATATCCTGTTTACCCTTCCATTTGCAATATAAAGTTCCATAAGCGGCGTGGAACCAAGTCCGTTTATCATTACTGAAACCTTGTCCTCTGCCTTTATATCAATATCATCAAGTACTTTTTCAAGAAGCACGTCTACAATTTCATCTGCACTCTTAATCTTTTCCCTGTGAGTTCCAGGTTCACCGTGTATTCCTATACCAACCTCAATTTCATCTTCTGCAAGTGTAAAATTGGGGTTTCCAACTGCAGGTACAACGCATGGACTAAGAGCCATTCCCATACTTCTGACATTTTTAACTACCTTCACGGCTATTCTCTTAACTTCTGTAAGTTCAAGCCCCTTCTCCGCTGCTGCACCTGCAATTTTATGCACAAAAACAGTACCTGCAATTCCTCTTCTGCCTGTTGTAAATGTACTGTTTTCAACTGCAACATCATCATTTGCAATTACATAATCTACCTTTATACCATCCATTTCCGCCATATCTTTAGCCATTTCAAAATTCATTACATCACCACTGTAGTTTTTTATTACAAGAAGAACTCCTCTTCCCCTGTCAACAGCTTTTATAGCCTCGTATATTTGATCCGGTGCAGGCGATGTAAAAACATCCCCTGGGACTGCAGCATCAAGCATTCCATACCCAACATATCCTCCATGTGCAGGTTCATGACCGCTTCCGCCACCACTTACAATAGCAACTTTTCTCTTGCTTAAATCTTTTCTTACAAGTACATTAAAATTATCAAGCTTTTTCAGATATTCCGGGTGAGCACAGCAAATTCCTTTAAGCATTTCTTCTACTACATTTTCCGGATTATTTATTATTTTTTTCATTTCCACTCCTCCTTGAATTTAAAATTTTTTCACTTGCCTTTATATAGAAAATATATTCTTAATATTATTAAGATATGTCTTTAATAATATTAACTTTATTCAATCGCAAAATGAATTTTTTTAATTTAGATATTGATTTTTTTAATAAAAGGTAGTATATTAATCTCATAAGGGAGGAGGATTTTATTTTGTCATATAAAACAGTAAGCAAATGTCCTGTTTGTTCTTCAAGACTTTTTATATCAAAACTTAAATGTAAAAAGTGCGGCACAATAATTGAGAATGACTTTGAAATGTCAAAGTTTGAATATCTGTCTCAAAACCAACTTAAGTTTATAGAAGTCTTCTTGAAAAACAGGGGCAATATAAAAGATGTTGAAAAGGAACTTGGTATATCATATCCAACAGTAAGATCAAAACTTGATGAAGTAATAAACGCTCTCGGGTACACTTCCGAGGAGCCAGCTAAAGACAAAGAAAAAATAATTTCAATGCTTGAAAATGGTAAAATATCTGCCGACCAGGCAATTGAAATGCTCAAAAAATAATAACATAAAAAGGAGATTTGTAAGATGGATAATGAAATTATGAAAATATTAAAAATGGTTGAAGAAGGTAAAATATCTTCAGATAAGGCGGAAGAACTTATATCGGCACTAAAAAACAACTCGTTGGAAGTCTATAATTCTAAAAACGAAGATTTGGATTACATAAACAAAATGTTGAAAATAAAGGTCATCTCTAAAGATGGAGATAATGTAAATGTAAAACTTCCTATAAAATTTATAAAAGCCGTACTTAAAACTGCAGGCAAAATTCCAATTCCAAACAATGTAAAAGGTATGGAAAATATAGATCTTAATGTAATTTCAGATGCAATCGGCAGTGAACTAACAGGAAATATAATTGATGTAACAAGTAAAGACGGCGATATAGTAAATATTTGTATTGAATAGGTGATATAAATGAGAATACATATTAAGACTGGTAAAATGAGGTTTATCGTACCACTTCCAAACTTCCTTTTAAAGTTTGGAATATCAATTATGAATACTCAAATTGTACAGAGACAAATTCCACCGGAAAGCAGGAAATATATAACTCCAGAAATTCTTATGAGTTTGTCAAACTGTATAGAACTTTTAAAAAAATATAAAGGTCTTGAAATTATAAACGTAAGTTCAAAAGATGGGACTTTTGTAAGAATAATTTTATAGGAGATAAAAGCATGAAACTTGGAAAAAATCTATCATTATATATGTTTGGAAGATTCATATCATATATAGGCACCGGCATACAGCAAATAGCAATGCCTCTGTATATACTGGACGTTACAAACTCTTCCATGGCAATGGGGATATTCTCTGCTATAAACATTGTGCCCAACATTATAACATTGCCTTTTGCAGGCATTCTCGGTGACAAAAAAAACAGAAAGAACATCATAATTGCATCCGACTTTTTAAGAGCGCTATTTATATTGTTTCTGTCATATCTTGCTATCTGCAGTACTTTAACTATTTACACCCTATTTTTAGTACAAGCCTTGGTGTCTGTAATGGACAGCATCTTCCTTGCATCATCTACAGCAATACTTCCAGAACTTATACCACCGGATAGTATTGAAGGTGCAACTTCCCTTAGAGCTTCTAGTGATGCAGTATCCATGATTATAGGTCCATGCATAGGCGGAATTTTATATGGAATATTCGGAATAAAGGCAATTTTCCTTTTAAACGGACTTTCCTTTATGATATCAGGTATATCATCATTTTTTATAAATTATAAAAACAACAGTATACTCGATTCCAAAATAACCATAAAATCTTTCTTTAAAGAATCAAATGAATCGATAAAATTCATTCGACAAAATTCCGCCCTGTCAAACTTATTCATATTTTTCATGATTACAAATTTAATTGTTGCACCCTTTATAGATGTGGTATTTCCATATATACTCAAAGGCTTTCTGGAATTTGATTTCACTTTTCACTGTAGGCATACTTTTCGGAAATATAGCCTTGAGTATATTTTTCAAAAAATTCAGTAATAAGTATCTCATACAGGGCTCTCTAATCCTCGAAACTGCTGCACTAATTATAACTGCAGTTTTTGTAAGTCCTTCTATGTCCTCATATACAAATGGCGCAAGCTTGAAATTGTTTTTGTTTCTCGGAATCTCAATACTTCTATGTGGATTATTTACCTCAGGAATAAATACACCTATAACTGTAAATTTTCAAAAGATGGTTCCCAATCAAATGCGCTCAAGATTTTTCGCAGTACTAGGAATTGCATGTCAGATATCCATCCCAGTAGGCTCGCTTTTCTATGGTTTTGTACTTGCACGTTTTTTCTACGAGTATGTACTTGCCTTTGCCCTTGCAATTTTTCTTGTGTCTGTAATAGTTTTTATTTTAAAAGCACCACCTGACGCATATGATTCAAGCATCTAATATTGCTTACTAAAAAAATACTGCCGGAAATCCTCCGGCAGTATTTTTTTAGTTATTCCAAACGCTCTCTGCTATATCTTTTACAAGTTTTATCTTGTCCCATTGCTGCTTTTCGCTTAAAGAATTTCCTTCTTCCGTAGATGCAAATCCACACTGCGGACTTAATCTAAGTCTTTCGATTGGTATATATTTTGATGCTTCAAGTATTCTCTTCTTTATAAACCCTTCATCCTCAAGCTCAGGTTTTTTTGTAGTTACAAGACCGAGAACAACCTTTTTGTCCCCTGATACATGCTTTAATGGTTCAAAATCTCCTGAACGTTCATCATCAAATTCAAGATAGTAACCATCTACATTTTCTTTGTCAAAAAGTATTTTTGCAACCGGAGCATATCCCCCTTCCGAAGCCCATGTTGAATGATAATTTCCCCTGCACACATGTGTTGTAAGAACCAAATCTTCAGGCTTTCCTGAAATAGCCTTGTTATTCACCATAAGATAAAGATTCATAAGTTCATCAATATCTACGGATTTTCCCTGTCTTGCCTCCCAGTATTTCCTGTCACAAAACATTCCCCAAGTACAATCATCAAACTGTATATTTCTGCATCCTGCAGAATAAAGATCTTTTATAACAGTCCTGTATGCAGCTGCAATATCATCCACAAGTTCTTCCTGGCTTTTATAATAAAAGCTTACCGGCTTCTCTCCGGTATTCCTCTGGATTTCAGCAAGAAGCTGTGCTGGCGCTGGAATAGTCTGTCTTGCTGTAACTCCCTCTGTTTCAAGAGATTTTACAAACTTAAAATGCTGTACAAAAGGATGATTCTCTCCGCTTATCTTTCCTGTAACTGCAGCGGATTCGGCTCTTGTTTGCTCACCATTGAAAGAGTAGCCTTGCTTTGGACTTACCTTTTCTATTCCATTCAATCCCCACATAAAATCGAGATGCCACCAGCTTCTTCTAAATTCTCCATCTGTAATTGTTACAAGACCTGCTTTTTTCTGTTTTTCCACAAGTTCTCTTATGCATTTATCTTCCACTAACTTCAGTTCTTCACTGCCTATAACATTTTTCTCATACTTTTTTCTTGCTTCTTTTAATTCTTCAGGTCTTAAAAAACTTCCTACTATATCATATTTATATGGTATCTTACTCATTTTATATTCCTCCTCATAATTGCACTTAACTAAAATCCTGTTTAAATTATACAATAATTCCGAGGTATAGTGAAATACATAAAACAAATAGTTTGATATAGCTTAAAACTATACCAAACTATTTAAAATGATTTTACATGAAGATTAGATTTAATCTCCTCTGTATACAATACACTTTTCGCTACATATACTATAAATCCAGATTCGTATTCTCCTATTACTTCAACATCCAGTAACGCATTTATCTTGACTACACTGTGAGTTCCCATGACCATAACTATAAACGGACATGCCCCTTGCCTCCCTTAGAGAATCAATAACTGCTTTTGTTATTTGGGCTAATCGGAAACTCCTCTGATTCCGATCCCAACAGCTATTTTTTTTCCTTTTAAATCCATACTATATATAACATTTTTTACTTTACTCGATACTTCATATGTCACATTTTCAATTTTAGTATCATCAAAATACTGTAAGTACCATCTCTTTTCCACATAAAAATTTACTTAGCTAAAATATTTTCCTTGACTTCTATACGTTCAACCTTTCCAAGCAAAAATGCATAATTGAGAATAGCAAGTATTATCAAAAATGCAGAAAACAAAAGTGCAGGTACAAATGATCCTGTTGCACCAACTATAAACCCTGTAACTATAGGTCCTACAACTCCCCCCATATTCGAAACAGTGTTTTGCATTCCTGCTACAACAGATGTCATATTCTTAGGTGCAACATCACCCGGAAGGCTCCATACTTGAGACGCCGCAATAGTAGTTCCCGACTTGGCCACGCATAGTAAGATTATTGCTAAAGTAACTGACTTTGTAAATGCTGCAATTCCTATGAACGATGCCATGACAAGTCCTGAAATCATAAAAACTTTTCTAGTTGCAGTCAATGACAATATCTTCTTATTGTAAATCTTGTCGGACAACCATCCTGCTGCAACCTCCGCGAGCATGGCACATAAAAGTGGAAGAGATGCAGCGAATCCCATCTTTAGCAAACTCATACCTCTCTCTTTGACCAAGTACGTAGGAAGCCAGGTTATAAAAAAATATGAATTGTAGTTTATCATGAAAAACCCTATGCACATAGCCCATATATTTCTATATTTCAACAATTCATACCATTTCATCGGCTGATTTTTATCAGAATTTTTATTTTCTTCAGACTTATCTTGATAAATGTACTCCAGTTCCTGTTTATTTACACCTTTATGCTGCTCTGGACTATCCTTGTAATAAATCATCCATATTATAGTCCACATTATTCCTAAAACCCCTATTATAGTAAAAGTCCATTTCCAGTCCACAACAACAATAAGCCATGCTATTAAAGGCATTGCAACTGCCCCTCCAAACTTTGATCCACTGTCAAACAATCCAGAAACTGTGGCACGCTCTCTCTTTGGAAACCACTTTGACGTTATCCCTGCATTACTAGGATATGCGCCTGCTTCTCCCAGCCCAAGTCCTATTCGGAATCCCAAAAGTGACTTGAATCCTGTAGCCAAACCCGTGATTGATGTAATTAAAGACCACCATCCAACAGCAAAGCCAAGCGTCTTTTTTTGTCCTATTCTATCGGCTACCCATCCAGCAGGAATCTGCAGTAATGCGTATGACCAAAAAAACGCAGACATCAAGATTCCCATTTCTCCAGAAGTGAGTTTAAATTCACTTGAAATGTGAGGTGCAGCTGTTGAAAGCACAGTGCGATCAATATAGTTGATTGCTATTGCAGCCCACATCATAGCTGCAATAACCCATCTAACTTTTGTCATTTTATTGTCATTCAAAGAATATACCCCCCTAATTATACTTTTTCAAATCATTTACAACAAACTTAGGCATATTTCCACTTATTAACACCTCCACGATATTCTCAGCACATGTCATTCCGAGTATGTTTGTAGCGCCTGCAGTATATCCTGCAATATGCGGCGTAGTTATAACATTTGACAATTCAAACAAGCCACTTGACTTTAACGGTTCAGATTCAAACACATCCAAGGCAGCACCTGAAATCACTTTTTCTTTTAAAGCTTTATGAAGGTCTTCTTCAATCACAATCCCTCCTCTTGAAGCATTAATTAAATATGAACTTTTTTTCATAAGCTTTATCTTGCTGTAGTCGATTAAGTTTTTTGTTTTTTCTGAAAGTGGTATATGAATTGACACAAAATCACTTTTCTTTAAAAGTTCATCAATTGACACCAATTTAATTTGATTTTTCTGTACAAACTCCTTGTCCGGGAAAGGATCATATGCAAGTATATTCATATTAAATCCACTTGACCTAACAGATAGCTCTTTCCCAATATTGCCGAGTCCTATGATTCCTAGAGTTTTTCCATAAACATCATTCCCAAAAATTCTAGGCCACTCACCTTTTTTCGTAAGAAAATCTGCTCTTGGAATCTGTCTTGACAAAGAAAGCAGCAATCCAAATGTAAAATCTGCTACTGCATGTTTATTTGCATTTGGAACATTTGTAACATATACATTTCTTCTTCGGGCTGCATTTAGATCAATATTATCAACCCCTACACCGTGCTTACATACGATTTTCAACTTTGGAGCATTCTTTAATACGTTTTCATTGATATCCGTAAATGCAACTATAAGTGCATCTACGTCATCTATTTTTTTTATAAATTCAGCTTCACAAATATCAGCAGGAAGATATTCAACCTCTATTCCATTCTTATTCAAATACTCAACCGGCTCCTTAGAATATTTTGCAAATGACGGAGACGTAGATATAACTTTCATACTTTCACATCCTTTTTATTTTTTATCAAGCCAGTAAAACATAATTTTTCCTGAAACACTGACTTGATTTATTTACGATAATTTATTTTTTGGAAGTAATTCAACTGCAGCATTAATTGCAGACAGAATGCTCTTTTCACTTGCCACGTTTTTCCCTGCTATATCAAAAGCAGTTCCATGATCAACAGAGGTCCGTATGACTCCCCCATTTAATCCTACTGTTACGTTTATTCCGTCTTCCATTCCAAGTACCTTTATTGGAATATGCCCCTGATCATGGTAGCACGCCACAACAATGTCGAACTCTCCGTTCAAAGCCCTCAAAAATACTGTATCCGGCGGATATGGTCCTGTTGCATTTATGCCCTCTTTTTGTGCTTTTCTTATCCCCGGCAAAAGTTTTTCCTCTTCCTCGCCATTTCCAAACAATCCATTTTCACCTGCATGCGGATTTATTCCAGCAACAGCTATTCTCGGATTTTCATATCCTGCCCTGCTTAAAACCTCGTGTGCAAGTTTAATTACCTTATACGTTCTATCTGGATTTATCATCTCAACCGCCTTTACAAGGCCAACATGTGTTGTAAGGTGAATAACCTTCAATTTAGGCGAAGAAAGCATCATCGAATAATCTTTCGTATTTGTCAAATGGGCGAGAATCTCCGTATGTCCTGCAAATGCATGACCTCCTTTTTGCAGTGCTTCTTTATTTAAGGGAGCCGTACATATGGCCTGTATTTTTTTATTCTTGGCAAGTTCAACCGCCTTTTTTACAAATTGAAATGCTGCATTTCCTGCATCCGGTGACATTTTCCCAAGTTGTAACTTTTCCGGTAGAATATCAATATCAATGCAGTCTATAACGCCATGCAAATACTTGGCAGACTTTATATTATCAATTGCATTTATCTTTACATTCAAGCCGGAAGTTTCAACAGCCTTCTTTAGAAATTTTGCATCTCCTATAACAACAGGTGAACAAATATCATATACATTTTTATGATCAAGTGCCTTTACAATTATCTCAGGGCCTACACCTGCTGCATCTCCCATTGTAATTCCAATTACAGGTTTTGATTTCATATTTAGTGCATTCCTTTCTTCTTGTTTTCTTCAAGTACTTTCTTTAACGCATTTATACCCTGTTCCGGAAGTTTATTAAATGGTGCCCTGCATTTTCCTACATTGTATCCGAGCAGTGAAACTGCAGTTTTTACGACTGTATTCGGATTTCCATATTTAAAGCAGGCTCGGAAGCTTGCTATGCTGTCCTGATATTTCCTTGCCTCTTCCCACTCGCCTTCAACATAACAATTATATATCTCTGCCATTGTATGAGGATAGACATTTGCACAGCCTGCAATTCCGCCTACTCCGCCTGCCTTGAGAGTCCATAAAATCAACTGGTCATTTCCGCAAAGCAGATCAAAATTTGGGTTCTGTGATGAAGACTGCAAATATCCAAGTATATTTGTAAAACTTCCGGAAGAATCTTTTATTCCTATAATGTTGGGTATTTTACCAAGCTTTCCAACGATTTCAGCTGACAAAGCATTTCCTGTACGTGCAGGAATGTTATATAAAACTATTGGTATGTCTACCGCTTTTGCAACAGAAGCATAATGATCATAAAGTTCATCCTGGCTTGCTGCAGCAAAGCTTGGGGTAATAACGCTTAAAACATCAGCACCAGCATCCATTGCCATTTTAGACTGGGAAATTGTCTCTTTTGTAGAAACGCATCCTGTTCCTGCATAAACAGGTACACGGCCATTCACCTCATCAATTACAGTTTCAAGAACAAGTTGTTTTTCTTTCCCATCTAAAATATAACCTTCGCCATTTGTTCCAAAACAGAATATTGCATGGACACCATTTTTTATCTGGCGGTTTACCTGTTCTCTGAGAACAGAAACGTTTATAGACTCATCATCATTCATAGGGGTAATTATCGGAGGAATTATTCCTTTCAATTCAACTTTTTTCATCTTAAAAACTTCCCTTCTATAAAATATATTAGTTACATTATTTGTCTGTAAATTTTTCTGGCATCTTCATGGGTGACTTTTTTCATATTGTTGTCAAGCAGGCGTGTAACCTGCATTCCCGAATCTACCAAAGACTCAAGATCACTCGATGGTACTCCAAAACTTGAAAGTGATTTAGGAATGTCCAAGTGTTCTACAATTCTATCAAGCTCGCTTATCATAAAATCACTTTTTTCATCAACTGTACTGCAATTTTTACTTGGATGAACACATCTATCGTATGCTGCGGCAAGCCTATCTGTACATAGATCTTTATTGAAATTCATTACCGGTACAAGTAAAATTGCATTAGAAACTCCATGTGGAATATGATATTTGCCTCCCAATGGATAACTAAGTGCATGTACCGCAGTTGTACCTGAGGTTGTAATGGCAATTCCTGCATAAAAGCTTGCAATCTGCATCTTGTTTTTTGCATCCATGGCGCATTGATCATCGCAAGCCCTTACTATATTGTTCAAAATCATATCCAATGCTTCAAGTGCAAATATGTCACTAAAATGATTGGCCTTGTTTCCTGTAAAACACTCAATGGCATGAGCCAGTGCATCAATTCCAGTAGCAGATGCAATTTTCCTTGGAAGATTTTTTATCATAACAGCATCCAATATTACATAATCCGAAATCATACTATCATTTACAATCCCAACCTTTAGTTCCTTTTCAGGTACTGCCACTATTGCATTAGGCGTAGCTTCAGCTCCAGTTCCTGCTGTTGTTGGTATCATCAATGTTTTTACACACTTTTTTGCCATCTTTGGATTTTCAAGCAACTCATACACGCCATACTCTTCTGTAACAAGAACACTTGAAAGCTTGGCTGTATCCATTACGCTTCCACCACCTACAGCCATAATAAAATCCGCGCTGCTTTCCTTAAACTTATCTACAAGCTTTTGAACCTGTCCATATGTAGGCTCAGCAGGCAAATCATCAAGTATCAATGTCTCAACACCGATTTCATTCACAAACTTCATCGGATAATCTAAAAGTCCGGCTTTTTCTATACCTTTATCTGTAAAAACAGCAAGCTTCTTTACCTTGTTCTCATTAAGAATTGATTTTATATTTTCAAGTGAATTCTCACCACTATACACTGCATTGGGCAATTTTAAATTGTATTGTTTAATCATCTGAAATATTCTTCCTCTCATTTAATTTAGACAACATGCCTGGTAAATCATTAAATAATGTTTTCTTACCGAATCCGCCGGATTTTGAAATAACATTCAGCATTCTGTCTTTATATTTGAACCTTGAAAGTACAACACCTCGTTCTATCTCACATACAGGAAACACCTCTTTGATTTCAAAATAATATACAAAGCTTACAAGTGAATCACCCCCCATAATAAAAACTGTTTCGTTGAATCCAATGTCAATCAACTTCTTAAGTACCGCCGACATGACAGTGCTTATAGTTGTTCTCATCCTACCTTGAGACATTCCAATCCTTGCTGCATGCTTTACAGTACTTTCGAAATCTTCTCTATCACTTGTATCAAGAATTACCATATTGCTTTTTTTGCACAGATCATATAGTTTTTCTACAAAACTATCCATCTCATTACTTTTAATCCAGTTCAAGTCCAATTTTTGATCGGACGTAAATCCAATACGCACTATACCTTCTTTTTCTGCATAATCACACTGGGCAATAGAAACTGGATTTACACTACCGCAAGCTATAAGCATTTTTCCACCTATCACTGGAATTTTGCTTTTATTCCCTGCCCACTTCATCTTTTTAGCCAGTACCCCTGCAAATCCTGCACATCCTGCTAAAATACCAAGCTCATTGTTTTCCACAAGCGACTTCACTATGTTATCTATATCTTCTGTTGATTTGGAATCATATACTAAAATTCCACTTAAATCACAGTTGTTGTTTATTACTTTGTTTCCAAGTGTATTTACATGAATGTCAGTTTGTAAATTTATAATATTCTTTATATTCGAGCATTGAACAGGTTCAAAAGGATCATGTCCAAAAACACTTTCAGAAACAGGAATACCATCTATGTAATGTATGCCATTAACAGTTGTACGTCCCATTTCCGGATACGCAGGTATGAAGTGAAGTCTTTCCTGTTTGCTTGCCTTAAGCGCTGCCTCAAGCTCAGCTCCCACATTACCCCGCAGTGCAGAATCAGTCTTTATATACACACCTGGTATTCCCTTAGCTTTTGCATTTTTTACAATCGAAAACACTATTTTACCGGCTTCATTTCCACTGAGATGACGTACTTCTGCATCCACTACAAGTACCTCTACACCAGGAGCAATTTCATCATAATCAATTGTAGTTCCAATCATCATATGTGTCTTGGCCCCACAATTTGTAAATTGCACTCCTGTATCCAATGCCCCTGTAAAGTCATCTGCTATTATCAATAATTTAATCATAAGTGCCCCCTAAAATCAGCAAATTAATTTCTCATATCTGTTAAATTTATTATACTAAAGGGATTTTTTCTGTGAAATGAAAACATTTAATTTTTTCGTTTAAATATGAAACGTTTTTGTATTTATTGCATTTTATTTCTTTATAATTATAATTATTATATATAGTGTTTCATTTTTAAACCAAATTTGTCAGGAGGATATTTAAAATGCCATCCAAAGTAAGGATTTTAGCCATTGCACCATATAAAAGCATGAAATCTTCACTCTTAAAAGTCTCTGAAGGTTATAAAAATATAGAATTAACGATTACAATAGGTGATTTGAGAAGGGGCCTTGAAGTTGCTCAAAGCAATTTTCACGGCAACTATGACGTTATAATTTCAAGAGGCGGTACTGCCAGACTAATACAAAAATTCGTATCGCTTCCTGTAATAGAGATAACGACTTCTGCATACGACATTTTAAGGGCTCTCAAACTTGCCTGTGCAGATACCAAAAAAGTTGCTGTCGTAGGTTTTTCAAATATTATAGAAAATTTACTGTCTTTAAGAAAACTTCTTCCATATAAAGTGGATGTATTTTCAATAAGTTCAAAAAATGAAACTTCATCAGTACTCAAAAAACTAAACTCCGAAATGTATGATTCAGTTCTCTGTGACATGATAACTTACACTACTGCCAGAGAGTTTGACATGAATGCATTTTTAATAACATCTGGAATTGAAAGTCTTAAAACTGCAATCGATACATCAATATCATACTGCACAAACTACAATCACTTACGATCAGAAAATCATTTTTTGAGACAGCTTATTCATGGAAAGGATTCAAATACCATAGTATTTGCAGCAAACGGGAAATTATTATATTCTACACTTTCTGATAATACTACGGCGGTCCTGGATATTCTAAGAGAAAAAATAAACAAGATACCTTCAAATGGTAAAAGATACTTTGTACATCGTAAAGGAAAAACACTTTATTCGATTCACTCAAAAAAATTTCTGTCTGAGAAAACACAATACACTGTATTTTACATAAGAACAAGCACTTCTCCAAATACTGGTAACAGGTGCGGAGTGAGCTACAGCAACTTTGAAGATGTCAGGAAGAATTATTTCGACAGCACGTACAGCGTAATAGGTTCCTTTCCCGGACTTACCGATACAATTTCAAAAATAAATCAAAACCTTTATCCTGTAATCATATCAGGCGAAAGCGGAACCGGCAAAAAACAAATCGCCAAAATCATATATCTCAAAAGCTCCATAAAGGATCATCCTTTTGTGGAAATAAACTGTTCTCTGGTTGATTTCAAAATATGGAAATACCTTTTAAATCATCACAACTCCCCTCTTTGTGACTCAGGCAATACTATCTTTTTCAAGGATATAGATATTTTATCCGAAGACTATAAGAGACAGCTCTTAAATGCCTTGGTTGACATGGAAATTTCAAAAAGAAACAGAATAATACTGTCATGCACAAACTCCTCTGAAAAACCACTTGATTCAAATATAATGGAATTTGTAAATGAACTCCGCTGCTTCATACTTAATTTACCTACACTCAGATCCAATAAATCCCGAATAGACTCAATAGTAAATTTATATCTAAACAAAATAAACATAGACATGTCAAAACAATTCCTTGGCGTTTCCGAAGAAGCCATGAAGATGCTCCGTGAATTCGATTGGCCATACAATTACACTCAATTTAGCAGAGTTGTGCAAGACTTGGCCATAATGAGCAGCAACACATATATATCTTCCGAAGAAGTAACAGAGGTCTTGGAAAAAGAAAAAAATATATCGCCAACTTCCTTTTATCCAAAATCCCATGGAAAGCCCATAGACATATCACTTCCACTTTCAAAAATAAACAAAAATATTGCACTTGAAGTTTTGAATATATTCAGCGGCAACCAGACAAAAGCCGCTAAAAGTCTTGGAATAAGCAGAACTACACTGTGGCGCATGATAAAATCGAAATAAACCTCAGATGCAACAATTTACATATATTAATTAGTCAGATATTATACAAAATGCTATAATTATTTGTGACTTTTAAAATCTGTAGGTGGAGGACTTTATGAAGGATATAAATATAATAAAAAATGCATTAAAGAAAGGTTTTGTACAAATATTCAGTGCAACTTTCATAAACAAGATTATACAATTTGGGATATTAATTTTTTTAACAAGGATACTTGGCAAACAATTATATGGAAAATTCTCCTATGCACAGAACATATTGAACATGTTTCTGTTTCTGGAAGGCCTTGGAATGGTACCTGGAGCGCTACAATACTGCAGTATGGAAAAATCGGAGGATAGAAAACTCTCATTTTTCAAGTACGCACTTAAAATAGGGAGTCTTTTCAATCTTTTGATTGCAGCATGCATCTTGATATACACAAGCTTTTTTACACTTCCTGTAGAAGGAAGCACTGAAATACTATTTTACTTTTCCCTGATACCACTACTTACTATATTTTTTAACGAAATTCAAACACTCCTGAGAGTAGATTTTAAAAATACTGAGTATTCATCAGTATCTGTCATAAACACAGTTTTGTACTTTTTAGGCAACATGGTTCTCGGGAAATATTTCAGTGTAAAAGGTATAATAGCAGGACGATATATATCTTATATAATATCCATTGCAATCGGAATATATCTTGTACGCGGGCAGATAAAAAAATTAAGATATATAGAATATCCTGAAATAGGAGAACGCAGGGAGTTTTTCAAATATTCGTTTGTATGCTGCTTTACAAATGCCATGTCACAGTTTCTTCTTGTCATGGATACATTTTTTGTAGGCCTTATATTGAAGGACAGTTCAATTGTGGCATCATATACTGCAGCTTCACTTATTCCACTAAATCTAACTTTTATTCCTGCATCCATAATAACTTTCGTGTATCCTTATTTCGCAAGACACTGGAATGATAGAAGATGGATAAAAGACAAATACAGCATATTTATAAAATATCTGTTTATATTCAACGCCTGCATAACTGCGGTTCTTGTAATCTTCGCACCATTAATTGTAAATATAGTATTTACAAAACAGTATTCGGATTCTGTTACTAACTTTAGAATACTGTCTATCGGATATCTTATAGCAGGCACATTTAGAATACCCGCCGGCAACATACTCGCCAGCATGAAAAAAGTAAAGGTGAATTTTATAAATTCTCTTGTAACAGGACTCGCAACTATACCACTTGACATACTACTTATAAGCAAACTAGGTTCGACCGGTGCATCATTTGCGACAGTTTTAGCATATATTTTGTCATCTTTGATATCAAATATATATATTGCCAAATACTTAAAAGACTGCTAGAGGCTTTGACTGTCTACGAGTCAATTGATTTATAAATTGTATTTTAATTTTAACTATGCTATTATTTTTTTGTGTAATATACTTATACATATTGGGGGGGACAATCTATTTATGGAAGAAAAATTAACTTTTAAGAAGAATCTATTGATAGGTTCTTTATTGTTTGGGCTATTTTTTGGTGCAGGAAACTTGATATTTCCTGTTCAAATGGGTCAGGAATCTGGAAGCAACACATTAGCATCAACAATTGGATTTTTAATTACAGGTGTGGGACTGCCTATTTTAGGGATAGTAGCTTCAGTACTTTCAAAAAGCGAAAGTCTGATTGACATGGCAAATCCAGTAGGTAAAAATTATTCAAAAATTTTCACCTGCCTATTGTATCTTACCATAGGACCGTTATTTGCTATTCCACGTACCGCTACAGTTGCATTTGAAATAGGTATTCATCCTTTTATATCCAACAACTATTTAAAAATTGGATTATTTATTTTCTCTCTTATTTTTTTCATTTTTACAATTTACTTTTCTCTAAAACCGGGACGGATTCTTGATTGGATTGGCAAATATCTTACTCCTATTTTTCTGGTGCTTTTATCAATACTTTTAATTGTAACCTTTATAAAACCAATGGGACAAGTTAGTCAATATGCTGCCCGTGGTCAATATGCCACCCAGCCATTTTTTACTGGGGTTTTAGATGGTTATAACACCATGGACGCTCTGGCATCTTTGGCTTTTGCCATTATAATTATTTCCAATATAAGAAAACTTGGTATAAAAAATTCTAAATCAATTGCTTTGGAAACATGTAAGTCCAGCCTTGTAAGTGTTATAGCCATGACATTTATCTATGCATCCCTGGCTTATATGGGTGCCACTAGTTTAGGAAGTATATCCCGTGCTGACAATGGCGGAAGTATTTTATCCATGGTAAGCAGTCATTATTTTGGAGTTACAGGCCAAATATTACTGGCTGCAATAGTAACAGTCGCCTGTGTAAAAACAGCCATAGGGCTTATAACTTCCTGTGCTCAGATGTTTAAGGAAATGTTCAAGGAAACTATCTCGTATAAAAAATACGCAGTTCTGTTTACAATATGCTCATTTATACTCGCCAACTTCGGACTAAATACAATTATAAAGCTTTCACTGCCAATTCTAATGTTTCTGTATCCACTGGCAATCACTTTGATTTTATTATCCATTTTGACTCCAGTAATACACAGGCAGAGCACTATCTATAAATGGACAACTGTTTTAACAGTCATAGCTGCATTTTTCGATTTATGCAAAGCACTTCCTGATCCTTTGTCAAAAAACGCGGTGATATTAGATCTTATTAATTTTGCACATTTATATTTACCTGGCTTTGATTATGGTTTCGGGTGGATATTGCCTGCATTCTTCGGATTATTAATAGGCTTTTTAATTACAATTTTCAACAAAAGTTAAACTAATTCTCTATACGGTTTTGACCGCCTTAAGTAAATTTAAAGCGGTCAAAATTTTTTGTATTAAAAATTTAAAATTTGTCTGGCTCACTGTATTCTTCTCCAAATGTATCCACAGTAACACTTTCCATTATATGGTCCTCGATCGGCCTATCATTGTAATCTCTTTTACCAGAAGCTATTTTAAGAACTTCTTCAATTCCA
Organism: Clostridium pabulibutyricum; assembly: GCF_058242705.1. Lineage (NCBI taxonomy): Bacteria > Bacillati > Bacillota > Clostridia > Eubacteriales > Clostridiaceae > Clostridium > Clostridium pabulibutyricum. The sequence goes on from NZ_JBZAYZ010000002.1 coordinate 107,208, forward strand.
AAAATCACCTTTCCAAATGCCGCATACTGACCGTCAAGATGTGGTGCTTCCTCTGTCATTATAAAGAACTGAGAACCCGCCGAATCAGGATCCATGGTCCTTGCCATTGAAATCACTCCTTTTTCGTGCTTTAAATCATTCTTAAAATTGTTGTATGAAAACTCTCCCTTAATTGAATACCCAGGGCCTCCCATACCAGTACCTTCCGGATCTCCTCCCTGAATCATGAATCCAGGTATTACCCTGTGAAAAATAGTTCCATCATAGAAACCTTTCTTTGCAAGTGATATAAAATTATTTACTGTATTCGGTGCAACTTCAGGATACAATTCTATTTTTATTTTTCCACCATTTTTCATCTCGATTGTTACTACAGGATTTTTCATAAAGCACCCTTCTTTCTATAATATAATATTACATCCTATTATTTTAAAACATACTGGATATAAAGTCTACCTTATAGATATAATAAAAAGGAGACCGTGGAAATTTACACAGTCCTCCTTTTATTTTTTCATAACCCCATCGATTGAAAACCAATCTATAATTTTGCCTTTCCAGCAGAACCAAAGAGCTTCATTTTACTTTCTACAACCATTTTCATTGCTTCAAGCGGCTTTGCATAAGCACTTGACGGCCATATGGCCATATGTTCTTCTGAATTTAAAAGTTCCTTCAGTGAAGTAAAAAATCCAGTTAGCATCTCTGAAAAAATATTTATTTTACATATTCCAAGCTGTATTGATTTTTTTAATGCATCATCCGGTGTTCCTGAACCACCATGCATTACCATAGGAACCTTTGATTTCTTATTCAATACATCAAGCCTGTCGAAATGAAGTTTTGGTTCATGAACATATACCCCATGTGCAGTACCTATTGCAACTGCAAGAGCATCGACTCCAGTATTTTCTATAAAATGTTCCATTTCATTTGGATCTGTCAAAAAATCATCAGGATTATCATACTCTCCTTTTTTCTTTTTTTGACCTGTTTCTGAATTTCCAACAATTCCGTCCCCAACATGTCCAAGCTCTGCCTCTACAGAAACATTAAACTTATGAGCATAATCTGTAACTTGTTTGGTAAATTTCATATTTTCTTCAATTGGAAGTACAGATCCATCAAACATTACAGATGTAAAGCCACTATCAACACACTTTTTTATAAATTCCACATCTGTTGCATGATCGAGGTGGAGGCATACTGGAACACTTGCTTTCTCAGCCATATCTCTCAAGCAGTCAGTCCAATACTTAAGCTTGTTTCCTTGAAGATCCACAGCAAGGCCCATAAGAATTACAGGTGACTTCAATTCCTCAGCAGCCTCTATAACCGTCATCGCCATATCATTATTGCTTACGTCAAACGCACCAACTGCATATTTTCCCTTTCGTGCATCATCCAATATACTTTTCAAATTTACAAGTGACATTTTTATTCCTCCCTAAATATTTAATAAAAAAATTCAGCCAAAAGCCACTATCATGACCTCCAGCTGAATTCAATTTCCTATTCAACTCATACTATTTTGTTTTAATGTCCCAGAGACTCATACAACTCGTAGTTATTCCTGCAAAACCTCTTTCCCTGGCCTTCAAAGCCATATTGATTTCATCTATAAATCCACCAAGAAAAATTGGAACATTCCTTGCTTTTTTTATTTCATCGCTGAACTTAAGTCCGTATAAATATGGTCTGATCTCTATTGCATCACACTTTGAAGTTGAAATAAGTTTCAATGAAGTATCAAGTGATTTCGAATCCATCAGTGTAACCCTCTGAATTGTGAAAAGTCCAATATCCTTCATCATGTTTGCTTTTGGAGTATTTGCACTTATAACACCGTCCACCTTATACATCTTCTTCAACATATTTATGCCTGTCTTATCAAGATTCAGCCCGCCTATAAGCTCCGCATTCACTATAACTTTTTTACCGTTTTTATGACATTTTGATACCATAGGTCCCAAATTTCCTATATGAGCTTCACTTAAAAGTACATATTCATTATCAAGAGAAAGCGCATAAGCTATGTTTTTATTGATTCTAACAGACGGAATTACATAAAATTTATTTTCTCCAATTTCCACCAAACATTCTCCAATCTTTTGATTTTCAATCATAATACAACTACATGCTAACCATATACGCGGGTTTTGTCAATATGTCAATTTCGAACGTTGTTCATAGGAAGCCCCTGAAGATAATTTTTAATATCATCAAATCCTATTTCAACTGAATTTTTCATGGTATCGCAAGAAGTACCTGCAAGATGTGATGTAAGTGTAATATTGTCAAGTTCAAGAAAAGGACTATCTGATGGAAGTGGTTCCTGGTCAAATACATCTATTGCGGCTCCACCTATCCTTTTATTCTTCAGGGCATCGACAAGTGCATCTGTATCTACCAGTCCTGAACGTGCCGTATTTATAAGATATGCTGTAGATTTCATCTTTTCAAGTTCCTTCTTTCCAATAAACTTTTCAGTTTTCTCAGAAAGTCTAAGATGAACTGTTACAAAATCCGATTGTTTCAAAAGTTGATCAAGACTTACAGGAATGCAGCCGTGATTTTTTATTATTTCAGGATCGATAAAAGGATCATATACTACAACTTTTGATCCAAAACCTTTCAGCCTTTCAACAACTCTTTGTCCTATATATCCAAATCCAATTATACCGACTGTGCACTCACGCATGTCATGAATATATTTTTGATTTACAAATTTTTTGCACCATTTTCCTTCAAAAATCATCTTGTGACTTCTGGCGATATTCTTGTTTTCTGCAATCATCATACCAACGGTAAAATCAGCTACGGCATTTGCACTTCTCCATGGTGCATTTATAAGCTTTATGCCTTTTTTAGTAAGCTCATTTACATCCGCATTTTCATATCCGCCTCTCAGAACTGCAACTAATTTCAATTTCTCACATGCATTTATTATTTCCTTGTTTATTGATGCGACATGAACCACTATTATATCCTTGTCCCTACAATTTTCAAGAAGTGCTTCACACGTTGGAGCTGCATTGACACCACCTTTTTCAATTTGAAGCATACGATCTGTAATAGGTCCCATTGCATACATATCCTTGTCTTCTACCATGGTAACATCGGCACCATATTTCTCAAGTTCAAACATCTTCTTCATTAATTCAGGAGTAACCCCTCCATCAGCTACAAGCAACACTTTTGTTTTTTTCATAATAATTCATTCCTTTCTTAATATATTAAAAAATTCGACTTAAAACCGCATTTTTAAATACAACGGTTTTAAGCCGAATTCACTTTCACTATTCAACTAAAATCTATTTTGTTTTAAATCAATCACATTTCTCGATTATTTCCATAAATTCAACTGATGTTTTTGCCTTCATCAGCTGTTTAACTTTGTCACGCTGTTTTAATATTTTAAAAAGTTCCGTAACTGTATTTATATCGCTGTCACTTATTGCAAGCATACATATCAAATTTGCCATTCTTCCATCATTATCCCATTTTACAGGGCTTTTTAGTCTCATAAATACTATACATGATTTATTGACATATGCCGATAATCCGTGTGGAATTGCTATATCGCCCTTAAAATACGTAGTATTTACCTTCTCTCTTTCTAAAACAGAATTAATATATTCTTTTTTTACATAACCATTGTTGAACAGGACTTCACACATTGTTTCAAGTATTTGATGCTTGGTATTCATATCATAATCAAGCATTATAAATTTTTCATCAACTATTCCACTCAAGCCAATTCTACAATTCTGTTTTAAAATGTAATCCAAAAATACCTTCTCATTTCTTTCGAAATCCTGTTCAAAAGGTACAAATTTTATTCCTTCTATTCCAGGATTTATGGTTCCAACTATGGCAACAATATTGTAATCAACTTTAAGCTGTTCTATCCTGTCTTTCAAATTTTCATCAATAAGACTGAGAGTAAATATCTTTACATATTTATAATTTCTCTCCAAAGTGTTCTTTATATTTTGTGCTATTCCCCTACCGGTGAGACACATCGCTATAACAGCAGGAGGTTTCCTTGAATGATTTGCATAAATCATTTGAAACTTGTATTTTGAATTTATCAATTCATAGTATATATCATCAAGTCCCTTTTCTTCTTCAACATATACCTTTCTCACAGCCTCAAGCACAGTAAGAAGGTCTATCCTGTCTATGGTTCTCGTTTTTATCCCCGTCTTCTTATTTATTTCCTCGCCTATATTTACAAGCGAACCCATATCAACAAGAAAAAGTATGCCTTTATCATTGTTAAGTATTTTTGATATTTCTATTGTTTTCTCAAATATTTTGCTTGGATTTACTTCAAGCGGCATATCTATTGCAATAGGTGAATTTATATTCATGAGCTTATTGACAACAGCAACCATTTCAGTTGCTATTTTACCATGACATATCACAATTATTCCTATTTTTTTTCTTTTAATTTTTGTTTCAATTATTTTTTTTACGTATATTGCAATAAAACCTATTTCATCTTCTGGTATTCCTATTTTTTCACATTTTTCAATTTCCAGCGCAAGCTTTGCTGCAAGCTGGTACTCCTCTTTCATGTTTTCTTTGATATATGATATATTTGGATTTATTATTTCAAATTTATAACGTATTCTCTTTACTGCCTCATTTATATGAATTGCAAGGTATATTATAAAATTTTTATTTATACTCCGATTATTGTACTTGACTTTTAATTCTTGGATAAATTTTTTTAAGATGTTTAATATATTATCCTTTATAATGTACTTCAAACTGTCAAAATGAATTATGCCTTTTTTCTCTCCTTCAAAATCTATATTGTTGAAATTTTTTATAATAAAAGACCACATTATCTTTTCCATTTCTTTCTGAGACAAATCCATTCGCTTCAGTTGATTATATTTATTTTCTATTTTCTCATATATATCCCTCGGCAGAGAATACTTAGTTTCATCTGCAACATCAGTACCTCCAACACCCACAATACTCTTTGGAACAAAAAGTTTATCATTTATAATCATATTAAGCTCAGATATATCATAATTGTTTATTATAGCATCTTCACTGAAAAAATTGTTATAGAGCATCTCATTAAGACCTATATCTATTTCATCTTTTCCTGAATTTATCTTGTCTATATAGGCATTGGCACAAGTTACCTGAATTTCACTTTTTATCTGACCTATATTGCCCTGGTAACTTTTGAGTGCAAAAGACTTTATTATTTTGTCACTTACAAATATATTAGAATTTGTCCTGTCTGCTTCCATCTGAAAAAATGTATATATAAGTCTGACTTTTTCTCTTATAGATCTATCTTTTAGAGACGGTATTGAAATAAGCATTGGAATTCTTCTTCTAAAACTTGTAAGAAGCACTGATTCAATATCTTCTGTAGTCGCGCCTATAAAAAATACATTTGCCTTTCTGTCATTATATGTTTCACCAAGCCTTTTGAATGTTCCCTTGTCAAGAAGCGAAAATAATATTTCCTGGCCTTTTGGCGGGAGTCTGTGTATTTCATCTAAGAAAAGCATACCGTTGTTTGCCTTCTCAACAAGCCCTTCCTCGTCTTCATCTGCCCCTGTAAAAGAACCTTTTTTATAACCATATAATATTGAAAGAAGAAGTTGTGGATTGTCGCCATAATCAGCACAATTCAATGCTATAAAAGGTGCATTTTTGTCAATCACGCCTTTGGATACCGCATACTTATGCATATACTCTACAAAAAGAGTTTTTCCAGTACCACTTTCGCCGATTATAAGTGTTGAAAGACCGAATGGTGGATACAATACAGATGCTTTTGCTTGTTTTATACACTTTCTCAAGCTTCCATCATACCCTACAAGACTGCTGAAAATATCAATTTCTTTTTTTTGTTCCATATCCTTTTTTTCTATCAGCTTGAGATTTTCACTGTATTCATTCAATATCTTGTTTATATAGCTGGAAGATACATCAAATCCACTCTTCACAAGTTTAATCGTAATTTGCTTTGAATCTAACTTTGAATTTTTCTCCTTCTCCAATTTTATAAACTTTATTATAGCAATCTTTTTTCTCTGTCTTGAATTCGGAAATTTTAATTCATGCCTTAAGTTTGTAACAGTTTCCCTTAGTACTGAAAGCCTTTTTGATATTTCATCATCACTTAATGGATTTCTAACATCTTCATTTTCTATTATGTTTTTTACTTTTTTTAAATTATTCTCATTCATATACTTGCTAACCTCCAAATATGCTATTTGAAGTATGATCAATGCTATTTGTCCTGCAAATCCTAATTCACAAAACAAATAGCTCTTACATTATACTTTTTCAACTATCTAATTTTAATATAAATTTAGATTTTATGCACCTACAAGTTAATGTATATATGTCAAAACTACCCAATTCTTAGTATATCAGACATAAATATGTTGAAGGCTTCATCGTGTGTATTTGAATAATACAATTTTTTTATATTTTGTTGATTTTTGCAGTAATTGACTATATTTTTTAAATAATTCAAATGACTATCCTCACCTTTTAATGCAAGTAAAAAAACTATTCCAGCCTCCATGCTTGAACTACTGTCTTCCATTTTCATAAATTCAACTGGATTATCAAGTATACCCATTATAACAGCCGGTTTTATTACATTCTCCCGTTCTGAATGCGGAACAGCTATACCTATAGGCTTGGTTGGAAGTCCTGTTGGATATATATGTTCTCTATTTATGGTTGCATCAACATACTTGTCATTTACACATCCTCTATCCTTCAGGTAATCTGAAAGATATGTTATTACACCTTCTTTTGTATCTACAGAATTTATTCTAAGCACATCATAATATACTCCTTGAATTGTCTTGTCCATAAAGTTCCTCCTTCTAAACATTCAAACTAGAATCCAAATATAAGACTAAATATTTTATAAACTGCCGCAACAAGCGGTGTTCCTGTTGCATCCCATGCTGATATCGCCCCTTTTGCAACATCGTACTTCATGGTTCCTGCAAGTGCCGTCATAGGTTGAGACATATAACTTGCACCCCAGCAGAACAAACATATTATAATTGATTCTATAATTATATTATGGAATATATTTCCTTCAGTTATTGAATTTACAGCGGCACTTTCCCATAAAACTATTATCAAGCTCACAGATGCAATCATGGTATTTCCAGGTAATACAAGAGAAATAAACAATGCTATAGGATACATAATAAGTGTAGTCGGTGTAACTGCCGGATGCCCTATTACTGTTGAGCAGTCAAGTGCTATACGAACATCATTTCTATGCAATTTTGAAGTTAAAAGTTTCCTCGCAGCCTTAATAATCGGAAACCAACCTTCTACAAGAATTGATGCCATCCTCGGAAGAAGCAAGAATGCAGCCGACATCTCAACTCCCAAAAGCAGCGATGGCATAATACCAATCTGGCTTATAAGACCTATAAATATGCCAACAAGTGCCCCCATTACAGTGCTATCTCCTAGTACTCCAAATTTCTCCTCTATAGTTTCAGCTTTAATATTGATGTCTTTTACTACAGGTACCCTCTTCAAAACCCATTCTATTGGTATGGCAATACATGCCTGAAAGGAAAAGTGACTTCCATGCGGCCAGGAACCTCCCGGTGGGAAATTATTTACTTTCTCTATATGAGGTGCTGCAATATCTGCAGCCTTTGTGTCAATTAAAAGAAATACGATAACTGCCAAAGTAGCCATCCAGAAATTATTTGAAGCCACTCCCACAAGTCCGCCGAGAAGCATTGCCCTCCAAGTATTAAATATATCCACATACACGGTTTGCAAAAATCTTATATAAACAAGAAATACATTTAATATAAGAAATAGCAGTACTCCAAAATAACCGTATGTATTTCCAAAAGCATAAGTAAGACATCCCCATCCTATATCTACAACGCTTTTATTAAAGCCGTATATTTTCACTATATTGCTCACAGGCTGTGCCATTGCCTGCTGTATAAGATTTACTATAAGCATTATACCCTGAAGTCCTATAGAAACCTTTAGAGCTCCAAGTATACCCTTTTTAAGAGGTACCCTCACAAATAAAACAATTATTATGAAAAGTCCTACTATAGTCACATTAGAGCTAAAGCCGAAGAAAACATGCATTGCATTTGTTATCTTTTCTATTATTCCCATATTAATCCTCCATTCCATTCAATTTAAACTTCTAACACACCCACCTTATAATTTTAATAGCGCTATTAATTTGAAACTAAAGTGATTTTACAATTGATACAATTTCATCAAGTGCCTTTTGTGCTGCATCATCATCCAGCATTATTCCAAGTGCCCTTACCATAGGTACATCATAAGAATTTTTCATTTCTACTGTTGTAGCAATAAGGTCTGCATTTCCCACTTGTTCTTCAAGATCAGTGACCCTGCATATCTTAACTTTTACGTTTTTTATTTTTTCAGCTTTCATTCTGTCTTCTATTTCTTCTTTCAAATAGTTTGATGTAGCTATTCCTGCCCCACAGCAACATAATATGTTAATATTGTCTTTCATCATATTCACCTCCTTTACAGCATATTATACTAGCAAAATGCATACCAATTACAATCCTCATCTCCAAATTCCTCTAAAATACGGCATTCACATCCATCATAAAATTTCAAAATTACAAAACTTATTATATATACTTATATTATTACAATATAACCGAATGTTTGTAATCGTGTACAATTTTTTTAAATAAAATAAGGCTTAAATGATATAAAAATCACTCAAGCCTTTCAAACATAATCTAATCTCTAATACATTTTTTTCTCATCATCCAATTCATCGTCCGTTATTACACAAAAATTGGATTCCTTCTTTTCATATTCTTCTGTTCCAGCCACATGTATTTCCCTCACTGCACCAGGTTTAGCCGCCCCTGGTACTCTAAATGTGTTTTTATCCAGTTTTAGGATAGGCTTTTCATCAGGTTTCTCAAGCTGTGGAATATACTCATACGGTATTCTATATGACCTATACACCATATTCATCTTAGAAGTTCCATCTCCCTCATATGGGCTTATATATTCCCAAACTATCTCATGATCTTTCGTAACTTCTATAATACGTCCGTCAGATCCTTCGGTTATAATCGTATTGCCGTTTGGCAGACGCTGTGCATTGCTTATAAACGGACTGTAAAATCTTGCTGCATCAAGCGGGACTATAAAACCTGCCTCCTTAGGTGAATACTGCCATACAATTTTGAAGGCAACCGGATCAAATTCAATTACTCTTGAATAATCCCTCAAGGCATTTCTATTTCCAGTAGGTGATCCCGGATTAGGAGCTCCGTATCCTGCCCAGCCTCCATTATCAAAAACAAGTATATTTCCTTCGCCTGGAAGTCCTCTAGGTATCATATGCACATTGTGCTGCCCTATAATCCATCCAATTTCGCCGAGTCTGCTGTCTGTGTCATACCTCGGTCCCATTTTCCACACAATTTTTCCTGTTTTTTTGCTTATTATGCCAAGTATATTTGCCTCCCTGCTGTCAAATATGATATTATCCGGATTAAATCTCTCATCTCCATTGTCAAACCATCTGTTCGGTCCTAGTAGAGAAATGGAGTTTATATGAAGCCAGTCGCCTACTCCGCCACCTGCAGTTCTCATATTTGGATTTCGGTATAAAACATTTTTTGCCTCTTCATCAAATCCAAACTCATCAAAATGATTTGTGGCATTCCAGGTCCATACAATATTTCCTTTCCAGTCAACTTCAATAATTTTATCATCCAGCAGTACTTTATCTGATATTCTGCCATTTTTCACATTATCATGGCACAATATAATAGTATTTCCCCCATCTGTTTTAGGTTCCATACCAGGTACATAGTATCCTACAGGATTTCCCTCCCTCTGGTAGTCGTGATGCTGCCTAAGCATCCATCTCGGTTTTTCTCCAGGATCTTCTATATATTCATGTTTGTCAAACTTCCAAACCACATTTCCCTCCCAGTCAACTTGAATAAGATCGGTCATATCCTGAAATCCATATTTTGAATTTCTCTCTCCACTGCTTCCAACAACATATCCTCCCGGCAATATCTTGTTTGGAAAACCATGAACATTTTTCCATAACTGCACCTCTCTACCGCTCATATCAATGAGTAATGCTCCCAATTCCTTGGCCTGAAAAACTGTATACCCGCTCCATGCCTTTTCTGGATTGTAAATCGTAACTCCTGTCGGATAAATACTTGGATATCCCATAATCTATTACCTCCAATTTATTTTTTTAATGATTGCTTGTTTGCCTTTTCATAATATGAATTGTCCAGCCACTTTTCGGAATCAAATTTTTGTGTTATGAATTTCTGATCCAGCAAAAATTTCTGCGTTTGATCAAGTTTCTTTATTGAATCCTTGCTTGTCTCTACTGTAAAAATATCAAAGTTTGGTGCATTGCTGCTGTATTCCTGCTTTATTGCATTCAAACTCAAACCTGATTTTGTAAGCAGTTTGTAGCTTTCATCAGGATTTGTCTTAAAATACTCTTTTGCATCCATCAAAGCCCTAAAAATTGCTGTAGTTGCCTCGGGATTATTCTTTATATAACTATTTGAACCTACAAATATATTCTGTGCACTGAGCTCTGGATATTCTCTTGAGCTTATTACATTCCTTGCAACTTTTTCAGTTTCGGTAAGCAAGAGTGCCGAAGAATCAGTCAAAACAACTGCATCAAGATTTCCAGACAAAAGTGACGATTCAGCATCTGTAGTAACATTTACAAGTTGTACATCCTTCTCTGAAATATTATTTTTCTTCAGTATTTCAAATAGAAATTTTTGTGCATAGGTCCCTTTTGCAAAACCTACCTTTTTGCCTTTAAGATCTTTTACAGACTTTATACTGTTATTATCTTTCTTAACAACTATAGTCGAATGTATCTTATCCTCGGTTGTTCCAAGAAGACTTATATCAGCACCTTTTGACTTCAATATAATTCCTGGAAAATCAGCATACATTGCAAAATCAATTTTTTTACTTAATAAAGCTTCATTTACTGCAGGCCCCTGTGCCGAAAATGGAACATATTCTATAGTATAACCCACTTTTTTGAGCTCACTTTCAAAAAACTTTTTTTGCTGGGCTATACCTGTTATCCCGGTCATAGAATACTGAGTTCCAGGATATCCAAGTCTAACCACTTTTGTTTTTCCATCATTTTTTGAACTGTCCGCTCCATTGGAACAAGCAGTAATTCCGAAAACTAAAATTGCCATTAATATTACTGAAATAAATTTCTTTTTCATAATTATTCCGCCCCCCTATAATCAATTAAATACTATAATTGCTTCCAAAAAACTCTGTATATATTTTTTTTCTTATTTCAGAAAATTCATTGCTGTTTCTGTCTCTAGGCCTTTCAAGTTCTATATCAAGCTCTATCTTCACCTCTGAAGGTCTCGACGACATTATTAAAATTTTATCGCTTAAATATATTGCTTCATCTATATCATGGGTAACAAGCAGCATGGTAGTTTTTTCTTTTTGCCAGATTTTCAAAATTTCCTTTTGCATCTGAAGCCTTGTAAGAGCATCCAGTGCCCCGAAAGGTTCATCCAAAAGCAAAACCTTTGGTCTGTGAACCAATGCTCTTGCAATAGCCGCTCTCTGAGCCATACCTCCTGACAATTGTTTTGGATATGCGTTTTCAAATCCCTTTAGTCCAACAAGTTCAATATGATCCATCACAAGTTTTTCTTCTTCCTCCTTCGAAATTCCATATAAGCCAAATTTAATATTTTCCTTGACAGTAAGCCACGGCAATAACCTATGATCCTGAAATACCATTCCCACATCCGTACCATTTTGAACTACTTCTTTTATCTCCGATCCATTTAGAACAACGGAGCCTACATTGTATCCTACCAATCCTGCTATTATTTTGAGTAATGTACTCTTGCCGCATCCGCTGTGACCTATGATGCTGACAAACTCACCCTTCTTTGCAGAAAAATTTACATTATCCAATATCCTCATTTGTTTATTGTCAACAATATAACTTTTATCCAAATTACTCACTTTTAATTCTCCATTTTGGAAACTCACATCTACTCCTCCTTAAACTGTCTGCCACTTTGTTACTGCTTTAGATAACTTTCTAAGTCCTACATCCATTAGAAGTCCTATTATACCTATTACAAACATACCAACTATGACAACATCCGGCTGCATAAGGCTTCTTGCATCATTTATCCTGTAGCCAATTCCGGAACTTGAAGCTATCATTTCTGCTGCAACTACTGACATCCATGATGAACCAGCACCAAGTCTCAATCCAACAAATATACTAGGTACAGCTGAAGGCAGATAAACCTTTCTAAACAAGTCCAACTTTTTTATCTTGTACAATTTTGCAACTTCAATATACTCTTTAGGAACACTTACTATACCATTTATAGTATTTAACAAAACTGCAAAGAATGCTCCCATGGCAATCATGATAACCTTCGAAGTTTCTCCTATACCAAACCACAATATAAAAAGTGGTATCCATGCAAGTGGTGGTATTTGCCTTACGCTGTTAAATATTATTGTAAAAAAATTATTCGTTCTTCTTGATATTCCCATCGCAATTCCAAAAACTATTCCAAAAACAGCCCCACCTAAATACCCTTTTATTACTCTTGATAAACTCGAAATTAAATCATTTAACAGTTGTCCACTCTGTATTTGAGATACAAAGGACTTGACCACACTTGAAATTGGCGGCAGCAATATGGACGGTACTAGTCCAAATTTACTAACAAATTCCCATATTAAAATAATCAATATTGGCAGTATGATGTAATTTATTTTTTTTCCTACTGATCCACTCTTGCTAACATTAGATTTCATATTTATTTCCCCTTTATATAAAAATTACTTTTAACCAACATAGTCATAAGTTTTTCTATAAAATTATTGAATACTATGTATCCAATTCAATAAATTTGTATTTTTTATAATAAAAAAACTTCATCTCCATAATTTACAGAGACGAAGTTTCATTTTCGCTATTCCACTCTAATCGGATTGTTAAAATCCTATTTTTTGCTTTTAGACACAATCAATGTCCTTTCACTATAACGTGTGAATACGATGCAGTCTACTATTATTTCGAAACATAACTCAAGAGGGCACTTCATTTAAATAGAAATTTAGAAATTTTTCACCATTCATTTCTTCTCTTTAAATCCAACATTAAATTACTTTCCTCTTTCAATGTATTTTACATATTAAATTACTTATAAGCTACATTATACATACTTTAAAAGTTTTGTCAATGCCATTTAATTTTACCAAAATAAAAAAAAGTATATAATTCTTTACCTAAGACCTGTTTTTCAATATAAATTTATTTTTTATAAATTGGAAAATATAACTCTTTGGTATCCTTTGTAATTACTTTGAATTCGTAATTGTGATTTTTATAATATTTTATAATTTGCGGAAGTGCCTCGCAAGTATTTTTATTTGTATAATCACAGTGCATCAAAAGTATTATTCTACTTGGCTTTTCTTTTTTGCCAGTGGCTTGCCTGATAAGTTTCCCGACTGGTGTTCTTGGATTTATTCCATCAGAGGTTACCATATTCCAATCGTATATTCTATAATTGGCTTTATGAAGTTTTAAAAGATTTTCATGATTTAGGCGTTTCCAGCTTCCTCCAGGAAATCTCATTATATTCGGCCTTATTCCAACGACTCTTTGAATTTCATTTGCAGTCTCCTCCATTTCTTTTACAAAAGCCTGATAACTGGAATATATACACGATGTTTTATGAGTATATGTATGGAGGCCTATTCCATGTCCTTGAGTATATATTTTCCTCACTACATCTTCATTTGGTTTTATCTGATTTCCAATTAGAAAAAATGTGGCTTTTACATTTTCATTTTTTAATATTTCAAGTACCCTATTTGTAATCGTACTTGGACCATCATCAAAAGTAAGATATATTATTTTTTTATCATCTTTGAAGTTCTCTTCTGCTTCAACAAATTTAACTGTTATATTTTCAAATATGAAAATAAAAATTATAAAAATACAAATTGTCGGGATAAATCTACGTTTTATTTTCAAATTATATACCTCCAGCTATTAATAATATTGTATTCAAAAATATTATTTACAAAAAAATAAATTTGATAACTGTAAATATATTCATTAAATCAATGTCCTGTATTAGGTAACTGCTGAGTAAAATTATCTTCAGTTTTTTCTGCAGTGCAGCTATTTAAAATCATTCCAACAACAATAAATGTTATGCCTATAAGATCCAGCTTTGTGGGTATTTTATCATTGAAAAATAGAACTCCTCCAAGTAATGTAAATATTACTTCTCCAGACTGTGTACATTCAACTGCTGCAAGTTTTTTCTGACTACTGCTTACAATATCAGTTGCTCTAAAAAATAATACCGTTGCAACTACTCCCGAGCAAACTGCAACTATAAATGACTGGATTGCCTGACCTTTGCTTGGAAGACCTACATACCCAATTCCAAATACAGACAATACAACCCAAAAAGGCATACTGCATAATGTCATACCAAAAACTCTCTGAAAAGTATTAAACTTTCCTCCACAAGCTTCTATCATTTTCCTGTTTCCAAGAGGATATGAAAAAGCTGCAACAATTACAGGTATAATACCTATAACAGGTTTCATACTTGACAATTGACGTATCTGCTGAAACTGCATCAAAAATATTCCAGATAGAATTATAAGAGAGACAGAGATGACCTTTTTAGGTATCTTGTTTCTAACTTTTACAACTCTATTTTCTAAATTTACTTCTTTAAAAAAAACAGGTGACAGAAGTCCTCCTGCAATTATAGTTATTTGCCATGTTCCTGCAACAAGCCATGATGGTCCATATATAGATGCAAAACTAAGAGGTGCATAAAACATTCCAAATCCTACAGTGCTCCATATAGTCCATCTTGCAGGATGTTTAACTATGTCTTGAATTACTTCCTTAAGTTCACATTTTGCCACCATGATTAGAAACAAAATTGGAAGAGTAAAAATGTACCTTAGCGAAGCACTCCATATCCAGCTTCCTCCATGAAAATTCATTTGTTGGTTCAAGACAAACGTAAAAGCAAAAAAGAATGAAGCCATTATTCCAAGTAAAATTGCTTTTTTCATAAATATTACTTCCCATCTATAATTTTGTATAATATATTATACAAAATTATATTATATTATACAATAGATATATTTCGTTTATAGATTTTATCAAGGTTATTTGTTATTATAAAATTAATGCAAAATTCTTATACGAGGAGATATTTATGAAAAATTTAAATATTATAATAGGCAACAAATTAAAAGATGTGAGATTGAAAAAAAATTTAAGTCTTGATAATGTATCTAAATTAACCGGTGTAAGCAAAGGAATGCTGGGTCAAATAGAAAGAGGTCTGTCAAATCCTACTGTATCTACCTTGTGGAAAATATCAACAGGCCTTAAAGTGTCATTTTCTTCTTTTATTAACGAAGAAAATGACACTTTAAAAATAATACATAAATCAGATATCGTTCCTCTTAAAGAAGAAGGAAGCAAAATGAAGCTTTATCCTGTATTTCCTTTCGATGCAAATAGTGGATTTGAAATATTTACAATAGAACTTGAACCAGGATGCAACCATCTGTCTGAACCTCACAACGATGATATTGAAGAATATATACTGATTTCAGAGGGTTCAATGACTATGAATATAGATAATAAACAATTTATCATGAAAAGTGGTGATTGCCTCAAATTTAAAGGCAACACACAACATTCGTATATAAACAATACTTCCCGCAAAGTCGTATTTCAAAATATAATAATGTATTATAAATAAAACTTATTACTAACAATACACACAAAATAACTTTTTCAGAATACTTCAAAGATAAGATTCCATGTTGTTGTGATTTTTCTAATTCCACCTTTTATGTAAATAACTACTTATCCCAATTCTCATTTCTCCATAACTTAATATAAAATAATTTTTTAGAAATACTTGAAGTGTTTTTCTGTTTTAAATCGTTATATTATTGAGAGGTCGAAAGGTGGTGGTGATCATTGAAAATATACAATTCGAAAATTGCATGAGAAAATATGGACGATTAATCATTACCATTTGTACATCCTACACGGGAAATTACTTCGATGCAGAAGATATTTCACAGCAAGTATTTTTGACTGTATATAAAAATATGCACAAATTCCATGGAGGAAATTTAAAGGCCTGGCTTGTAAAAATTGCAATAAACAAGTGTAAGGATTATGTTAAAAGTCCTGCAAGGGATATACAAAATCTTGAGTTGGAAGACTACAACTCTATTAAAGATTCAAGTATCCTGCCATTAGAAACTCTTGAAATAAAATATAGTACAGAACAAGTATACAATCTCTGCAGAAAATTAAAAGACCCTTATAAAACAGTTGCCGTAAACTATTTCTGTAAAGACATGAAGCTTTCAGATATGGCAAAGCAAACAGGCGAAAATCTAAAAACACTTCAAACCAGGCTCTATAGGGCAAAAAAACTGCTTAAAGTTTTATGGAAGGAGGAATTTACTTGATTGATTATTTATTCGACAAAACAGGGCATATAAGTAAAACATCTATAGAAAAATTTAAAACCGGATCTCTGAACAGTGAAGAGCTGGAAAATTTCAGCCGGCATACTCAAGCTTGTGAAAAGTGTGCACAGCGTGTTGCGGAAAGCTTCTGTGAAAATGAGCTTTTAGATCTTCCCTATGGTTTTGAAGAAGAAGTAAAAAACAAAATACACAGCAGTTCGCAAAAGCACAGAGAACTTTTTGTTTATTCATTTAGAGTTATAACAGCAGCGTGCCTGGCTCTCATGATAGTTTTTTCAAGTAATTTTAAATTCATAGCCAATATTGAAACCAAAGCAACAAATTTTAGTCCGCCAAATGACAAGTATATACATTTAATTAATACAAAGCTATTGAATTTTACAAATAATATAATTAACATGGAGGTATTCCATCATGAAAAATAAAAAGGGTAACTTTTTAACAATTGTTTTTTCGTTTCTGCCGGGAGCAGGGCATATGTATATGGGTTTTATGAAGATGGGTGTGTCATTTATGTCTGCATTTTTCTTTATCATATTTCTTTCAACATGGCTTAATATATCACCTCTTTTATACAGTATACCTGTAGTGTGGTTCTATTCATTCTTTGACTGTATAAACAAGCAATTTTCATCTGAAGAACAATTTGAATCATTGGAAGACGGATATATGTTTTCAATCAATAAATTTCTCAAGCTGGATCAGGGATTATTCAAAAAGAGAAGACTTCTTTTAGGGATAATTGTTATTTTGATTGGAATATATCTCATATGGAATAATATTAAATATGTGATGCTGGAATATATTGGGCAATACGCATACGATTTTATAAATGCTATTGCTTCAGTTACACCTCAGGTAACAATTGGAATTATTATTATTGCAGCTGGAATAAAATTGATTATTGGAAAGAAAAAGGAGCTGGATATGGATCATGAGTAAAGGGAGACGAGTTGGCACTCTTACAGCAGGAATAATGCTTGTATCATTTGGAGTATTATTTTTAATTGATACATTCTTCAAAAACATAAATTATAATTTTATAATGAATTTCTGGCCCGTTGTCTTTATCCTGCTTGGTATTGAAATTCTCCGAGCATATGTAGTAAACAAAGACGAAAAGATAAATTATGATACCGGTGCCATATTCCTTGTTATAGTAATTTCCTGTTTTTCAATGGTCATGGCATGGGCCGAGTTTATGCTTAAAAATCATATAGTGTACTAAAAAACCTCATCCATACATTAAAAAGATGATCTCTGCAGCAATAGGGATCATCTTTTTAATATATGTAATATTCCTCATAAAGCTTGATTTTAAAACATAATAATATATAAATAAAATTATTACCAACTTGTAAACATTGGCTGTAGCTAACTCCAAAGGCTATTTTTAGTTTGACACAGCTTTATATGTAATTTATAATTTAGATACGCAAATTCAAAAACAAGGAAGGAATTTAAGATGCTAAGTATTATAAAAACTGCAATTATTACAATAATAATATCGTTCATATCTGGAATATTGTTAGATTATTATAAAAATTTGGCTCCAAGAATATTATGCAGCATAAAAAATATGATACCTATGAAAAAAGATGGTAAAAAAATATTCGCATATATGATTACCATACGCAGCTTATCAAAAAAAACAGTACACAATATTACTGTAAACATACAAAGTCCTAAAACTGAATTAAAGATGACAGACGCAAAAATAACGCGTGGTCTCAAGTTTGAGTCTTCACAAAACAACAGCTTTCTTGATGTTCATATTCCATTTTTAAGCAAGGGAGATACATTTTCAGCTACTGTATACACGGAAGATGAAAATTCAATGCACAGCAAACCTATTGTTGCTATCAGATCTCCAGAGAACTTCAAACAAATAGATTCTTCTGGAAAATACGGTTTATCATCTTCTTTTCAAGGCATGCTAAAAGGTTCTTCAAGAAAAAATAATGTTTTCAAAATAGACAGAACCTCGCTTATAAGCATGTTACTTATTTTTATCGTTATATTTGCCGGAACTCTTGGAGTACATTATTTGAAAAAGACACCTGCAAAAAGTACCGGGACTTCAACCAATACCTCTACTTACAAAGGTTCTGACACTCCTGTAAAATCAAAAAACAATACAAATCAGAACAGTCACTCTACAGGTAGTTTAAAGACGCAGGTTCCTCGGTCGTCGTCAAACAGCAACAATAAATCAAGTAGTTCATCTGAGAATAAGTCTGACAACAGTTCAGGTACAGGAAGTTCAGAAAACTCAACAGACAATCAATCAAGTACCTCTTCAAAAGATAACACGGAAAACAGCAGCTCAAATTCAGATGACTCCAAACAAAATTCAAACAAAAACCAGACCCCAAGTTCCGATGGATCATCAGGCAACAGTGATTCAAATTCTCAAAACAGCAATACCGATTCAACTTCACCTTCAAACCAAAATACAAAATCCGGTAATTGATTAAAATAAAAGGAGAATCTTTTAAGACTCTCCTTTTTTTATATTTTCTCGGTTTTCATAGCCCTCATTGAATTCAATACGGCAATTAAAGTAACCCCCACATCTCCAAATACAGCCTCCCACATTGTTCCAATACCAATGGCTACAAGTATAAGCAGTATAAGCTTGACACCAAGTGCAAATATTATATTCTCCATTACTATCTTTCTCGTCTTCTTGCCTATTTTTATGGCTGTTGCTATTTTCGAAGGTTCATCCGTCATTATTACAACATCTGCTGCCTCTATTGCAGCATCCGATCCGACACCTCCCATTGCTATACCTATATCAGCTCTTGCAAGTACCGGAGCATCATTTATTCCATCACCTACAAATACAAGTTTCCCCTTTGATGATTTTCTTCCGGCAATAGCTTCTATCTCCATAACTTTTTGATCCGGGAGTAATTCTGCATGTATCTCATCCATTCCAAGCTCCATACCTATTTTTGATGCAACCTTTTTGCTGTCACCTGTAAGCATTACTGTTTTTTTGATTCCAATTGATTTAATATCCTCTATTGCCTTTTTCGAGTCATTTTTAATCTCATCTGATATAACTATACTTCCTGCATAAATCTTGTTCACAACAACATACACAACAGTGCCCAAAGTCTCAATTTTATCAAAGGATACCTTCTCACTTTCCATAAGCTTGAAATTGCCTGCAAGAATCTCTTCCCCATTAAAATCAACTCTTATTCCCTTTCCTGCTATTTCCTCATAATTTTTCACTAGATTTTTTGGTATTTTTTTGCCATACTCTTTCAATATGGAAACTGCAATAGGGTGATTTGAATAACTTTCGGCATAGGCAGCATAAGTAAGAAGTTTATCTTCTGAAAAATCATTCTGCGCTTTTACCTCTGTAACTTTAAAAACACCTTTTGTAAGTGTTCCTGTCTTATCAAACACTACAGTCTCAACATTGTTCAATGCTTCAAGATAGTTGCCGCCTTTTACAAGTATTCCATTTTTGGAAGCTCCACCTATTCCACCAAAGAATCCAAGCGGAATTGATATTACAAGCGCACACGGACATGAAACAACGAGAAATGCAAGTGCCCTGTAGAGCCACTGTGAAAAGCTTGCTCCTATAAAAAAGGGAGGTATGACAGCCAGTGCAACTGCCGCAAAAACTACAATAGGGGTATAATATCTTGCAAATTTTGTTATGAAGTTTTCCGTTGGAGCCTTCTTGCTGCTTGCGTTTTCAACAAGATCAAGTATCTTTGCAATAGTTGAATCTCCAAATTCTTTTTTTACCTCCAGCGTAATAACTCCATTTTTATTTATAACTCCACCAAGAACATCGTCTTTAAAACCTACTTTTCTTGGAACAGACTCTCCTGTCAATGCAGATGTGTCAATCATTGAAGTTCCCTCAACAACCACTCCGTCTATTGGCACTCTTTCTCCCGGTTTAACAACTATTATGTCACCTATTGAAACTTCTTCCGGCGAAACTTTCTTGATCTCCCCGTTGGTTTTCAAATTCGCAAAGTCAGGTCTTATATCCATAAGCTTGGTAATAGATTTTCTGGATTTTTCCACAGCCATGTCCTGGAAAATTTCACCCAACTGGTAAAACAACATTACTGCAACGCCTTCTGGATACTGTCCTATTGAAAATGCACCAACCGTAGCCACTACCATCAAGAAATTTTCATCGAATATTTCACCTCTGACTATATTTTTTAATGCTT
Source organism: Clostridium pabulibutyricum (assembly GCF_058242705.1). Taxonomy (NCBI): domain Bacteria; kingdom Bacillati; phylum Bacillota; class Clostridia; order Eubacteriales; family Clostridiaceae; genus Clostridium; species Clostridium pabulibutyricum. The sequence goes on from NZ_JBZAYZ010000002.1 coordinate 128,057, forward strand.
TAAGTATTACTTCACCACCTGCAAGCAAATAAGCTATAAAGTACAAAGCCGCGTTTAAATAACTTTCCGGTCTGAATATAAGTGCAGCTAAAAATATACCTGCACTTATTCCGAGCCTTATAAACTTTGTCTTTCCACTTTTTTCTTCATGCTCTTCTGCTTTGACTCCTCTTCCTTCAACTTCAAGCAATTCAACCTCGGGCTCGACTCTTTTTACAGTTTGCTTAACCTTCTCCATTTGCTGCACTTGTTCCAAGGTATCTCCCATATTTATAAAGAGTTTTGACGAAGCAAAGTCAACAATTGCTGAGTCTACACCAGAAATATGATTTAATTCCCGTTCAATTTTTGCTGCACAATTGGCACAATCAAGTCCTTTTAAAATAAACTCTTTTTTGACGCCTTTATAGTTGCAATCATGCTGTGCAAGTCTATTATGCCTGTTTTCACAAACTACCTTGACACCATTTTTACCAGGATTTTTCAACACCTTGTCCATTATATAACCATCCCTCTCAACTATATGATTAATGATTGCTTTTACGCTACATATGAATATCTGTTCATATGTTCATTATATGTCTATTGAATTCATATTGTCAATAGTTTATAAAAATATAATTCATATTATACATAGTAAGAAAGATATTAAAAAATAGTTGAATAGTAAAATAATGGGACCCCTTTTTAGGAGTTCCATTATTTTATGCTATATTATCAACACTGTTCGTTAACATAGCCTTTATTTAAAATTCTTCATAAACTGCCGGATCTTGATTTTTAATTCTACCACAATCACGCGTAATGGAATTCATTGCATTAATTTCGTCATTTGAAAGTTCAAAGTCAAATATATTGATATTTTCAATTTGATGCCCTGTAGAATTTGCTTTTGGTATTGGAACATTTCCAAGTTGAATCTGCCACCTCAATACTATTTGTGAAGCACTTTTATTGTATTTAAGTGCCAGTTTTTCTACTATTTTTTCTTTAAAAACACTTTTCCCTCTTCCAAGAGGACTCCATGATTCAGTAACTATATTGTGCTTTTTATTGTACTTTCGCTGAGCTTCCTGATTAAAATACGGATGGAGTTCTATTTGATTTATACTTGGCACAACTCCCGTCTCTTTGACAAGTCTTTCAATATGTTCTGGCAGAAAATTGCATACGCCTATTGACCTTACAATTCCTCTTTTCTTTGCCTCTATAAGAGCCTGCCATGCTTCCACATAAAGGTTTATCCTCGGATTCGGCCAATGTATCAAATAAATGTCATAATAATCGAGCCCGGCTCTAAAAAGAGATTCTTCAATTGTCTGAACCGCTTCCTTGTATGAATGATGCCTTCCTGGAAGTTTTGAAGTTATTATCAGTTTGTCTCTTGATACACTTACTTCTTTAACAGCCTTTCCAATCATTCCTTCATTTTCATAATTAAATGCAGAATCTATAAGATTATAGCCATTTTGCACTGCTCTTTTCAATATTTCCAATCCATATATTCCATTTAGGGTATACGTTCCAAAACCCAAAGCCGGAATTTTCAGTCCGTCATTCAACTGTATTTCAAACAAAATTAACACCATCCTTTTATAAATTAAATATAAATCAATTATATCATCATGCAGTATATTTATGTTAATTAATAAAAACCTTGTTAACTCAATCGTGAAAATTTTTTAAACATAAATCTATAAATATTCTCATATACTTTGTCAAATACTTGTTTTTGTGATAAATAATCTTGAACTGTCTTTTAAATTCTATATCTTTGACATCTATTTTACACAATAATCCATCATCCACTTCATGCATAACTGAAAGCTTTGAAATAACCGATAATCCTATTCCCTTGGAAACTGCCATTTTTATGGTATCGGCATTATTACAAACCCATATATTTTTCCAATTTAATTCTTTCGATTTCATTCCACTCTCAAAAGTTTTTCTAGTGCCGCTCCCTTCTTCACGCACTATGAAATCCTGTCCTTCAAGTTTTTTCGCTCCTACGCATTTAAATTTTGAAAACGGATGCATAGGACCGCATATAAGTACAAGCTCATCTTCAACGAAAGGGAAACTAAGCATGTCTGAGGATGTTATATCTCCTTCGACAAGTCCAATGTCAACTTTATCATTTAATATCAAATTTTCAATTTGAGAAGTATTATCCTCCACTACATTTATGTTTGTGTTGGAATCACAATTCTTAAATTTGCAAACCAATTCAGGAAGAACATAAGAGGCAACTGTAACACTCGCTCCAACTCTTATCAAATCATTATCTGATAAAATTTTCATGTCTTTTTCCACTTGATCATTTGTATTTACAATATGTCTGGCATATCCTAAAAGCTCACGTCCCGCCCGGGTTAAATATAATTTTCTGGACAGTCTTTCAAAAAGCCTCAATCCATAATGATTTTCCATTTCAGCTATTGCCTGACTTACCGCTGATTGCGAGATGAAAAGATTTTTTGAAGCTGCAGTCATATTCATGTTGTCACACACTGTAACAAATATTTTAAAATGCCTTAAAGTCATAATTTTTCTCCTTTTAATAAGTAAATACTTATTATAATAATAAAATAATAATATTTTACTTATTGTATGTCAAGAAGTACTATATAAATACACGAGGAGGAGATACTATGATTAAAATAAAAAACAAATTACCCGGTATAATACTTTCACTTTTAATTGCCGTCCCTGCATGGATACTCGGAAAACTTTTTCCAATCATTGGAGGCCCTGTTCTTGGAATCTTATTCGGTATGATTCTTGCATTCTTTAAAAGGCCTCATTTCCTAGACAGTGGAATAAACTACACCTCAAAAAAATTACTTCAATATTCAATAATTCTGCTTGGTTTCGACATGAACCTCTTTAACGTGTTCAAAGTTGGAAAACAAACTGTGCTACTTATGATATTCACACTTACAGCAGCATTTCTTACAGCATTCATTGCAGGTAAACTTCTAAAAATAGACGGAAAAACCACCACGCTTGTAGGCGTCGGATCTGCAATATGCGGTGGTTCTGCAATAGCTGCAACAGCCCCTGTAATCCATGCTGACGAAAAAGAAATTGCACGTTCAATTTCAACCATATTTTTCTTTAACGTAATTGCCGCATTTTTATTTCCGTTTTTAGGACATGTATTCAACATGAGTTCACAACATTTTGGTCTGTGGGCCGGAACTGCAATAAACGACACATCATCAGTTGTTGCAGCAGGATATTCTTTCAGCACCGCAGCAGGAAATCTTGCTGTAATAGTAAAACTTACAAGAACACTTGCTATCGTTCCAGTTACACTTTTTCTTGCGGTATACACATCACGCAAGCAGTCAGCCTTAAATGAAAAAAGTTACAGTATAAAAAAGGTGTTTCCATGGTTTGTGCTCGGATTTTTACTTACATCAGTCATAAATACTTCTATACCAAACTTTACATACATATATGGATTTATGTCTCAGCTCGGTAAATTCGTAATTATAATGGCCATGGCCGCAATAGGCTTAAACAGTAACCTATTTTCTCTCATAAAAAACGGCAAAAAACCAATCGTACTTGGATTTATATGCTGGGTGGTACTTGCAATTACCTCTCTCGCAGCACAAAAAATACTATTGAACATATAAAGTTAATCTAAAATAGGCTGTCACACTAATCTGATATGCTCCCCTTATGTAGACATATAAAATAATAAAATGTCTATCATATGGAGGAGTATTTTTTTATATCAAAAATAATTCCTTATGTTATTTGTGTTTATTAAAATTTCTTAACCTTACTTATCTTCAGACTTTATTGACTCAAGTAATCGATCTATGCTGAATTGAATGAAAGAATCCTTTTCATATCCAAAGTATTTAGGATAAGTATCACCGGTAAAAGAGACTAATTGGAAAAAACCAACTGCAATGTAGATAGTCGAAAAGGCAAATTGGTCGATATCAAGATCGGAGCGGATGCTGCCATCCTCTTGCCCTTGTACAAAAATCTTGCGAAGACTTTCAAATAAAAGTTTATCGATGTCTATAAATTTTTGATAATTGAGAGAAATTTGTTCTATATTTTCAGAATTTGAATATCTACGCTGATTTACAAGCTTCGCTAATTTAGGATACTTTAATATAAATTTATAATATGCAAGGTAAGAAAGACGAACCTTATCGAATCCGGTATTTCCTTGCTGGATTGCCTCAAAAAGCATTTCATAAAGATACTGATGTCCCTTGAATGCCGTTGCAAAGAATAAATCCTCCTTAGAGCTGAAATAAGGAAAAAACTCAGTTGGATATAAATCAATATGATCTGATTGGATTAGGAAGTCAGGTCATTGGATATGATATTCCTGTGGTAGTGCGCAATTTTGCAAGGATATTGCCGACAACGTCAAACAGCAAGAAGGTATTTATTTTCAGGACTGCGGGAGGTGTAGTTCCATCGAACTATAATGCTTCAAAAGAACTAATAAGAATATTAAAACATAAACACTATGATGTCTGTTACGAAGAGTTGTTCTCTATTGGAAGCAACTGGATCATGAAATATGATGACGCTATTATGAAGCAGCTATATATGGCAACAATACAGAAAATCTCCCGAATGTGTAAATTAATTGAACGGGGAGAGAGTCACTTATATAAAACAGGAATAGTACTTCGAATCAAAATGGGAGTCCTTTCAGCTTTATCTTCAAGAATATTGTTACTACTGGGGAAAGATGCTGTAATTGATAAATCCTGTACTAAGTGTGGCCTTTGTGCTAAGCAATGTCCTGCTGAGAACATCTCCATAGATAAAGGAAAAGTGAAATTTCATACCTCATGTTGCGCTTGCCTGAGGTGTGTTTATTCCTGCCCGAATCATGCGATTGATTTCCGGTTGCTTCACTTTGTAATAATCCCAGGTGGATATAATGTAAAGAAAAGTTTATTAGCAGACGACAATCCTGATGAGAAGCCAAATGGAAAAATCCCACCATTTTATCAAGGATATGCGGATGAGTTGCAATGATGAAGAAAACTTCGAGTAGAAATTTCAAGAAGAATTTCTTGCATGTATTAGTGACTGCTGCCCACCATGCGGCAGGCAGCAGAGTCAAATTATTTCCATACTGCATCCAACTTTTTTCTTGGAACTGTCCTGAAATACTGTACATCTGGATAACCAATTATCATACAGGTTGAAACTTTTTTTCTTCTGCCGACTTCAAGGAAATCACGCATTTCAGGATCAGCTGCAGCTCTTATAAAAAACCCGCTGAACAACACTCCGAGTCCAAGTGCCTCTGCTTCAAGTTCCATATTTGAAGATGCAAGTGCTGCATCTACATCATATTCGGACGTAACCGCTATTACAAGTGGTGCATTGAAAAATATACTGTCTTTTTTATTGTCTCTCTTATAATCTTCACACATTTTAAGCCACAGCTTTGCATATCTTTTATATAATTTCGCCTCAACAGTATTACTTTTTAAAACTTCATCCGCTATTTTTGCCATGCTCGAAAAAGTAAGATCTTTCAATTTATCAATATTATCTCTTATCACAGTGTATGATACATCCTGTGCATTGCTGGCAGTTTCTGTAAATCGTCCGGCTTCTAGTATTTTACGTATCTTGTCATCTTCGACTTTTTTATCTTTGAAATGTCTTATTGTTCTTCTGAATTTCACAAAGTTTAAAAGATTTTCAGCATTCAATGAAAATCTTTCTCTATCGTATTCCTTCACATCTGCCATATCATATTCTTCAATCGATACCGCAGATTTAGGACAGACCGCTATACAATGTCCGCACTTTATGCAGTGATTTTTATTTAAGTTGGCCTTTCCATCCACCATATCTATACATCCAGGAAAACAGTCCCTCACGCACATACCGCAGCCGATACATTTTTCATTGTCTATTTTTATCATAAATTACACTCCCTATCGGCAATAATATATTTGCCATTGTTTAAAAGTTCAAGCTTAAAATCAGCCTCTGAACTATTATCAAGTACTCTTTTTATATTTTTTTCATCACTTCTTTTATAAAAGCTTGCTGCATCTTTTTTAGACATACCTCCTTTTATTTTGCGTTGTACAAGCCTTGTCTCAAGCATCGAAACATCTGCCTTTATAAAAATACTGTAATCACAATATTTTCTGAGATCACTCCAGTCTTTTTCCTTTAGAAGCAACCAGTTCCCTTCAATAAGCACAATATGTTTTGAAACAAATATCTTATCCTCAATTATATCATGAAGTTTTCTATCATATATTGGCCATGTTATATCCCTACTCTTTAAACTCTCTATCCTAGATATCAATTTTCCACGATCAAATATCTCTGGGGAACCTTTTATTTCAGACATCGGCACTTGTCTTCCATTGATATCGACACTATGCTTTTTTATATAACTCTGACAATAATGGAACCCATCGATCCCTAAAGACTGTATATTTTCCATGCTTTCATCTTCAGCCGATAAGCACTCCAAAAATGAAGCCAGTGTGCTCTTGCCACATCCCGGTGGTGCTGATAAATATACTATAACTCTTTCATCTGTGTGTTCCGCTATTTTTGAAAGTCTTTTAAGCATAGGTATGAATATATTTTTTATATCACTTTCATAATATCCGGCATTTACTTCAAGGGAATTGATTAAAAATTTATAGTTTAAAATTCGCTCTGCCATACACACTCAACTGCCTTTCCTTAAAGTTGTCTCTATTATACCATACCCTTAAAATATCTGTATAAGTTTACAGAATTATCGTCATAATAAGCTACTACGCATAATAAGTTGCAATTTATTATGCATTGTTATATAATAAATATTATTAGTTACGTAGCAATAAATTATATTTGTTGATAACTATTATCTTCAAAATTCAAAAGGAGATGCTCTTATGAAATTTATTAACAATCTTAAAGTAAGAACGTTGTTTTTAACAAGCTTTCTTACTGTGGCTATTTTTATAGTAATCGTAGGTATAGTAGGTTCTGTAAACATAAGTCGTATCAATTCCGCATCAAATGAACTGGTAACTGACAATGTAGCTTCCATGAATCAGCTAAACACCTTCAACCAAAACGTACTACTTGCCAGGCTTGAGACAATGGATCTTGTAGAAAGCCGTGACAAAAGCAATGCTTCGAATATAAAATCCAAAGTAAATACATATCAAAATGCCAACAATACAATACTTAAAAAATATAGAAATAAAATCCTCAATACTACTCAAAGAGACTTAACAGATGAACTTCAAAACAATTTATCGGAATACAGAAAAAGTCTAAATAGTATTTTCGATCTTATGTCACAGGGAAAGTACGACAACGCGATGTCTGTAAACAAACAATCTGCTGAACTAAGAAGAAAATTAAGTTCAACGATTGATAAAATGATAAAATATGAATCACAAAGTTCCACAAGTAAAAATATAAAAAACAATTCCATATATAAATCTTCTATAATAGTTACAATTTTACTTTCAATAATAGGAGTAATTGCTGCAATATCACTGGGAATTATACTTTCTTCCTCAACAAGCAAAGTATTGAACAGGATTTCCAGATTTGCATCTTCAATTAAAAATGGTGATTTTACACATTCTCTCAAAGCTGAAGGCAAAAATGAATTTGGACAAATTGCAGAAGATTTAAATCAGGCAATTAATAGCACAAAAAAATTAATATCCGAACTTTCGAATACAATAAAAACTATAACTGAGTCCAGTCAAAATTTATCAGCTACCACAGAAGAAATATCTTCAATGATGTTATCTGTTGACGAATCAACTAGACAGATATCTGAAGGATCCCAGAACCTCAGTAGTATAACCGAAGAAATCAGTGCTTCATCACAGGAAATGGAAGCCACTACAAATGAACTTTCAATAAAAGCAAATAATTCTTCAGATGCATCTATAGAGATAAAAGAACACGCTTCTGACATAAAGGAAAAAGTATCAAAAAATATTGAAGAAAGCAATACTTTATATGAGGAAAAAAGAGGAAAAATTTTAAAAGCAATTGAAGACGGTAAAGTAGTCTCAGAAGTAAAGACCATGGCTGCATCAATAGGAAACATATCACAGCAAACAAACCTCCTGGCTTTAAATGCTGCAATTGAAGCTGCAAGAGCAGGCGAACACGGAAAAGGCTTTGCAGTAGTTGCAGATGAGGTCAGAGAACTCGCAGAAGAATCTTCAACTGCTGTCGACAATATAAGTAAGATGGTAGCTGCTGTGGAAAATGCTTTCAAAAATATGTCCGAAAGCAGTAAAGAAGTACTTGAATATATAGCAAACAATGTAAATCCAAATTACCAGTTTATAATGAAAACAGGCATGCAATATGAAAATGACGCCGATTCTATAAAAGAAATTGCAGAACAGGTTGACTCATCTGCAAAACAGATGCATGAGGCCGCATCACAGGTGAGTACAGCAATACAAAATGCAGCCTCAACAGCTGAAGAATCAGCTTCAAGTTCAGAAGAAATCACAGAAAGTATAAATGAAGTTACTAAAGCAATAGAAGATATTTCTTCTTCCTCCCAGGCGCAATATGAAATGGCAGAGAAACTGTCTGCAATGATAGAGAAATTTAAAATTGTTTAACTAAAAACACATCTGTAGAAATGAACTGCTCTCTGTCTACTCGACAGAGAGCAGTTCATTCTATCAGATCTCTTTTACTTCTTCTCTATTTAGAAAGTATGTCAATATATAAAACACTACTGTTGTTCCCAAAATAAAAACTATTGATATTATTTTTCCATTTTCTGTTTTCATCCACTGACTGCTTGATTCAATATTGGATAATATCCCGTATATACCCAAAGACCATACTGGCAGCAAAAATGGTCTAATCATATTCTTGTCTTCATGCCTTTTCAAAATAATAAAAGTTGATGCTATTATAAGTACAGAGATCATAGATATTTTCATGCTGTTCGGAATATACAAAGTGACTACATCCGGGGTGAAAATATCAATTACAACAAACAATGCTATAACTGCTGAAAATGATATCCAAATCAATATAAATGAAGTTATTTTATTTTTTATAATATTTTTATATATTCCTTTATGCATTATAAAAAATATAACATTAACCACAACGAGACTTAAAATTCCATCAAGTATTATTATAATTGGATTAATACCTTTATCGCCATTAAACATACTTAGGAGCGGAAAAAATATGCTTATACAAAAAATAATACCAGTAAACTTTAATATTTTTGTTTTGCTTTCATGCCCTAAATTTCTTATAAGTTCATCAGCCTCTTCCTGGGGTGACCTGCCAAAAAAATCTTCTATCGATTCTCCATTTTTCTGAGCTAATATAGAATCCTGCAAAATCTCAAGAAGCAAATTTTCAGTTTCATAATCATCGTAAAACATCCCCGCCGTACGTATATATACTAAAAGCTTCTCATAATATTTCTTGTTTTCATTATTCAACTGTTCACGAAGTTTATTATTTTCCAAAATTAATTTTTTAACTTTGTTTTTATCATTTCTCATTAAAGTTTCCTCCCATCAATTTTATAATATAATCAACTTTGTCTGTTATGTCTTTCCATTGATCTATAAATTCACTCAAATATTTTTCTCCAGAGGATGTTATTTTATAATATTTTCTATCAGGCCCTTCAGGTGACGGCTTCATAACACTTGACAAAACCCCTTGTTTTTCCAACTTTTGCAAAAGAGGATATACTGTTCCTCCAACTATATCCTTAAATCCATATTTCTTTAAAAGTTGTACAAGCTCGTAGCCATAGATTTCCCTGCTTCGTATAATTAAAACTACACAACCTTCAAGTACTCCTTTTAGAAGCTGAGTTTGCTTCAATTTGTCACCTCCTTACACTACTATGTATTACATAATAGTGTAATATAATTATAAGGTATTTCAACTAATATGTAAAGCATACTAGTTGAGATACCTTATAAAAATCATAAAATATCAAAAATATTATTCAGTTCTGCACTATTCTGAAATTATTTTTAAAATTTCATTTGGCTTGTCTACTATATAATCGGCATCCTCCGCCTTCAAAACATCTCTTCCTCTGAATCCCCAGGCCGCACCTATACACGGTATTCCTGCATTTTCAGCAGTTTTAACATCCACCTCCGAATCTCCAACGTATATGGAAGATGACTTAGTTGAACCGAGTTCTTCAATTGCTTTAAATACAGTATCCGGAGCAGGCTTTTTTAAAACCCCTTCCGATTCCCCAATTGCTATATCTATATATTTATCAAAATACATTCTATTGAGTTTTTTGACTGCACCGTCAAACTTGTTTGATACAATAGCCATCCTATAATCCTCATCGTGTAACTTTTTCAAAAGTTCCATAATACCTTCATAAGCTCCTGTTTTATTGTTCATATTATTCGAGTAATGCTGCTTGAAATCTTTAAGACACTCTTGATATTTTAAATTTTCAACTTCTTCTGGTATTGAAAGCTTGATTAAACGTGCAACCCCATTCCCGACAAAGCTTCTTATTTCTGAAATATCTCTCTTTGGAAAACCATGCATACAGAGTGCAAAGTTTACACTGTCTTTTAAATCTTCAAGAGTATTCAGAAGCGTTCCATCAAGATCAAATATAATAGTATCGTAATTTTTCATAGAATCCGCCTCCCCATATATTTTAAGTACATTATACCATATTTAAAACATATGTTATAATTTGGTATCATTTGTAGAATATATTCTATATTAAAGAAATTATTATAAATATTGTATTGATTTGTCTAACGATTATATATTATAATTGAAATTACTAATCATTATAAATAAGTAGCACAACAAACACAAAGAGGGTGATTTTACATTGCAATTTAAAAGCATTAAAACAAAGATATCTGTATTATTTGGAATCCTATTATTGATTATCTGTTTAGGAGTTGGTGGAATATCCTATTTTGAATCCTATAGATCTCTTCAAAGGTCAGCAACTCAGTCTCTTGAACACATGGCCCAGGAGACCGCCGAAGTCGTACAAGTTAAAGTCCATTCCCAATTGGACACAATGCTTGCTCTGGCAAACAACTATTACATAAGTAGCAATACGCTTACAATATCCCAGAAACTTGCTATACTCAAACCTGAAGTAAAAAGAAGCAATCTTATAAGCATGGGTATTGGCGATCTTAATGGAAATGTAACCTATACCGATGGTGTGAAAGTCAATCTTTCAGACAGAGAAAATTATAAAGCTGCACTTTCCGGAAATACTGGAATTACCGATCCTACCCCTGGAAAGTCAGGAAACATACTTGTAATGTCCTATGCAGTTCCAATAAAACAAAACGGGAAAGTTACAGGGGTTCTTATGGAAACAATAGACGGTAACGAACTTAGCAAACTCGTTAGTAATGTAAAATACAAAAAAACCGGTACAGTATTCATGCTCAGCAAAAATAGAAGAACCGTTGCAAATAAAGATAAGTCAGTTGTTGTAAAAAGAGAGGATATCATCAAAAAAAGTGAAAACAATCCATCTTTAAAAGGTCTCATGGAAATAGAAAAGAAAATGATAGCAGGAAAAAGCGGTTCAGCTGAATATACCTACAGAAACGGTGTGGTGAAGTACATAGGGTATACTCCTGTTAAAGGTACAAACTGGTCTCTCGCAATATCCGTTCCTAAGGAAGAAGTAATGGAAGAGCTTGTACATTACAGAGAAATTCAATTTGCAACAATAGTAATATTTATAATTTTAGGAGTACTTCTTTCACTATTGCTTTCATCTCATATATCAAAACCAATAGTTAAAATCACGTCATATATAAGGAAATTTTCAAAAGGTGATTTTACTGGAAATATACCAAAAAAGCTTCTGGATATAAAAGATGAATCAGGTATACTTGCAAACATGGTACATTCCATGCAAAAAACCCAAATAGAAGTAATCAAGAAAATTATAACTCAATCAAAAGATGTAATTTATGACATGAATAATGTGGCACTGGAGATGGATACTTTAAACAACAGCCTTGAAGATATCTCTTCAACTACGGAACAGCTGTCTCACGTTACAGAAGAAACTGCCGCTTCAACTGAAGAAATAAACTCGCTCTCGGGAAATATTGAAAATTCAGCCGGAAACATATCTGTAAAAGCTGAAAATGGAATCAAAACAGTTGAAAAGGCAAGTGCTGTTTCAAACGAGTTAAAAGATCGTGCCATAGACTCGAGAAAAGACACAATGGATATTTTCAAAAGGACAAAAGAAAGTCTTAAACTGGCCATAGAAAAATCAAAATCCGTAGAAAAAATTCATGAACTTTCAAATGCAATAATTGAAATCAACGAAAGTACAAATCTCATTGCTTTAAATGCATCAATTGAAGCTTCAAGGGCCGGTGAGGCAGGAAAAGGCTTTTCAGTTGTAGCTGATGAAATAAAGGAACTTTCTGAAGACTCTCGAAATACAGTAACTAAAATACAGGAAACTACAAAATTAATACTCGAAGCTGTGAATCATCTTTCTGCAAGCTCAAATGAACTTCTTGATTTCATAGACAACAGAGTATTAAATGAATATGATAAAATAGTTGATTCAAACGAAGAATACAGTAAAAACCTATCAAGTATAAACGGTATTGTTCTGGACTTTGGAAATACTTCAAAAAAGCTTTTGGATTCTACAAAAACAGTGTCAAGTCTCCTTGGAAAAATATCCGAAAGCAGCAGTGAGCAGGCAAGCGGCGCCGACAATATATCAAATGAGGCCGTAAAACTTGTTGAAATGTCTTCAAGAGTATCAAATCTTACTGAAAGTACAAAAAAGAAACTCGATGCTCTTATAAATACAGTTTCTACAAAATTTAAAATAGACTAGATGTTGAAAGTGAAGCCGCTTAACAGCACTTCACTTTCATATTTTATTCAGAAACAATTTTACCTTTTTTTATAAATTTTCCTTCATCAATTTCCCGAAATGCCGTGTTTAATTCTTCCCTTGTGTTCATGACAATAGGTCCTCCCCAGGCTATAGGTTCCTTAAGGGGTTTCCCTTTAAATACTACAACATCCATTCCTTCCATACCTGATTTTAATTTTATTTTATCCCCCGTTCCAAATAAAACAGCATTTTTTTCATTTATAAAGTCTCCGCCATCCTTTTCACTAAAGCATCCTTTTCCTCTAAAAATATATGCAAAAACAGTTTCATCTTGATTTGTCTTTATATCCAGACTGCTGGATTTCTCCATGCTTATGGAAAATATACCAGCTTTCACATACTCACCTTGAAAAGCTCCATCAGTACCTTCATATTTGCCTGATATTACCTTTATTGTAGCTCCATCCTTTTTTATTTCCGGAACATCTTCACTTTTTATATCATGGTATTTTGGATCACACATTTTTTCTCCCTTTGGAAGGTTAAGCCATAGTTGAAATCCCAACATTTTCTCTGAGGCAATCGGCATCTCCTGATGAATTATGCCACTTCCCGCAGTCATCCACTGACAGCATCCATCTTGAATTGCTCCCCGGTTTCCAAGATTGTCACTGTGTTCTATTTTCCCTTGGGAAAGATATGTTACAGTTTCAATTCCCCTGTGCGGATGCCACGGAAATCCCTTTACATAATCTCTAGGATTTGTCGAATCAAAAACATCCAGCATCAAAAACGGATCAAATTCCTTCACCGTATCAAGTGCGAGTACACGAACAAGCTTTACGCCTGCTCCATCTTCACCTTTTTTTCCCTTTGTAATTTTCTCTACATTCCTATACATATGACAATCCTCCTTGTATAAAATTTATTAATGCAATTAAATTATATCACTTTGGATCTATTCCAAGAATATCGAGCATTTTTTCAGGGTTATTCAGAAATGACTTGAATATTTGATATGTATCGGTTTCTCTGTAATCTACTTTTTCTATATTTTCACCCAGGTGATATATGATGGAATCAGGATAGGACATAACTATGGGAGAATGGGTTGCAATTATAAATTGTGACCCCTCCTCCACAAGATCATGTATTCTCGAAAGGAGTGCCATCTGTCTTGTCGGAGAAAGAGCTGCCTCAGGTTCATCAAGAATATACAGTCCATATCCACGAAATCTGTTCATTACAAGAGACATAAATGATTCTCCATGAGACTGGCAGTGAAGAGAGCTTCCGCCATACGATGCCTCCACCTTCAGTTCATCTATGTTTGATGCCAGATTATAAAAGCTTTCAGCTCTTAAAAAAAATCCATCTTCCGGTATCTTGACCCCTTTTACAATCTTGATTGCCTTCCAAAGCTCGGAGTGAGTATCACTTGTAGAAAAATTGAAGTTTTTGGAACCTCCTTCAGGATTAAACCCATAAGAACAGGCAATTGCCTCAAGTATAGTTGATTTTCCCATTCCATTTTCCCCTTCTATATATGTTACTTTTGGATGTAATTCCATTTTGGAAAGATTTTTTATTGCAGGTATGCAATACGGATACTCATCCTTTGACTCTATACCATTAAAATCCAGCCTAATTTCCCTTATAAAATAGTTTATGTCCACACAATACCCTCCTTTAATTCTAAAGCCGCTTTAAAAACTAGAGGCAATTACCCATATAAACACAAAGCTCAACATTATAGTTAAATTGCATGCTGTACCTATAAGTCTTTTATCATACCCAAATTCAACGGCATACGGTATGTCAGCCATTCCTATTGGGAGGATAAATGCCATAAGCAAAGTATACCTGAACAGCTTTCCAAAAGGCACTGTAAAGAAAAGAAAAAGTCCTACTGCAAGTCCAATTGAATACCTTATAAAAATCACTTTAAGTATTCCCTTTCTATAACATTTGTCTAAAGTAAAGTTAAGACAAATTCCAAGAAGTAGAAGTGAAAGCGGCATATTTGCCTTTCCAAGAATCCCTGTTATGTTTATTATGACTGCAGGATAATGAAACCCCGATAGATTTACAATCAAGGTAACTATATATGACATAAGCGGAATTGAAGTTAAAAGTTTTTTTCCTATTTTTAAAGCTCCAATCTTGGACTTTCCCGAAAAATAGCTTGCAATTATATAACATATTGCAAATATGGGTATCGAATTTCCCATGTCAAACATTCCAAAATATTTTACTCCGTCAGCTCCCCATATAGCTTCAACCACCGGATATGCAAAGAGTCCTACGTTAAACCCCGGAAGAAGCATCATATAGCTTCCCTTTAGTTTTTTATCCTCATTTTTAAAAACTATAAGTCCTACAATCCACATAAATACTCCAAAAAGTATTCCTGCTATACTCAAAAAAGAAAGAGACAACTCGAGTTTCATTGTACTGAACGTACTTATTATAAGACTCGGCAGGGTAATGTTGAATATTATTCTCGATATCCCGTCACCGTCACTTTCCTTTACAAGATTGAGTCTCTTGAAAATATATCCCAGTGCTATAATTAGTATGAATAAGATAAATTGATTATTTACGTTTTGTATTTTTATTCACATCCCCTCAACTAAACATAATTTTTATTTTACCATACTTTCATGCTGTTTTTTATTCAGAAACAATTTTAGTTGTACTCTTCGGCTTATAAATTATAAAATGGAACAAAATCGCCATAATTTGAAATATAATTCCTGCACTGCAAACACCCTTCCAGCCAAAATTCTGCCAGCACAGCGTACCAAAAAATGAACCTGCCGCACCACCTATAAAATATGAAAACATAAATACAGTATTATTACGGCTTCTTGTTTTGTCACCAAGCATCTGCACTCTCGCCTGATTTGATATCTGTCCACATTGATTCCCGAGGTCAAGAATAATCGCACCAATTATAAGTCCTGAAATGTGGTATCCAAAAATAAAAAAGCATATATATGCTGCAGCAGACAAAACTACCCCTATTCCGACTGCAAATCTCGGACACTTTTTGTCTGCAACTTTTCCAACCAAAGGCGCTGCAAGAGCTCCTGCCACACCAAACAGTCCAAACAATCCTGCTTCCCGTGTTCCCATATTATACACAGGAGTTTCAAGCAGAAAAACAAGAGAAGTCCAAAAAATACTGAATGAGCCAAACATAAAAAATCCATTTACCGCCGACTCACGAAGTGAAATCTGACTTTTTACAAGTCCCGGTATTGAACTCAAGAGAGTTTTATAATGAATTCTATTCACAGGTACATCTTTTGGGAAAAACTTAAAAATAGCCGTAAATAATATTATTATAAAAACTGAACCAAATATATAAACAACCCTCCAGTTGAAGATTGATCCTATAACTCCGCTGAAGGTACGTGAAAGCAGAATCCCTATAAGCAGACCGCTCATAACATCTCCTATCACCTTTCCCTCCTTTCCTTTCGGCGAAAGATGAGCCGCATATGGTACTATAAGCTGTGGGACAACAGTTGTAAGTCCTATAAACAACATAGATAAAATCATAATAATATAATTTGGAGAAAATGCCGTGACAACCAAAGATATTGTTACAAAAACCAACATTCGAAGTATAAGAGAACGCCTCTCACACATATCGCCAAGCGGCACTATCAAAAGAAGTCCAAATGCATATCCAACCTGGGTGACTGTAGCGGCTATACCTGCCATGTTCTGGGAAACTGAAAATGTATCTGCAACCTGGGATTCCAGCGGTTGAATGTAGTATAAATTCGCAACACAAACACCACAGGCAATAGCCATAAGCAGTATTAAAGACTTAGTTAAAACAAAATGATCATTTTTATTAGAATAATTCAACTTTAAAAATCTCCTTTTTAAAACAGTTTAAGCTTTGTATATATACTATACCTTAATACAATAGAGAAACTTCTCAAATAAGTTTCTCTATCTCATCAAGAAAATCATAAATACTCTTAATATCGCCTTCATCTCTTCCACGAATACACGATAAAATAACTTTATTTATGTTCTGATGATATCTTTTATGTTCGCAATAGGCCGTCCATCCTTTTTTCGTCAATGAAACAATTGTTTGAGTCTTATTTTCCGGGTTAAGCGACTTTACTATAAGTTTTTTGCCCTCCAATCTTATCAGAGTTTGTGAAACTGCTCCCTTGGTAATATTTTTTCTTCTAGCTATTTCAGAAACAGAAAGTTTATCATTGTCACCTATAAACTCAATAATGTGAATTTCACCCAAATGAAGAACAGTATTTGTTCCGAAATTTCTTGCTTTCTTGTCCATTTTGTTAAAATTATTTATGACATTTAAAAGTTTTCTTGGTAATTTTTCCTTATAAGAATTCATATATCAATTGTATATATACTATACCCTAATGTCAATTAAAATAGCAGTTTCCTTTTTAAAGTAAAACTGCTATTTTTAACAACTTCTATTTAATATTATATCTTGCCTTAACCGCATTTATAAGCTTTTGTTTTACTCTCCACTTTATTTTACCTGCAAATGAAATTTTATTTAGTTCCTCAATGAGCTTTTCTGCATCTATTCCATGAACCTTTGCAGCTTCTCCTATACTCTCATTTTGAGATGATGGACATGCAATACATCCCATACCTGATTTTCTCAATATATCAACTGCCATGGGACCTATATTTAAAATATCCTTTATCAAGGTTTTCTCATCGACTTTCACAATACTCACCCCCGTTACTTATATTATACACTCAATAAGCAACCTGATGTTACCTTCTAATGATTTGATTTGACCATATTTTTCACTCTTTTTGAAATTTGAATAAATCTCGTGTTCTTTCTTAAACCATCAAACTCCTGCCCTTCAATAATTTTCTCCATGTTCTCGTACATATCAACCTTAAAGGTATCTTTGTTTTCAGAGAGCATATTAAAACACCACATTTTTGAGATTTCTCTTTCATTATTCAAATTGTTTTTTTCAATATAGCAAATCCACTTTTCAAGCATGCCAAGTGCCTCTTCCTCCTTTCCCATCTTAAGATACATAACGGCAGAGAACATATAGTCTATGTGAAAACCAAGTTGTCCCCCTTTATCAGGTGAAAATACCTTCTTTACATTAATTGCAGCGTTCACATATTTTTTTACAAGATAAAAACTGTTTTTATCTTTAATGTAGGATTTTCCAAGACACGACAAAATCGAATCCATTAAAAAAATATGTCTCCAAAGTTCGCTCTGAAGAATTTGTCGTCCTTTGTTTAATGTTTCTTCCTTTTTCATATATATATTTGCAAGCATAAAATCAACATCATACTGGCTTTTGTTTATTTTCTTCAGAACACAAACTGCCCTTTCATCATTATCTTCTGAAGAATATATTGTACTTAATATGTAAAGCGCCTGCTGGGTTATCTCCATATTGCTGCAGTTTTTCTCTATATCTTCAAAAAATTCTTTTGAGGATTTTTCCATATCGCCTCTAATTTCATCATTACTGCTTCTCCATGAATACATATGATATAAAAATCCAATTCTTAATTTTAGATAATAGCTGGAATTGTATTTTTTTACATATTGTTTTCCAATTTCAACTCCCTTTTCTATATCCTCCTCATTTCCAACCAGAAGTTCTCCGCACTTTTTAACTATTTCCATAACTTCTTTATCCGACAAATCAACTTTGTAATTTAAAAGCTTATCTATGGAAACATCGAAAAGTCCTGCTATTTTTGGAAGAAGCTCAATGTCTGGATATGAATTTCCCATTTCCCATTTTGAAACAGCTGCCGTTGAAACTCCAAGATAACTTCCAAGCTCCTCCTGAGTCATTTTTTTCTTCTTTCTAAAACTAGATATGGTTTTGCCTACATCTGTTTTTTTCATATACATTCCTCCAAATGTTTAACATTATAGCGGTTTCTATATATAAATTATAACTCAGTCTTTTAATCGCTCCTATGGATTTCAAGTTAATCATTATTATTTAATTCAACTGATGGTTGAATTTGTGATAATACTCAAAATCATACTTGCGATTTTTAAACTAAAAGTTTAACATTATTAAATAAACAACACTATGAAAACTGGAGGGAAAAATAAACATGGATGAAATTTTAAAATATTTAAAAGATGCAGGAACCTATTATCTTGCAACGACAGACGGTAATCAGCCAAGAGTAAGGCCTTTCGGAACAGCTTCCATATTTGAAGGAAAACTTTATATTCAAACTGGAAATGTAAAAGATGTTTTTTCTCAGATGAGAAAAAATCCCAAAATAGAAATATGCACTATGGGAAAAGACAATACCTGGATTCGTATTTCAGCAACAGCTGTTTGTGATGACAGAATTGATGCAAGGCAGCATATGCTCGATGAATATCCCGACCTCCAAAAAATGTACGCAGCAGATGACGGAAATTGTGAAGTACTCTATTTAAAAGACGCCACTGCAAACATATATTCATTTACCGGTAAAACCAAAACAATCAAATTTTAAAACAGTCACGCCCAAGGAGGCGTGACATAAATTTATCTGTATATAGCTTTTATAGGATCCAGCTTTGCAGCCCTATATGCCGGAATCATTCCAAAAAGTATCCCAACAACAACTGATGTAATAGAGGATCCTAAAAATATACCTATGGTTATAACCGGCTTAAATGGCATAAAATTGCCTAAAATCAACGATAAAATATAACCAAAAGCAATTCCAAGGATTCCTCCCATTCCGGTAATAAATACTGCCTCTATCAAAAACTGCCATAATATTTCAGATGGTTTCGCACCTATGGCTCTTCTGATACCTATTTCACGCCGTCTTTCAGTTACAGATACATACATTATGTTCATTACACCAATTCCACCTACAAACAATGATATTGCTGAAACAACGGCTATAAAGCCGGTTATTCCGCTTATTATTTTCTCAAAAGCTTTTGAAACAGCATTTGGATCCTCTTTAATATAACTTCCTTTGACATCGGGATGAAGAATTTCAAGCTCATTTTTTACTTTTTTAAACACGTAATCAGAGCTGAATCCCTGCTTTACCCTAACGTCAATTGACGAAATCGCCGTATAATCTTCTAGAAGCTTCGTTGCAAACTCAGGTACGTAATCATATTCCATGGACAATACTCCTGAACCGCCGTCTGTAATACCAATTACTTCAAAATATTCGTTTTTTATCATAACTCCCCTGCCAATACCTTCATTTATATTGTTTCCAAACAATTCTTTTGCATGATCCTTTGTAAGTACGATAACATAATGTTTAAAATCATTATCCTCCCTGGTAATATTTCTACCGGAGATAATAGATATATTTTTATCATAATCTTTTACAGTAAGATAAGACCTTTTATTAAAAAACACGGCATTTTCTACAACCCCGGTCAATCCTTCCAATCCAGTACTGCTTTTTTCTATTCCATCCACACCATCAATGGTTTTCAAATCCTGAAAATCTTTGTAATCAAAAGCTTCGGAGGATACAGTAGAATTTACATCCTGCGGTTGAAAACTTACAGTTACAGCATTGGCACCTGTATCCTGAGTTGACTGACTTACCTGAACTTTGAGACCTTCTCCAATGGAAAGTATAATTACTACAGAGCTTATTCCTATAATTATTCCTATCATAGTCAAAAATACTCTAAGTTTATGTGTGCGTAAACTTAAAATCGCACTATATACAAGTTCTAAAAACTTCATAAACTTTCCTCCCCCAAAACACCATCTTTTAGAAAAACACAATGGGTTGCGTATTTTTTCAAGTCACCATCATGAGTCACCATCACAATGGTTTTACCCTGATTATTGAGTTTCGCAAGTAGATCGACAATCTTAAGTCCGGTATTCCAGTCAAGTGCACCAGTAGGTTCATCTGCAAGTATAACATCAGATTCATTGGCAAGCGCTCTTGCAATTGAAATACGCTGCTGCTGTCCCCCTGAAAGTTCTCCAGGATAGCTATTAAACTTATCTTCCAGTTCTACATTCTGGAGACTCTGTTTTACTATGTCAATCCTTTGGCTTTTACTATATCCACCATGATATAACAATGGAAGTTCTATGTTTTGCGCTATTGTCAAAGATTCAATCAAATAAAACTGTTGAAATATAAAACCTACGTGTCTGTTTCTAAAAGAACACCTCTGATTTTCCTTCATCTTTGACACATCGCATCCATCAAAAACATAACTTCCTTCATTAAAATCATCCAAAAGCCCCATAATATTCAGTAAAGTAGTCTTTCCACTGCCTGACTTTCCCATTATAACTACAAATGAACCTTTTTCAACTTTAAAGTTAAGATCTTTTAATATTCTGTGTTTATTTTTATCATTTCCATACCATTTTGACAGTCCCTTAACTTCCAGAAGTTGCTGTGTCAATACTGTCCCCTTCTTTCATTTCACCAGATGGATTTTTAATAATTTTATCGCCAAAGTTCAAACCACTTCTTATCTTGACATACGTACTATTGTACTTTTCAACTTGAACAAGAACCTTCTTCAATTTTTTATTTTCTACAAGCCATACAAATTTGTCGCCATCTTTTTTAAAAATTGCAGTTGAAGGGATTTTCGGGAGTTCAGTTTCATCAACAGCAGTGGCCTGCACATGAAATCCTTCGTAAACTTTCTGATCTCCATCTATATCGATATAAACGGGGTAATATGATATGCTTGTACCAGTACCTTGTAAATTTGACGCAGCACTTGCATCACCCTGAAGCATTTGATTTTGAGTCGGTTGTGTGGAAATAGATTTTATGCTTCCTGTGATTTCCTGACTCGTACCATATATGCTTATCTTTACTCTTTGATTTTTTTTAAGTTTCAATATATCCTTCTCACTTGCATTTGCAACTACCTGCATTTTAGGGTCAACAAGTGTCAGTATTGATTTTCCATCGCTGTTTTCAGTATTTTTATCAATCATTACAATTCCGTCAAAAGGTGCTGAAACACTCGTATACCTCTTGTCTTTAACACTGTCAAGCTGCTGTTCAATATCAGACCTTTGAGCAGCAGGGTGTAATTGTTGTGTTCCCGTACTGGATAGCTGGCTTTTCAGTGTTTCATATTGATCAACTGCCTGCTCGTTCTTGTATTCAAATAATGTTTGTCCTTTTTTTACCTTGTCTTTATCCTCGACATCTATATTTTCAAGAGTTCCCTTAGTTGCATCTTCAGTGAAATTTACTTTCTTGGAATATTTCACTTCCCCATCCAAAAATATATTCTGCTGTGACGGAACAGTATATACGTCATACTTCGTATTATTTTTATTTGTATTTTGCCTGTTTTTATTCAAAAAAAACGTCACTGCAAATAATAAGATTATAATTAAAATACCGGAGGTGATAATTAATACATTTTTTTTATCCTTCATATATAAGTACATTCCTTTCCTATCGCATAGTACAATATAACAGATTAATAAGAATTAAAGATAAGAATGCAAAGTTACAACAAGATTTATAGCAAATAAGATCAATACAATAGCAGCACTTTTTTTCTTCGATATCTTTGTAATTACCGATATTCCTATTATAAGCAATGCTATCTGCCATATATTGAATATGTCAAAACTATTCAAAAATTTATTTATTGCTGTAGGTTTTACAAGTGAACTTACGCCAACTGCTTTTCCTGTTACAGCCATATATATCCATTTTAAGATTTTATCTATAACAAGTGGCATAGAACCTAAGCAATAAAGAGCCATAGACTGCTTGTACTTTATTTTTGAGCCAAAAATTCTAATAAAAATTTTGTAAATCAGTGACACTACATATATGCTTACCACCGTAGTCACAATAGTAATTACTGTTTGTACAGGTGCTGACATGGTGTATTTCAACATCTTTTCTGCGATTTGCTTTGAGGCATCTGGCATTGATCCTGTAACTGACTTTTTTACGATATCCATCGAAAGCGATGTCTGCATAATTGCATACACTACATTTATTGCAGTAATTACACACATCATCAAAAAATATCTCGGCTTTTCTATAAAATCACTAAAAATCACCGAAGGTTTCTTAAAAAAGTAAATAATCTCCTTGTCAATACTTAGATTTTCATTGTCTTTGTTGGTTTCCATAATTTTCACTTAGCAGATTTGCCTTTGCTTCATCAAATCAAAACCTGCTAAATACTCACTTCCTTTCGCTTTATATTTATTTTGACGTAAAATTCCGCGTCAATTTTTACACATAATAATATTTTACAATATCTTTCTGTCTTTAAATATTTTTTCAGCTATTTTTTCAGCTATTTTTATCATTTTACGTTTTTTATCAATTTCCTTTTTTAAAAATTCAAGTCCAATATCCATGTTTTGGCTCTATTAAGGAAAGTAATATATAATAATAAGTGTTCGTCATTTCTATTATCTGACTTAGTGAACATATCCCACCCACAAGGGGAATGGGGCTTCCTGTTTCTTAGACCTCGCAACCTACTATCTTCAACTGAAAACAAAGCATAGTATTTACAATATTAACTATCACATTGTCTTTTGTCCTAAAACGTCAGAAATTTGGGGGTAGTGGATTATGGAGCAAAGGTTATTATATTGGTACAGCAGGTTCAGTATCGGCTGAAACAATCTCGACCACAAGGGTGCGAGGTTTTACGGGCAGAATTATAAAACTATATTATTTCTTCGATAATTTCAGTAAAATTAAGTTTACAAAACTTCCAAAAATTCTTTCGCAAGTGTAGAATATTCACGAGCATTAGACATTAATGCCGGATGATTTCCAGTTTGAAATACATGACTTCTCCCACACACTACTTTCTCTGCCAAATTTTCAGCAATATCTCCGGCATTTTCAATCAAATTATCCTCGACACTTGCAGTAAACAATATCGGGACTTTAATTTCTGATACATCCTTGTGAAAGTAGCTTTGTATATTCAATGCGTGCCTCTCAAGCATATCCGTATCATTATCAATGACTTGTTCCCAATCTTCTCCATGTTCAAGTTTCCAAAATGCCACGGCATCCTGAGATTTTTTCGCCAAATTCCTACCATATTTGATGCTTGAAACTGCTTTTTTATCGGCCATCTCTCCTTGGAAACTGTCTGCCATCACTCCTTTTATAAGCTCCGGATACTCAAGTGCAAGATTGATTGCAGCAATTGCACCTCCACTTGTCCCAATAATTGATGGTTTTTCATACTTTCTGTATTCAATTAATTTCTTTACCTGTTTAGCTTCATCATACCAAAAATCAGATTCAAAAACATTAACTCTATCTGAATTTCCGTGTCCTAAAAAGTCAATAAGAACAACCTTGTAGTCATTTTTATATAAATCCAAAACAGGCAAAAACATCTTCGAAGACATAGTGTTTCCATGTAAAAGTATAAGTGTATCTCCCGTTCCAATTTCCTCATAGTAAATATTCTTTTTATTATAATCAAAATACGACATTCATCTACTCCTTTTCATTAGTACTCGTAATTTTATAAAATTCGCATTTGTCTCACCTCCACATTTAAATCAATTTTTCTGGAATAAACCTTGAGGAAATCATTTTTATCAATACATAATCAAGCGCAAATAAAACCATTCCACATAAAATCATTACAGGAACATTTAAAAAAATAAGACCTGACACCTGTCCTATTAAAATCATAATTACAGGAATTAAAAGAAAGCCGCTTACCTGCTGTGCTTCCTGAAAAGTTTTAGATTTTGCCGATACCAAAACAGTAAATGTAAGTGACAACAAACTCACTCCAGGTACAACCCAAAACATGATTATAATCCATTTTAGATCTGGGAAGATAAAGCCTTTAAAATAAATAAATCCACAAACATTCATTATGATTCCAAAAGCTATAAATGAAAGCAGTGTCACTACATAAGACGGTACAAACACTCCAAGTATCTTTGAACGAAGAAGCTGTTCCATCGTAAGCGGCGTATACAAAATAGATTCCATTGTCTTATGTTCCCTCTCTCCAACAAAACTGCTTGCTCCCATTACTCCAGAACACATTATTGGAATTATAAGAAAATATGACGGGAACATAAAATCAAGAGATATTTTTATTAGAAGCTGAGAAGATGTATATACGCTGCTGTATTGCTCAGGAAGTTTTTTTAAAATCGGTCCTATCTTTTCAAGGGCGCTTGAATAATCCGATGTAAAATTAATACCTATAATCATTGCAAAAGGTATAATCACAACCATAACTAAAGGTACAATAATCATGGGAAGAAAGACCTGTTTTGAACTCATTATATCATTTATATCTTTGTGCATCAAAGTCTTTTCCAGCTTATTCATGATACTCCACCTCACTCATATATTTAAAATACAGATCCTCCAAGGACCATCTTCTTTGAACAGCTTCGTATATTTCACCGCCTTCTTGAATAATTTTTTTTATTATTTTACCTGCATCTTTATCTTCTGAAATATTCCTTGTGTACATTCCTTTTTTGTCATATTGAAATCCAAGACCGTCTGGAATATTCATTCCCCTTATTTGAAGTTTCAAATCAGCTCCTTTTTTTGCTGCAAGTTCGTCAAAGCTTCCAACTCCAAGTATATGTCCTTTATTTATAAAACCATACTTTGTACAAATTTCCTTTGCATACTTCAACTGATGGGTGCAAATAAAAACTGTTACGTTGTTTTCAGCTGAAAGTTCTTTTATAATATGTGTAACATTCAATGCATTTTCAGGATCAAGTCCTGAGGTAGGTTCATCCAAGAACAAAATCTCCGGATTGTGAATCAAGGCTACTGCAAGAGAAACCCTCTTTTTCATTCCAGTACTGAAATCTTTTACTTTCTTGTTTTTCACATTCCAAAGATTAAGTCTTTTCAATATAAGTTCCATGCGCTTTTCAATAATATGTTCTTCCATTTCATGCATTCTTCCAAAAAACCTTATATTCTCCTCAGCAGTAAAATTTCCATATAAGGCTGAACTTTCAGTCATCACTCCACATAATCTGTGAATTTTAATATTGTTTTCTTCCAGCGGAATTCCACAAATTTCAGCATACCCTGATGTTTTTTTAAGAATTCCATTTAATATTCTGATTGTAGTTGTCTTTCCAGAACCATTCGGTCCCAAAAAACCAAACACTTCTCCCTGTTCTATAGAAAAACTTACATCGTCAAGCACTTTAGTTTTTCCATCATAGGACTTGGCAAGCTTTTTAATTTTTATAGATTTCATCTTTTCCACCTAACTTCTCTTCCAGTCTTTTGACAAGCAAACTGTACCTTTCATATTTTTTAAGCGGCTCAAGCATCGTATTTTTGAGAAGTATATCCATAAAGTTTTTCTTTATTGTAGCCTCATCTAAAGGAGTATTTGTTCCAATACAATTATTATTTTCAAACCACCCTTCAATCTTGTCGAAATATTTGTTTCCTTTAAAGGCAATAGGAAATCTTATTTTGCATACAGTGTCAACATATCGCGAAACTGCATCAAGTGCCTTTTCATCTTTCTTGTGAAAAATATAACCTCCTGCAGCAGTTATGTGAATCGAAAAAACATCATTTGTAAATATGTCATAGAGTCCAAACTGTTTTATAATATTCAATCCCTGAAGATATATCTTTTCAAACAAAGCTTCTTCTCTCAAATTAAGTGAAAGGTAACTATTTACAAGTGTCAGCATGTTTACAGACTTATTAAAAATCAATATCTGATTGACCTTCCTTGCCTTTTCATCCTGTCCCTTCATATTGTAGGCTCCAACCAGCATCACGTCATCTCCACTGTATGGCTCCATTTCATTGTCCAAAAGTTGTATGACTCTATCACTATTCCCACGAATCATCTCAGCAATAGCTTCTTTTGTGTTTGCATCTTTTATATGAGAAACATTTCTTGATTCTTTTTTCACTCTTTTGCATAAAAGTATACACTTATCAAAAACTTCATTTTTTTGGGAATCACTATCAGCTTTAGATGAATAATTTAGCAAAAGTTGAACCATGGAGAGCAAAAATGGAAAGCACGAGTAGTATTTTTTTATCATTTTGCTGCATTTACCAATCATTTCTTCAAAAGGCCTCACTGTAAATTCTCTGGATAATTCATTGTAAATTTTCTTTATATCATTTTTCCCAAGCTGTGGAGAATAGCCAAGTAAATAATCTATTGAAACATTAAAATAAGTTGCAATTTCTGGAAGAAGCATTATATCCGGACAGCTGAGCCCAGTTTCCCATTTTGATACGGATGCCTTGGAAACTCCAATATAACTTGCAAGCTGCTCTTGTGTTATTCCGCTCTTCTTCCTCATGTTGAAAATACATTTTCCTATATCAAGTTTCTTCATATGTAACACCTCTAAGCAACATTTTATATTGTAATCCACCCTATGTAAATGGATTGTAAGTTTACAAAATTAAAAAAAGTCAACTACCAGTAAACATTTTTATTAGTATTGACATATAAACTGATATTAATTATAATTAAACTCACAGTTTAATTATAAGGATGATGTTTAGATGGGTCGAAGAAAAAAACAGCCTTCAGCAGTGCACCGTAAGAATATAGCTTCAAAAGCCCAGGAATTGTTTATGAAAAACGGAATAGCATCCACATCAATGGATGCTATTGCAAAAAATGCCGGATACAGCAAAGCCACCTTGTATGTTTACTTTAAAAACAA
The DNA here is from genome assembly GCF_058242705.1 of Clostridium pabulibutyricum. Lineage (NCBI taxonomy): Bacteria > Bacillati > Bacillota > Clostridia > Eubacteriales > Clostridiaceae > Clostridium > Clostridium pabulibutyricum. The sequence goes on from NZ_JBZAYZ010000002.1 coordinate 155,642, forward strand.
GGAAGAGATCATAAATATGCTTGTACTGGAAAGTATGAAAAAGCTGTACCAATACATATCCATGGCACTTCAAAATGCCAGTACCACCAAAGTACGATACAACATGATCTGCCGTGCACTTTTGAAATACAAGGAGGAGTTTCCTTATTATTTTAAAATGACACTTGATAAAATAAACATTGATTTTAAAGACGAAACTTTCGAAGTTGGTGAGAAAATAAACAATGAAATAAAATGCTTCCTAATTAAAGGAATTGAAGAGGGGCAAATTCGCAGCGATATAGACATCATGCCAACCATCTTTTCGTTTTGGGGTATGCTGTCCGGTCTCATACTTACAGCTGAAAACAAACAATTATATATCTCAAAGCAATTCAATTTATCGAAAGAAAAATTTTTAGAATATGGATTTGACATGCTTTATGAGTCCATTTCCACAAAACAGGAGGTTACTACTGCGTAAAAAAATACTTGCTATTTTGGGAAGTCCCCATGTAAATGGAGCTACCGCATCCATGCTTGACTTTTCAATCAAAGTTGCAAAAGAAAATGGATACACTGTAGACAAGATAGATCTTTATAAAACGCATCTTAGCTTTTGCACCGGATGCCTTGCCTGCCAGCGCACCGGTTCCTGCATTCAATCAGATGATATTCATGAAATTACTGTGCTTTTGAAAAACTGCGATCTTGTAATTGTTGCAGCTCCAGTCTACTGGGCGAACATACCTGCTGTACTTAAAAATTTGTTTGATCGTCTGTTCGGTATCGTTATAGAAGAAACATCCACATTTCCAAAGCCCCTTCTGAAAAAGGGTAAAAGATACATTTTCCTGACAGCTTGTAATACACCTTCACCGTTTTCATGGATTTTTGGACAGACAAGGGGTGCAGTTCGTGCCGTTGACGAATTTTTCAAAACGGCTGGCATCAAGCGTACTGGAGTATTTGCATATACAAACACAAAAAAGAATAAAAAACTTCCCAAAAACTTTCAAAATAACATTTTTAAATATTTGAAACAAGTTTAAGGAGGCTTTAAATGAATATTATTTCGGGATTCTTATGCATTCTTTGTTTTTGTCTGATGGCTTTGAAATCATTAACAAGAAAATTAAATCTAAAAAGAGCAGACAGATTTCTCATGAAGATTCACAAACCGGTTTCAGCTACATTCATATTTTTTTGCATCCTGCACATAATTCTTGTAAGTTCTGTATTTAAATCGCGAAATATATTTGTATATATTACAGGTATAGTCTGCATATTAGTGCTTTTTTCAATTATAATTTTATATCATATGCTACAGAAAAGTCATAAATTAAATTTTAAATGGCATCGTATTTTGTTTTTCATACTGTTTTCAGCCATAATATGCCATATTGCAGTTTATTATGCCGGAATCAATGATTACAAGTCAAAAATCCACAGCATTCACATAAACAACATCAATACGTCAAAATTGCCCGACGGTACATACATGGGCGAATATGATGCAGGCTATATTTATGCCAAGGTTGAAGTTAGCGTAAAGCATGGTATGATTTCAAATATAAACATTTTAAAACATAGAAATGAACGCGGCGGAAAAGCTGAAAAAATCATTTATAAAATAATAGATAGGCAAAAAATTGATGTAGATTCTGTATCGGGAGCCACAAATTCGAGCATGGTTATTAAAAAAGCTGTTGAAAATGCTCTGGAAAATCCCAAGCTTACATAACATCCAGTTTATTGAATTTAGCTATTCCCACAATCGTTGTAACTACAATAATCATTGTATATAGGAAAAAAACAGTGAATTTTATTAAAAACTTTGTGGATGTCCTCACAGGTATCATATGAAATATAACATCTTTTTCTACATAAAAATCATCGTATAAATTGATAAAAATAACAATTCAGGCAAATCAGCTTAACTGCATATCAACATCTATATATTTATTATAATCAACAAGCTCAGAAGTTGAACATCTTCATGTATTAGAATCTTCCCTGAATTTATAAAAACAACTTCATTAAAGAGTTTTTCCACATCATTTATAATGTGGGTGCTTATAATAATTGAACTGTTGTGATCAAAATTATCAAGTATTATTTTTTATTATCTTCTTTGTTTTAACTCCCGTATGTTTTCCATTGATTAAAATGCTTCCACTATCACAGCTTAAAATTGAGGCGGCTATTTTTATAAGTGTAGTTTTACCCGCCCCATTAGTTCCTAAAAGTCCCACTATCTTCCTCTTTTTATTTTCAAGTTCAAATTATCAAAAGCTACTTTACTTCCGTATACTTTGGTTAAATTGCTGCACTTTAGTATATAATCCATTTTCAAATATCATTCTCTACACTCTTCTCAGCTGCATCTTAGCCATATGTCTATATATTCCATCTTTCTCGAAAAGTTCAGAGAGCATGCCCTCCTCGGCAACAGTGCCACCTTCCAGTACTACAATTTTGCCGGCATCAGCTATAGACCTCATCCTGTGTGCAATAACGAGCACTGTTTTATTTTTAATAAGCTTTGACAGTGATTCCTGTATCATGGTTTCATTCTCAACATCAAGTGAAGATGTTGCCTCATCAAGAAGTATGATTGGTGCGTTTTTCAAAAATGCCCTAGCAATAGATATTCTCTGACGCTCTCCTCCTGAAAGTTCTGCACCATTTTCTCCAATTACAGTATTCCACCTGTCCTGCAATTTTTCTACGAACTCTCCGCAGTGTGCAATCTTTGCAGCCTGCATAACTTCTTCATCCGAAGCATCTTTTCTTCCTATACGAATGTTTTCCTTAATAGAGTTGTTAAACAGCGTAACATCTTGAAATACAACAGAATATAAAGACATTAAGGTTTCAGGATCAATTTTTGATATATCCATTCCTCCAACGGTAATTTTCCCTCTATTTATATCCCAAAATCGCATGGCTAGCCTGGATACAGTTGTTTTTCCTCCTCCAGACGGACCTATAAGTGCAGTTACTTCACCTTGTTTTGCAGTAAATGACACATCGGAAAGAATAGTTTCATCATCGTTGTAAGAAAATCCAACACCATCAAATATAATATCAAATCCTTTGTTTGTAAGCTTTTCCGATCCTGTTTGGATTTCATGACTCAAAATTTCATCCATACGCTGGCATTGGATGTCAGCTGAAATAATTGCCGCCAGATTCTGCAGAGACATCTGCATAGGATCATACAATCTTGAAACAAGAAGCAAAAACATAAAGAATGTCAAAACATCAAGGCTTCCATCTACAAGAAGCAATCCGCCAACTAAAGCCACCGTTGCAATTCCAAGCTTCAATATCATCTGTGCAGATACAACTACAACAGCTGTTCTAAGTTCTGTAATAATTGCCCGTTTTTCAACATCCTTGATTTTTACATCAAGCCCTTCCATATATTGATCTTCTGCATTGTTTGACTTAAGGTCTCTCAGTGATTCAAGTCCTTCCTGAATTCCATCTGCACAGGACATTTTCACTTTCATCTGTTTCTTTCCCAAGCTGTGATGGATCTTTGATGAAAACAGTAGGATAAGGAATGAAACAGGCAATACCCAAAGGGCTGCAAGAGCCATACGCCAATCGAAGAAAAACAAGCTTACGGCAATAATGAAAGTTGACACAACCGATCCGACAAGTTCAGGTATCCAATGTGATGATGCCGTCTCAAGCGTAGAACAATCCGCCATAATAGTGCTTGTAAGATCCGACAAATCCTTTTTACCGAAAAATGACAAAGGGAGTTTTCGAAGTTTCTCTGCAAGAAATATTCTACGTACACCACTTTCCACATAGGTTGCAAAAAAGGTTGCGTTGTATTGAATATAAGTTGACACAAATATAAGTACAAGGCATACTGAAATTCCAAATATATAAACTTTAAAATTTCCTTCGTAAATATTCTTATCCATCAAATCAGAAACAAGATAATAAAGCAAGGCAACAGGCAGCATTAGTACAATATTTGAAAACGTGCATGCAGCAAATGCTTTTATCATATCACTTGCGCCCTTTTCGGAAAGCGCATATTTATGTTGCAGCTTCTCACTTAATCCCATTTTGCACACCGACCTTCCATTTTACAGCATTCTTATATTCACTCCACATATGTGTATACAAACCTCCATGCCGTATTAATTCAAAATGGTTTCCCTCTTCGCGTATTTTTCCATTCTCCATGACATAAATACGATCTGATTTTGTTACTGTAGACAATCTATGTGCTATCATAATAACAGTCTTTCCCTTTGACATCGTGGAAAATGCTTGCTGAACCTTGTACTCATTATCAGGATCAGCAAATGCCGTTGCTTCATCAAGTATAAGAACTGGTGCATCTTTCAGCATTGCCCTTGCAATTGAAATACGCTGTTTTTCGCCTCCTGAAAGGTAAGTGCCCTCTGATCCGATTACAGTATCTACTCCATTTTGAAGTTTTTCTATAATATCACCGCACCTTGCATCATAAAGGGCTTTAATAACTTCGCTTCTTGATGCATCAGGTTTTGCAATACGAACATTTTCAAGTATCGACGTCTTTAAAAGCCTGCTGTTTTGGAAAACAAAAGAAACAGTGTCCATAAGCTTCTCTTTAGATATGTTTTTTACATCAACACCCCCTATTGTTATTTTCCCGCTACGAGTATCGAAGAAACGTGGAATCAAGCTTACCAAAGTCGTTTTTCCGCTTCCAGACGGTCCCACAAAAGCAACATGCTCACCGGAAGCAATATGAATAGAAATATTATCAAGGGCATTTTTCTTTGAACCCTTATAGGAAAACGATACATTAAAAAATTCAACTGAATTGTCACGGGGTGCCTGACATTTTTGTGACTCAGGAAGAGGTCTCATTTCCATTATGCTGTCAATTCTCCCAAGTGCATCCTGAACAATCATCATATTTTCACTTGAGTACATAATTTTATTTAAAGTAACTGTTATTACAGGTGTGATTATTATATAAAAAATTAGATTCAGCAAAAATTCGCCGCTTATACCTTTTGCTGAGAAAAAAAGAGCTGCGCATACAAGTACTGCAAAGACAGAGTTAATGATTGTAGTATAAAACGTCATTGGAAGTCTCAAATCTTTTGTATAGGAAATTACCCATTTTTGATAATTATCAATAGATGCTTTAAATCGCTTAAAGGAAAAAATCGACTGTCCAAAGGTTTTTAAAACTGATATTCCTCTCACATATTCAACTGCCTCATTTGACATATCTTCAAGAGAATTTTGATATTCCTTCATCTTATTTTTCATCTTGTTTCCAGTCATCAAGGACATAATTACGAAAGCAATCAAAACAGGTATCAAACTTAAAATTCCAAGATGCCAGTCAAATGTAAACAACATCACAATCAAACCAAAAGGTGTAGCTATGGCACCTGCACGATCCGGAAGCTGATGTGCCATGTATGTTTCTGTAGCTGCAGTTGACTCATTTACAATTCTTCGTACTTTTCCACTTCCTATGTCATCCATAAATCCTAAAGGAAGCGTGCTTATGTGATGCATTATTTGCGACCTCATATTTGCCTGAACACGAAACGCCGAAATATGGGAACACATCAAAGCTCCAACATAAATAAGCATTGACAGTACAGAAAAAATCACTGCCATCCATCCATAGTGAACAATCTCTTTGGAGTAAGTTATATTGGGATAATATTTGATAACATCCCTTATTATTTTCCATATATACACAAATGGTATCAACGCCACAAGAGCACTTGCAGAAGACAGTATCCATGAAATTATTGTCAAGTATTTGAATTTTCCTGCATATTCAAATAAAATTGACATAGTAGATTTCTTATCCATTTAATATTCTCCTTTCCCAGTACACAATTCATTCTAATTTATTATGGACATCTTCTCTACTCTATTCAGACTTCAATACTCCATTTAGACATTTTTTCGATATGAACTAGGATTTACTCCAAGAACCTTTTTAAATGCCGTGGAAAACTTACTCGCATTACTATATCCCAGACATGACGCAATATCATTGATTTCTTTTGTTGTACTCTTAAGCAATTGGGCCGCCTTCTGCATTTTATACTTTCTTATAAAAGAATATATACTGTCTCCATATATCTCCTTGAATACAAGTTTCATAGTTGTAAGCGGAATTTCAAATTGCATTGATAAATCATCAAGGCTGGTTCTTTCAGAAAGGTCTGATATCAAGTATTTTTTTATACTTTTTACCGTATTGACTTGTTTTTTTAAATAGTACCGCTTGCTCTGTTTTAACTCTTCTTCTTCAAGGGTGCTCAAAAAAAGAAGTATTTCCAAAACCTTGACTTTAAAGTATCCCTTGCGTATCTTTGCAGATACTGAATACAGCTCTGAAAAAATATGTCTTATACTTTTGTTTTCTCTTATTATTAGGAATTCTCCATTACTTCTGCAAAATTTGTTTTTTAGTTCTAACAAATCCACTGAAACTTCATCCAAAATACACGACAAACATTCAGGCACTTTGTTAAAATCAATGGCAATAGTAATTCCATGAAAATAATTAAGTGGAAAATAAGACATGTTGTTTGTACTGTTTTTTTGATTTATGGCAAGATTTCCTCTGGAAAGGTACAAATACTCTCCTCTTCTGCTATCAAACTCAATTATTCCTTCCCTGCAGTGATTAATCTCAAGAATGTTTTTAGGAGGATCCATATCCACACTCACAAGTTGAGTATGAATATCATTATAAATTAATTCAATACCCGGAAATACCGAATAACTAGTCATAACAGCACTTCCTCCTGAATTGGAAATTGTGTAAATAGTACAATCTTCATCTTTTCTTGTAACACATACTCCGCTTCCATATAGTTGCCTGTCTCTATCTCCTGCAAACATATTATCACCTCATATACTTTCACAATTCTTTTACATTGATAATAGTTGTCATTATCAGTATATTCTCTCTTCTTTAAGCAGTCAACAATAATGTGAAAATACAATTATACTCGCATTATTATTGTTTACTAGAAAACGAAATAGCTATTATACTATGATTAAGCGACAACACATGGGAGAACAGGCAATGAAAGCTTATTCTTTCGTTTAATCATGGAAATCCAGATGCTAACCTGTTCAAACCGTACATTGACTATACTAGGCAAACCAGAAATAGTAATAAAGATTCATGACCAACGCATAAAAAAATACTGCCGTAAAATAACTCTACAGCAGCATTTTTATCGTTATAACTTGAATTTCTGTACCATTTCGTTTAATTTTTGTGCATTTTCAGCTTGTGCCTGTGCTGTTTTCGCTACTTGTTCAACTCCCTGCGTCGATTCATCTATACTTGCTTTTATTACAGAAGTATGTTCAGAGGATTTCTGTGCTGCCTCAGCCATACCCTGAGTAGCTTCACTAACTTGATTTATAGTTGCAGTCAGTTCTTCCGACATGGCAGCAATTTCTTCCGACATTGTACTTACAAATTCAGCTTCATTGTAGTATTGGTCTCCCATACTTCCAAAAGATTTAAATTCCTTGCCAATATCCTTATGAACAAAATCAAGTATATCCGATCCATTGGAAGACATATTTTTAAATGCATCCTGAACTTTTGAAATAGTATCCTGAATCCCTGTTACTGCCTCTGAAGACTGTTCCGCAAGTTTTCTTACCTCATCTGCAACTACTGCAAATCCTTTTCCTTTTTCTCCAGCCCTCGCAGCTTCTATTGCAGCATTCAAAGCAAGCAAATTTGTTTGTTCTGCTATACCTGATATTGTATCAGCCATAACCTTTATGTCTTCCACTACTTTTCCATCATTAATTGCTCTTAACATTTTTTCTTTCTTTTCACTATATACCTGCTGTGTTTGTTTGATTGCTCTGTCACCATTTTGCTGTACAGTCAAAGCATGTTCTTTGGACTTGTTTGCACTGTTGCTTCCATTTAATGATTTCTGTGAAAGTTCACCTATACTAGAATTTACCTCTTCAATAGATGCAGTAATTTCTTCTGTAGATGCACTTGTTTCCTGAACTCCCGATGCAATATTATCTACCGCATTTTTTATATTTTCCATTTTAGAGGAAAGCTCCTCGGAAGTAGCCGACAATTCTTCAGTGGCTGAACTCATATCCTGCGAATTTTCAATTATTGTTTCAACAAGATTTCTTATATTATCCTTGGCATTCATAAGGGCTTCTCCAGTTTGTCCAAATTCATCTTTTCTAGTTACTTTATAACCATAAGATAAATCATAATTTTCAAGTTTATTTGCATAAGTCAACATATGACCAAGTACTTTATGTATGTCATTTGAAATTATTATACCTATAAGTATAGCAATAACAACTCCTAAAAATACTATTATATACATTATTACATTTGACCTGCTGTATAATTTTGAGTTGGTTTCATTACTATTTTTTGCATATTTCAAGTTCAAACTTATCAATGTATTCAAACTTTTAGAAACACTTTCTCTGGCAACTGCAGCTTCGCCCATAAGTTCCTTTTCGGCAGATTTATAATCTTTCTTAGCTAAAAAATTATTTATTTTTTCAATTATATCCTCATAAGTCTGCAATTGGTTTTTAAATGTCATCCATATATCTTTTTCATCTTTATCCATTTCATACTTTTCAATATCTTTAATATGCTTGGCACTATTGCTTTCTTTCTCCTTTATATCATTTTCAGCATCCTTTCTTCTTGAATCATCTTTCTGATATACAAATTTAAGCGCATCTGCTCTTACCTCGGATAAATCCTTATTCATGTCAGATAATTTGTAAACGATTTGCATGTTTTTGTCATACATAGTTGTTGAATTCGTCGAAATTTTCTTTAGCGAAATGGTACCTATTATTCCAACAATCAAAATCAAAGCCGCTATAATAAGATACGATACAAGTAATTTTACCCTTACTCGTATGTTTTCCAAAAAGTTCATTAAAACTCCTCCTTGTATAATTGTTTTTTGATACTATCTAATATTTAAAAATATTTGTTAAATAACGGAAAATATTCTCATATTTAATATAATTATATTAAAATAAATATTAAAAAATATTACAGTACTTATATTCGTCATCTTTTTAACAAATTTAATATGTATCTACAAATTAATTTAGTTTTTTTGTACAAATGAACATATAAAAATACGCAGATGCCTTCTTGTAACACTTTTCAAATCACACAAATGAATAGCAGTCTCAAACTTATCATTTAAGACTGCTATTTCTTATAATGTCATCTATTGAATGTATTAATTTGATTTTGCCCCATCATTTTTCAATAAAATTACTTTATATATTCAGTAACAAAGTCAGTAAAAAGAATACCATTCAAATGGTCTATTTCATGACAAAAACATTTTGCCAAATCTTTTGTACCTGTTAATATAATTTTTTCTCCATTTTCATTTAATGCCTGCACGATTACTTTTGCAGGTCTCTTTAACTTTCCCCATTTGTTTGGAATGCTCAAACAACCCTCTACAACATTTTGTATTCCCTCTTTGTGAGTTATAATTGGATTTACTAATTTTATAAGGCCCTGTCCCATGTCAATTACAACCAATCGCTTTAATATACCTACCTGGGGAGCAGCTAATCCTGCACCATTCTTTGAATTATACATAGTATCAGCCATATCATTTAAAATTTGCCTTATTTTATCATTCACAACTTCAACTCTTCTGCTCTTTTTCCTTAATATTTCATCACCATAAACTCTAATTTCCCTTAATGCCATCAAAATGCACCTCGGCTTCTAAGAGCTCTCGATTTTCTTTCACTTTCCTCAAAAATAAAAACATCTTCTATAGACTTATTGAAAACTTTTGAAATATCATAAGCAAGCCATATTGAAGGTTCAAATTTTTCTGTTTCTATAGCATTAACCGCTTGTCTTGATACACCTATAAGTTTTCCAAGCTGCTCTTGAGTAAGACCGATAGCTGATCTAAATTCTTTTAATCTATTTTTCACGAATCACCACTCCTGTAAGGTCAAATTTACATTAACAATATAACATGTCTAAATTTTGATGTCAACTTAACCTTACAAATTGTATTTTCATTACCATATAAATAACAATAGAGACTATGAATGTGTGCAATAATTAGAGCAAATATGCTTCTTAGTGAAAATGCAACACCGAGTAAACTTATTACACTTCCAAGATAATACGGAAGTAGTGACGATCCAATCATGTTTTGAAAATTATTACTTCTAAATAAGGGCTTATCCAAATACTTCCTATAAATGCCATACTAACAAACCATATTGGTCCTTTGTCAGATTTCTTGACTTTTTCTTTTGTTATAGATTGACTTGCATTATACGCCATATAATGCACTCTGAAAAAATCGAAATACATACTTAAATCCAGCCTTTAAAGTCCAGGATTTTTGCAGTTAAGAATATTAAACAGAGTTATATAGTTAATTCTGCTTTCATATTTTTTTATTTCACTTATTGTATATTCTTTAGATACTTCTCTATTAACATGATTTATCATACTTTCATCTACATCTATTCCAATTACACTACCTGATACAAACTTCGAGGCAGGTATTAAAAATGTTCCATATCCACAACCTGTATCTATTAAATTATTAACTTCTTTATTTACTTTAAATTTTCCAAGAACCTTATCCGGTGTAAAAAAGTATTCTACATATCCTCTGATAGCATATTTCATAGTTACCACCTCTTTTTACCGACTATACATTAATCTTTTCTACCTTTCCATGATATAATAAATATCGGATGATTTTTTACATAAGGGAAGTGATTTTTTGGATAATAAATATACAGTAAACAATAAGAACTCTTTTAGAGAAACTATAAATCCAAAATCCATTGACAATACTCCATCAAAAATTGGCAATAATATAATAGAAGCCAGCAAAACCGGACTTATAAATAATTTAATAGATTCAAACCTTGCTCTACGACCAAGACTCATAATAAATGATTATAAAAAAGGCGAAAAAGTTTTAAGTGAAATAATTTCAGGACTTGAAAAATGCAGTGAATTTATGTTGTCTGTAGCTTTCATTACAAACAGTGGTATTCTTCCCCTACTTGAAACTTTAAAGGTCCTTATGAATAAAGGAATCAAAGGAAAAATACTTACTACTGACTATCTTAACTTTAGTGAACCTAGTGCCTTGAAAAGACTTTTAAGCTTTCCAAATATAACTTTAAAAATGTACAATAAAGATAATTTTCACACTAAAGGCTATATCTTCAAATATTCCGATCATTTTAAGGTAATTGTAGGCAGTTCAAATCTCACTCAAACAGCCCTTACAAAAAACAAAGAATGGAATATAAAAATATCCTCTCTTGAAGAAGGAGGACTTACTATGTCTCTCCTTGAAGAATTTAATAGCATGTGGCATGATTCAGATAACTTAACTATTGATTGGCTTAAAACTTATGAAAGTATATACAAAAGCCAACGCCGATCTTTTAGAGACAGTCTTGTTCCAAGTATATCTCAATACAAGCTTAAACCAAACAAGATGCAAGTATCTGCTATTGAATCTTTAAATAAGCTAAGAAAAAAAGGTGCTAGAAAAGCTCTCTTGATTTCTGCTACAGGAACTGGAAAGACTTATTTATCTGCATTTGATGTTAGAAACTTTCATTCAAGAAAAACTCTTTTCGTAGTACATAGACAGCAAATAGCAAAGCAGGCTTTTAATAGTTATAAGAATGTATTTGGAGACACAAAAACCATGGGAATTCTATCTGGAACTTCCAGAGATCTACATAGTGATATTATATTTTCAACAATTCAGACCCTTTCAAAAGACAATACTCTTAAGTCATTTTCTAAAACTGAATTTGACTATATATTAATTGATGAAGTTCATAAAGCCGGCGCAATTACTTATCAAAAAATTGTAAATTATTTTGAACCAAAGTTCTTCCTTGGCATAACTGCAACACCTGAAAGAACTGATGATTTTGATATATTCAAACTGTTTGACCACAATATCGCTTATGAAATACGTCTTCAAGATGCTCTAAAAGAAAATTTATTATGTCCATTTCATTACTTTGGAATTACAGATATAATTGTAGATGGAAAGTACCTTAATGATACTTCGGATTTTAAATATCTTGTATGTGACGACAGAGTTAATCACATAGTAAAAGCCATTGATTTCTATGGGTTTTCTGGTGACAAAGTAAGAGGGCTTGTATTTTGTAGCAGCCAAAAAGAGGCCTTTGAACTTTCAATAAAATTCAACAATCTGGATTTTAGAACTACAGCACTAACAGGAAATAACAGCGAAGAAGAACGTGAAGATGCAATCAAGCGTTTAGAAATGCCAGAGTGTAACCAGTGCCTTGACTATATCTTCACCGTTGACATATTTAACGAAGGTGTTGATATTCCTTCTGTAAACCAAGTTGTAATGCTAAGACCCACAAAATCTTCAATAATATTTATTCAACAGCTTGGCAGAGGTCTTAGATTGTTTAATAACAAAGAGTATGTTGTGATAATAGATTTTGTTGGAAACTATAATAATAATTTTTTAATTCCTATAGCCCTGTCAGGAGACAAGAGTTACAACAAAGACAACATTCGGCGATATGTACTTGAAGGAAATAGAATAATTCCGGGATGTTCCACTGTAAATTTTGATCTCATATCAAAGAAAAGAATATTTGAATCTATTGATAAAACTAACTTCAACGACATAAAGCTTTTAAAAGAGAGCTATAGATTATTAAAACAGAAACTTGGAAGAATTCCAAATCTTGAAGATTTCGATTACTATGATTCTATAGATCCTTTAAAGATATTCTACAACAAGAATTTAGGATCTTATCATAAATTCTTAAAAAAATACGAAAAAGAATATAAAGTTGAATTGTCAAAGGATGAGGAACTATTCATAGAATTTATTTCTACAAAACTTGCCTGTGGTAAAAGAATTCATGAGCTGGAACTTATAAAATGCTGTATAGAGTTTAAAATAAATCTCATATATTCACTCAAAAGAATTTTAAAGTTAAATTATAACATTTTCTTTAAAAACAACACCGAAAAATCTGTAATAAACGTGATGACAAATAAATTCCAAAGTGGTTCTACCAAAAAAACTTATTCAAAGTGCATTTTTATTGAAAAATACAACGATGATTATAAAATATCCCATAAGTTTTCTTCTGCATTGAAGAATCCACAATTTAAGAATATGGTTCTAAGTTTAGTTGAATTTGGGATATCAAGATACAAGAAATATTACAGCACACCTTATATGAATACAAACTTTCAGCTATATGAAAAGTATACATATGAAGATGTATGCAGACTCCTTGAGTGGGAAAAGTGCCAGGTTCCATTAAACATCGGAGGATATAAATTTGACAGGGAAACAAAAACCTATCCTGTTTTCATAAATTATGATAAATCAGATTCTATAAGTGACTCTATAAAATATCAGGACAGATTTATATCTTCCTCACAAATTATAGGAATATCAAAAGCAGGCAGAACTTCTAAATCAGAAGATATTATCCAGGCTTACAGTGCTGAAAAAAATGGTGTTTTCATGAGTTTATTTGTTAGAAAAAACAAGGATGACAAAATGTCTAAAGAATTTTATTTTCTCGGGAAAATAAGAACACTTGGAAATCCAAAAGATTTTATTATGAAAAACACAAATAAAACAGCAGTAGAAATACATTATCAACTTTTAAACCCTGTTAGAGAAGATATATATAATTACATAATCTCATAATAAAAGAAATATAAAAGCGGCATTAAAACGCCCTTTTATATTTCTTTTAATTTTTCAACTACATTTATATCTGCAGGTACCCAGGTAAGCTCGTCTAAGTTATCAAGTGAAAGCCACTTCATGGCATCATGAACATTAAGCTTGATTTCACCTCTTATAATTTCGCATAAAAAACATTCCATTTTAAGATGAAAATTCGTATAATCATAATCAACAGTTGTTATGTATTTTTCCACCTTTACATCAAGTTCAAGTTCCTCTTTTATTTCACGAACTACTGCTTCTTCTGCAGTTTCTAATGGCTCAAGCTTTCCCCCTGGAAATTCCCACATATTTTTTAATTCCCCATTCATCCTCCGTGTTGTAAGTACTTTATTGCCTTTTTTTATAACTGCCGCAGCCACATTTACTGTCTTCATGCATATCATTTCCTTCCTATATTTAATAACTAATACTAAATGATACTTTATTTAGTATTAGTTGTAAATACTACATTTTAAATAATAGACTCGCAATGTGCTTTGCATTTTTTCCTCCAAGTTTAAGTCCCTTTACACAATAATGGCAATATGCCACAACTTCGTCTGTTTTAATATTTCTGCAGTGACTTATCATAATACTCTTTTGTTCTTCAGCTGTATGGGCTTGAAATTTCCCCTCAGAATTTTCTACAAATCTTTTCGGTGCAAGCTTAAGATTCCTTTTAGGAGAAGGTGCATACAAAGATGTTCCACAAAATTGAGTCTTTTCGTAATTCTGTTCCTGTTCAACTATATCTACATTCATCTTTTGAAGCAACTTTCGTACAGCTTCCTGCTCACGTCTATTGTCAAAAGATCGCCAACAATCTTGAATTGTCATTTTCTTATGCCCATACTCCGGAAATTTAAACTCTGAATCATTTAAAATAAACTCCCAAAGAGACATTCTAGGTACCTCCGGCATAGTTTCCTCAAAAATCCCAGCACAGTTATGACATACATATATCATTGTAGTATTTCTCCCAAACTCTTTAAAATCCGGAGTTCTTCTCCATCTCTCTTTAAGCCACTCCGGCATCTCACACGTAAACTCCTCAAGCTTGTATTTTGGAACACAACATCTTATTATATCCATATCAAACCTGTTTTTTAGATAATCCTGAATTTTTACACTTAGTAAAGGATTTTCTCTTGTAAACACACAACTTGCAACATATATATAATTTTTAAACTTCTCCACTTTAAAATCCTCCTTGTATTCTAAAAAATTTCTTTTACTTATTATAACATCTACCCTGCCATATGATATAATATGAAAAACAGATGTTTGCCATCACTTATACTGATTGCAAATTTTGAAATGAGGTTATTATTTCATGAAGAATTTAATTGATATTCAATCTTTGGTTATGTTTAAACTCACAGCACAAAATGGAAGCATCTTAATGACTGCACGTGAACTTAACTACGCTCAGTCCAACGTTTCTACAAAGATTCAAGAACTTGAAGACTATTTAGAAACAACCTTATTTTACAGAAATAATCGGGGAGTAACACTTACTCCAAAAGGTGAGATATTATTAAAATACACTGAAAAAATACTAAATTTAATAAATGAAACCACAAACATTATAAAAGATGGCAGTTCTCCAAAGGGTATTCTTCGCATAGGCTCCATGGAAACAACTGCAGCCGTTTATCTTCCAGAACTTCTCTCAAAATATCATAAAAAACACCCAAATGTAAATTTAATTTTAAAGACTGGAACCACCGAGAAAAACATTGACGAATTGCTCCAGCATACTATTGATGGCGCCTTTGTAGCCGGTAAAATAGACATACCCGGTATAATTCAGAAAAAATTTAAAGAAGAAATTCTAGTACTTGTCACAGCTTCATCATACCCCGATATACACTCTGCAGAAGACATCAAAAATAAGACTATAGTTGTATTTCCATCTGGCTGTTTTTACCGAAAGACACTTGAAAAGTTGTTTCAAGACAAGAAAATATTGCCAAATAAAACAGTAGAGTGCAATAACTTGGAAACTATAATAAACTGTATATGCTCGGGTCTTGGAATCAGTCTTCTTCCTCTTTCCATAGCAAAGAAATATATAAAAGAAGGCATATTAAAATGCCATAAAATTGAGGAACGTTATTCAAAAATACAAATTTCATTCATTTACAAAAGTTTTAACTATATCCCTAGGTCTCTATTAGAATTTATAAAAATGTTCTCCTTTAAAAGTTAAAAAATCTAAATTCTGCTTGACATTAAAATCGTAAATTCAAATTATCGCTTCTAAATGAAGAAACACTTATGCTGTTTCATGATATATCTGAAACATTCTACGAGGATATGATCAAATTTTTTCTGATTTTGACAGACTCACGGATAAAAAGCTAGAAGAAAAATAAACTGCCTTGAAGCAGCATTTCTTTTTGCTTTATTCGTTAAGATACTTTACAGTAAACAAGCTTTAATCAGGGAGGAAATATTATGGATAAACGGAATACTTAGGAAAGGGTGAACTTCCAGAAACCCTTGAAAAATTGCCAATTGAATATTTTATAAATGAAATTTCTTTTATTACACAAAAGTACAAAATTGATAATATTAATTTGACAATCCAAATGGGCGGAAGCTGCTTTACTGCTTACAAATTACATGAAATCAACCGTTACAGTAGCTCTTGTTCCATCATGTTATGTATTTCAAGGATTACTTTACACCTTCACTCCTGAGAATTTTTCGCATGGCACTTCTTAGTGGAAAGTAAATAACTTCCGTACATAAAATTTTATTTTGACCAAAATACCATGAATAACATAACAGAAAATAACTATTGAAAATGCTATCAACTATACAGGCAAAATACTTTTCATTTCAGAAGAAAATGACATTAATTGGCCAAGCAAGGAAATGACTGATCTGTTAATTGAACACAGCAAAAATAAAAGCAACATTCAACATATTACCATGAACCTTGAAGATCACTATCTCATGAATTATGCGCTGAAAAATATAAAGTTCACACCTTCTTTGGATATTTAAGCTTTTTAACATGATTCTTTCTTACATTGTAAACTACTAATGTTAATATGGGAATTATAACCTGAACAGGAAAATGAATGTACCTCATTATAAAATTATGCCCTATATACATCTGCTGGGTGAAGCT
Source organism: Clostridium pabulibutyricum (assembly GCF_058242705.1). NCBI lineage: Bacteria > Bacillati > Bacillota > Clostridia > Eubacteriales > Clostridiaceae > Clostridium > Clostridium pabulibutyricum. Next base: position 172,574 of record NZ_JBZAYZ010000002.1, read on the forward strand.
TTTTGATATGATAAAAGATGCTATAAACATTATGATTCCAAGTACAATAGATACTGGTTTTGTATTTTTCAATTTAAGTATCCCAGAAGCTCCGACTGCAGCAACATACATAAAAACAGAAATTCTAAAAAATCCGTCCACTAAAAATGAAAGTACAAATATTATATCCAGTCTTGTAAGAAAATCTCCAGCATCAATAATCCTATAAGTTTCAAGTAATGGGAAGTTACATCTTGTAGCAAAGTTAACTCCAAGTGTACCAATAAACAAAATACTGTTTATTGATAAAACGACTCCTTCTGTTATTACAGCCAATGATGCAAATTTTTTTATCTTCTTACTCTCAGATATTATGGGGTATATCATCGTAAAAACTACATTTCCACCATAAGGTACTATAGCAAGTTTCCACGAATTTTTTAAAAGATATATTACACCATTACTTAAAACGGGCTTTATATTAGATATGTGAAAAGCATCTGGTGTCATGAGTATCAATATAAAGCTCGTTATTTTTATTAAAATCAATATTATAACATAAAGTTGTGCCATACTGGCCAAAGTCTCTATACCACAATATGTTACATAAATTATAGTAGCAGCTATAACCACTCCGAAAAGTATCTTTGGAGTATACTCCAGTGCTGTTTGAGATGTAAGCTCCAAAAATTCCCTGAATATATTGCTGGCTATATATACAAAGTAGGCAATATACACAACTGCCAGTATATTGCCTATAATTTTTCCATATATTTTAGGCAAATAAGTTACCAGCGTATCCTCAGGGTATTCTTCATAAACAGTTATATACATAAATTGAAACAATATGCCCACCAAAGAGTATATTAAATATGCTATCCACATATCTTGTTTTACATCCGGAGTCAAAAAATACAATATAATGCTTCCATATTGAAAAAGTACCATTAATATAAAAAATTGATATATGGACATTCTTTTTGGCATAATTAACCCTCTTCTACAAGTTTATATGATTGAATATTATTTTAATCATATTTCTACTTAATTATACTGTCCATCCAATACAAAGTAGTTTTCCACAATCTTATTTCAAAATATTTCTTTAAATTTATAGAAATATAAACAGCCGCAAAAGCCTAAGATTGCTATAATTCCCATAAAATAATAAGCTGTTCTCATTCCAAAATTCTGCGATAGCATTCCTGAAAATATTGGAATCAAGGTCATTCCAACTGCATATATAGCTTGATAATACCCCATGGCGGTTGATTTTTTTGTCTGCGGAACATTTTTCATAGCTTCACTTGTGCAAAACGAGAAAAGAATTCCCTGTGACATAGCAATTAAAACTTGTGAAAAATATATAGTTGTAAGGGATTCAGCATTGGGAACAATTATACAGTATATTGAAACACATATAAGTATCCATGGCAAAAAGAACCCTGCTCCAAGCTTTTCAGCCATTTTCGATGCTGAAAAGTAGGAACTGGCCACCGCAAATCCTATGTATATTATAGAAATTATTCCTATTTGATATCCCCGTGCACCAAGTCCTTTTGCTATCTCATTTGTAAAAGACATTGCCGTAGACATAACTATACCCTGCTGAATCATAGCTACAACAGAAAAACCAATAAGTCTCTTGTCCCTGTAAACAGACGTAAGTTCTTTTATAGGTAGAGGTATAAAATCAGGTTTTGGCTCCTTTATAAAAATTGCCATTATAGTAGACAAAACTGACGCAACTATACTTAAAACACATAGAAAGTCCATTCCAAATCCGTCATAAAAAAATAATCCCGCAACAAACCCAAGTAAAATTCCTAAATTATTCGCAGCTATAATTACCGCCATGGACTTTTGCATATGACTTTTATCAAAATAATTAGAATAAAGCACCATAAAAGATATCCACATTGCAGATGCAAGCCCTGACAGAAAATTTCCAAGTAGGAACCCAACTGGTCCTGGTAAAACCACTCTTAAAATTGAGGCAAATCCGCTTGCTCCTGCACCTATCAGTATAAAACTTTTGTGCCTTCCTCTAATATCTGCCATTATGCCTACAGGCATGCGCAGAAGCATTTGAGACAGTCCGTATACTCCAACTATAACTCCCACAAAACTTGCTCCAGCACCTTTTGAGAGAAGGTATGGAGTCTGATATGGCATGTATACATATTGTGAAAACCAAAATAATATTACAATTCCAATCAAGATATTTTTTTGCAGCTTCAAAACTATTCCCCCTTAAATAATATCCGGTTTATTTTTTCAACAAGCACAAATAAAAAGCTTTCTATGATTTTTATTCTATCATAGGAAGCCCCGTTTTTTTTATAAATCATCCATATTCAATATATTACTTGATATTAAAGGAATCAACTATAGTACATCTTCGTTTTCTGCAAAATGACCTGGCCGATGTAAGACCTTCGCCTGTAGGTCCTGCAATGGTAAAAGTAGTGTGTCCTTCACCACCGACTCCTATGCCCGCGTAAGATGGAGCATTTTTAACAAATATTGTTGTCTCAAGCAGTCTTGCCATTTTAGTGAGCTTGTCAACATTTTTTGAATGCATAATTGCAGTATGCCTATTACCGTGCTCTGCTGCATATGCACATTCTATGGCATCATCAACATTGTCGGTCCTTACAATAGGAAGTATTGGCATCATCATTTCTTCTGTTACAAAGTGATGACCCCTGCTCACTTCCATTATAATTACCTTAATATCATTACCAACATTTATTCCTATTTTATCTAAAATATATGGAGCACTTTTTCCTACGAAGGAAACTTTGGGCCCGCCTTTTTCATTTGTAACCAGCTCTAAAAGTTTTTCTATTACAGAAGCATCCTTAATCTCATAGGCACCGTTGACTTTCATATAATGTATCAAATAATCACATACTTCGCTTACTACAAATACTTCCTTTTCCGCAATGCACGGAACATTATTGTCGAAACTGCAGCCATTTACAATGTCAATTGCAGCTTTCTCTATATCTGCCGTTTCATCTACTACAACCGGTGGATTTCCAGCCCCAGCCCCTATTGCCTTTTTTCCTGTTGACATAACCTTTTTTACAATAGTAGGACCGCCTGTTGCAACAAGCATGCGAATTTTTGGATGATTCATCATAATATTTGTGTTCTCAATTGAAGGCTCTTTAACTGTAGCAATTAAATTATCCGGCGCACCTGCTTCCTCAAGCGCCTTGTTTAACATTATAACCAACTTTACAGATGTATTTTTAGCCCTTGGATGCGGACTGAATACAACTGAATTTCCACCTGCAATCATGGCAATTGAGTTGCAGATAATCGTTTCTGTAGGATTTGTAGTTGGTGTTATAGCTCCAATTACGCCAAAAGGACAATACTCAACTAGTGTAAGGCCTTTGTCACCTGTAATAGCTTCTGTTTTCAAATCCTCCGTCCCATATGTCTTTTCTGCTGCAATCCTGTTTTTTATTAATTTATGTTCATATTTGCCTATCCCTGTTTCATCAACCGACATTTTGGATATTAATTCTAAATTTTCTTTTTTCAAAACCGCCGACTTTATAGCATCAACATATTCTTGTCTTTTGCTCACCGATGAGATCAATAATTTTTTCTGCGAAATGCTGGAGGTCTCGATAGCGTCATTCATAGTTTCAAAAATACCGTAGTTTTTTGCGGCCCTTACGCCATCATTGTTGGTTCTAACCTCTTCTACCGCTTCTTTTACCAACTTTTCAATTATACTCATATCCAATTCCATTTTTATTCTATTCCTCCTTCTCATAATTATGGATTATCATAAGCTAAAACCCACAATTCCCTACAGCTTCTTTACAATGCATGGCAATGCCAAGTGGAGTTACAAGCAACGGCTCATTAAAAGTTATTGTTTCTATACCTGTTCGTTTCTCAAACACACCACAAAATTCTTTAAAAGAAGACGCACCCCCGACAACATAGATATCAGGCACATCATATGGTGTTATATATTTTTCTGCGATAGATGCCATTTTATCCACAACCGGCTTTATAATCGGAAAAATTTCTTCATGCCTTTTTACATCTGTCTTGATTTTCTCTGCTTCATCTACGGATATACCATAATAACCTGCGAGAACCAATGTCATATGAATACCTCCTGTAGGTTCATCAGATGAAAATATCACATTTCCATCTTTAAGTATGCTTATACCTGTAGTACCACCTCCGACATCAACTACTGCACCATTTCTTATATTCAATATACTTGCTGCTGCCGTTGGCTCGTCAACAACGTTTATTACTTCAAACCCTGCTGCTTCAGCAACATTTACCATACATCTTACATTTCCCTTTATTATTCCCGGAGGTACCGCAACAGCTGATGTATTCAAGCTTCTGCCTATGCTGTTCTCAAGATTCTGTTTTAATTTTTTAATTATATTTATAGCTCCTACAAAGTCTACAACAATGCCGTCTTTTACAACCTTGGAGGGATGCATGGCTCCACCAACCGAATTACCTTCTGAATCAATGACTGAAATTACGATATTCGCTGTACCAAGATCTATCCCAACTTTTAAATCAGCACTGGAAGGATTGCATTTATGCTTTTCAACTAATTCTGCAAACCTTGCAAGAGTATCATTTTGAATTTTCACTAAAATACCTCCTCATTTTTTGTGCAGCACTACAATGTCATTATTTTTCAGGGCACAGGCATTAGCTTCATCTACATCTATGTGCATTTCCAATGCAGATTTTTGAGATACTCTAACTAGGACATTTCCAAGCACACCTTCTCTTTCTCCAACAGTTTTTACTTCTATAACATCTTTATCCTTAAAGCCCAGTTTTTCAGCATAATCAGGTGTCATGTGAACATGCCTTAGAGCAATTATTGTTCCTTGTTTAAGCCTGATTATTCCTTCAGGTCCCTCTATTTCAATTCCCGGAGTATTTTCAAGATTTCCGGATTCCTTTATAGGCGCTCTCACTCCTAATCTGAAACTGTCCGTCATAGATATCTCAACCTGGCTTTCATTTCTCACAGGCCCGAGGATTCTAACCTTTTCGAACTGTCCCTTAGGGCCCCTTATTGTCACAGTTTCATTGGCTGCAAATTGTCCAGGCTGTTTCAAATCCATCTTTTTTGTAAGTTTATAATTTTCACCAAACAAACTCTGTAAATCTTCATTACTAAGATGTACATGTCTATTTGATATTCCAACCGGAACACAATATTTCTTTATATTTTCAATTTTATTTACTACAATTTTTGTAATTAAATTAACCGCCTCTTCTTTATTCATACACATATCACTCCAATTATTTAAAACTCTCTTCTATATATTTCACGGCTTTACTTTTCAATTCATCTACTTTATCAACTTTTTCCCATCTAAAATTTTGATTTTCTCTTCCAAAGTGACCATAAGCCGCAGTTTTTAAAAATTGAGGTTCCCTCAAATGAAGTTCATCTATAATATCTGAAACGGAAAAAGAAAATGTATCTTTTATTATCTTTGAAATATATTCGATATTTATATTTTCTGTACCGAATGTGTTTACTACTATTTCCTCCGGAGCCGAGGAACCTATAACATAATTCACTGCAATTTCTATTTTTCCCGCCAGCTTTGCCGCTACTACATTTTTTGCTGCATATCTTGCCATATACGCTGCCGATCTATCTACCTTGCTTGCATCTTTTCCCGAAAAAGCACCTCCACCATGCTTTCCAATTCCGCCATAAGTATCTACCATTATTTTTCTGCCGGTCAATCCTGTGTCTGCCGCAGGGCCTCCCAGTACAAAACTTCCTGTAGGGTTTATGTGTATTTTGGTATCATATTTCAACAGATCGCTGTCCAGTGCCTTATCAATAATTTCATATTTAATAACTTCTCTCATATAATCATAATCAATATTCGGCTCATGCTGAGTTGAAACAACTATACTTGTAATTGATATTGGTTTCCCTCCTTCATCATACTTCATTGTAACTTGAGATTTACCATCCGGCCTTATCCATGGAATTTCCCCATTTTTCCTGGCTTCTGCGAGACGCATCGTAATCTTGTTTGCCAAATCCTGTGTTAAAGGCATAAAGTTCTCTGTATCATCACAGGCATACCCATACATAATCCCCTGATCTCCTGCACCAAGCTCCCCTTTGCATTTATCAACCCCTACTGATATATCTTTTGATTGAGCAGTTATATTGGTAAGTATTATGCAGCTTTTATAATCAAAACCAAGTTCTTTCCTATCATACCCGATATTCTTTACAATTTTTCTGGCTTCATTTGCTATATCAACCTTCCCCTTTGAATTCACTTCGCCTGCTATCATAATGGCGTCCTTGGAAACCATGGTTTCAATAGCCACCCTTGAATTTTCGTCTTGTCTTAAATAAGCATCCAGTATGCCATCTGATATCTGGTCGCAAATTTTATCGGGATGCCCTTCTGTAACGGACTCTGATGTAACAAAATATTCATTCATACCTCATCCCCACCCAAAACCATCTTTTTATATTTGTTGATTGTCCTATTCTCATATTTCTTGAAAACCTTGCTAAAATAGCCGCTGTCATTATAACCGAGCATAAAAGCAATTTCTGTAGTCGTTAAATTTGTAAAACAAAAATAACTCTTTGCCTTGTTAATTCTCATCATGTGCAAATATTCCATTATACTTATATTAAACTGTTTTTTAAATATTCTGCTCAAATACCCCTGACTCACAGGACAATTGCTAATTATTTCATTCAACCCGATTTCTTCATACACATGTCTGTCAATAAATGAAAAAACTTCGGCTAAAACAGGGTATTTTTTTACACTGTTATATTGAAAAATATAATTAATAACTTTAAAAAACCAAAATTCAAAATATTTTTCTTCTCTTGAGAATTGATCATCTATACAAATTAATTTTGTAATATCCTTTTTTTCACCTTTAATAAAATTAACACTATCCAATAGACTCTGAGCAAATTCTACAGCAATATCTTTTTGAGTTTTTCCACAGGTGATTTTTGAAAATAATCTTTTTACTATTTTTGGAATAGATTCTTTTGCCTTTTTGAAATCATTTTGTCGAATTAACTTGCTAATTCCACCCAGTTCATTTTCAATATGCTTTGAATTCTCCATCTTGTACCTTTGCAGGATCTCATTTATTCTATTAAACCTTACAGGTTTTGATATATATGCTTTTACCTTGCTTTCCAGAGCCTCAATTGCAAAATCAAACACATTGTATGAAGATACTATATATATAGTTGTGTTTTTATTTTGTGCATATATTTCTTTACTTGCTTCAATACCGGATTCTCCAGGCATCATTATATCCATAAAAGCTACATCCACTCTATTTCTTTCGCATACATCAACTGCATCTTTTCCATTTCCGACACAATATGAGACCATGAATCCTTCCACTTGGCTTATCATTATTTTTAAAGATTCTCTCATAAGAGGCTCGTCATCTGCAATCATTACTTCATACATATACTTATACAATCCTCTCCTCAAGTTTTAACGGGCATCGTATAACTATTTTTGTACCTTTCCCTTCTGATTTTTCAACCAAAACATCATAATTTTCTCCGAATAATGTTACAAGCCTCTTTCTAGCACTCTCCATACCTATTTGAATAGATTCACCTTCATAATTTCCCTTATACAATCTAAACTTTTTTAATACTTGATCACCGCTCAATCCAGGTCCATTATCCTCTATACATACCACTATGTCTTTTTCTTCTAAATACACGTTTATTTTAACTTTACCACCTTGCATATTGCTCGCAACTCCATAAAAAACCGCATTTTGCACAAATGGCATTAAAATATCGGCAGGTATTTTTCTTGTACTTGCAGCGTTGTCCATATTTATTTCATAACTAAGTAATTCGCCGTATTTTACTTTCTGAATTTTTAAATACAGCTCGGCACTTTCTACTTCTTCCTCCAGTCTTTTATATCTTCTGTCACTGCCCAATGTATGTTTGAGATATTCAGCAAACATAACTATCATTTCATTTGTCCTAGGAGCATTTTCTATTACCGTAAGACTTGAAATTGAATTTAGAACACCAATTAAAAAGTGTGTATCCGATTCTGCTTTTAAATTCATTATTTCAATATTTTTCAGCTTATTTTCTATCTCCAGATTTTTATTTAAATTTTTCAAACGGTAAACCTTCATTTTCAAGGCATCTTTTTGAACCAGTCTATGTGCCTCTTTCTCTCCTAATTGATTCATAACAAGAGCTACAAGTTCCACAATATTAATAAATTTGTTGTAATCATATACTTGAACTTTCTGCTTCAATTTTTGCAGTCTCTCATCTTCTTTATAATGACTTAAATGATTTATTACGTTTTCAAATTTTGTAATATTATCAGGTGGATTAAAACACCTCGCTTGTCCTCCAATAAAAGCTCCAAGGTAATGCCCCCTTACAATTATGGGTATAGCTGTTTCCATTAAACCGTGTGGACAAAAATATATATAATTTTTCTTGGTAACTGCTGCCTGAATTCCGCCTAAGGCATCCGATGCCTTACATGCACAGAGTCCGGTTTCACTTTTTCTTATTTGATTGCAAAAACCAGTAAAAGAAGTCATTTCTGTAATCGGATCTCCTTTGTAGTCTACAGTAACAAATGCAAGTCCGGTTGCCCTTGATATTTTCTCCTGGATATTTTCCAAAACCTTTTTACCGAACAAATTACTGATATTAAATTTATTTATCAAGCTTTCGTTGATATCATCAATATCAGTTTCAACATTAGCTCTTAGTTCCTGCATTTATTTCACCCTTTCATGGATTAAAAGAATATACTCATTGCGATTTTATATTCTATTATATGAAAGAGCATATCAATATATTGATTCTAATATGTTTTCCAAATCTTTATTACCCGCAGCTACTGCATTTGATTGAGTACAGGCATCTTTCAATGCATTCTCTGCCATAGAAGCCTTTTTTATATCAAATTCAGACTTTTTAATACCGCACTGTCTGAGTTTTGTCTTCATGTTCATAATGTTTTTTATTGCTTCAATGTAGCTTTTAAGAACTTCTACTGCAAACTTACTTCCTTTGTCTATATCCACCATGCCCGTCTTGTAAACCAATTTTGCGTATTTGTTCAAGGTTATTTCATTCTTACTGTTAAAATCAATCACTTTACATAGTAGAAAAGAATTGCTAAGCCCGTGGGACATATGAAATTCCCCGCCAATCTGATGAGCCATACTATGATTAATTCCAAGTCCTGCGATATTAAATGCCATACCTGCCAAATTGGATGCCTCCTGCATATTTTTTCTTGCCGTTATATCTTCTCCATTTTCATAACACCTAATTAAGTTTTGTACTGTAAGTTCAAATGATTTCTCACACAGCGCGTCAGAGTATACATTTGAATTTATTGATACATAAGCTTCCATAGCATGGGTTAATACATCAATACCTGTGTTTGCAGTTATGTCCCGTGGTACTGAAACCGTAAGCTCTGCATCCAGTATAGACTCGTCCGGAAGTATCGCATCATCAAAAATGGCATGCTTTATCCTTGTCTCGGAATCTGTAATAACTATAGCCGAACTAACCTCGGAACCTGTACCGCTGGTGGTTGGAATTGTCATAAATTTAACTTTATCTATAAAATTTCTTTTCTTCAATATATATATAATGCCTTTGGCAGTATCAATAGCCGAACCTCCTCCAAAACCAATTACTACTGTGGGTTTTATCTTTATTAGTTTGCTGACTCCAAGGGCTATCACATTAAGTGGAGGATCCGGTACCACATCATGAAAAATATTCACTTTATTACTTCCATTAATCAATTTTAAAAGCTTATCTATACTGTTATTCCCTACTAGAAAATCGTCACAAATTATCCATATAACTTCATTATTAAACTGCTTTAATCTTTCAAGAGAATTTGTTCCAAAATATATTTTTGTCTTTATATATACACTATTCAAAATTCAACACCTCTTTTTTAGCGTATAGAAAACCCACTTGTCAGGCTACAGCGTCTTCTTCTTGCAAAATGTCTTGCAGTTGTAGTTCCCTCTCCTGTTGCTGTTGCAACTGTAAAACTTGTATCACCTTCTCCATTGAATCCAATTCCCACAAGAGATGGACCATTTTTAACAAATATTGAAGTTTGCATAACTTTTGCAGCCCTGTTCAATCTCTCAATTGATTGTGAATGTATTGTCGCAGTGTGTCTAAGTCCCTGCTCTATTTCAAGTGCAGTATCTATTGCTTCATCAAAATTCTTGACCCGAACAAGTGGTATGAGAGGCATAAGCATCTCAACTGTTACAAAAGGATGATATTTTACAGTGCTTAAAACTATCAGCCTTACCTTCCTGTCACAGTGAATTCCTGCTGCATTTAATATTTCACCTGCACTTTTTCCCTCAAATCTTTTATTGAGTTTTATGTCACTTGTCAAAGTAACCCTTGCAAGCCTTATTTTTTCTTCTTCACTGGATACATAATATACACCGTTTTTTATGAATTCACTTGTCAATTCATCTGCAATACTTTCTACTGCAACAACCGACTTTTCAGTTATACACATAATGTTATTATCAAAGGAAGCACCATATACAATATCACGTGCCGCCTTTCCTATGTCCGCTGTTTCATCGACAATCGCTACCGGATTTCCGGATGATGCTCCAATAACCTTCTTTGCAGACTTCATTGCTGTGCTTAAAAGCTCTCTGCCTCCTGTGGTTACAATTAGAGCTATATCCGGGTGCATCATTACTTCTTTGGTTTTAGCCATAGAAATTTCCGAAAAAGTAACGACTAAATTGTCAATGCCGCATTTTTGACTTATAGCGGAAGAAATTATTTCTGTAACAAATTTAGATACATTTATTGCACGTGGATGCGGACAATGAACAACAGCATTTCCAGCTGCAAGCATTCCAATGGTATTACTGATTAATGTGGCACAGGGATTTGTTGAAGGATGCACTGCACAGACAACTCCATAAGAAGACAATTCATATAGTGTCATTCCATTGTCCCCCGTCTTTACTTCTGTTATAAGATCCTCTATGCCTGGTGTCTTTTTGATTGCAAAAACAAGCTTTTGCAGTTTATCCTTTTCATTTCCCATCTCTGTTTCCTCTACAGTTCTTTTTGCTATTTCACTAACATGTTGAAGCAATTTTTCTTTAACAAAATCAATGATTTCCTGCCGCTCGTTAAGCGTTAATTTTGTGTATTGGCTATATGCACCTAATGCAGAAAATACTGCACTATTAACTGAAGGAAATATACCATTTTTTATTTCATCCAACATATTATTCTCCTTCTTAAACAATGATTTTGTCTATACATCTATAGTGTCTATAATTCCAACAATCGCCATATCTATAGTAACTTTTGGCGTATTTATTCTAACAGCTGATCCCCTGCACACCAAAACATAATCTCCAATACCGGCGCCTACATAATCCGCTGCAACTTCATCATGTCCAACAAGATTTTTATCGGCATCCATTCTTTTTAATACCATTAGTTTATAACCAACCAGTGACTCCTCTTTTCTGGTGGCAACAACTGTACCAACAATTTTCGCCATATACATTTTTCATCACATTCCTTCTAGCCAGTTTTTTATATTTTTAATATATCTTGAATTTCAATGTCAAATCTTAAAAGCATTCTGTAATACTCCAGCATTTTTTGTATATACGCTTCAGGTTCTTTTCCAGTAAATTTATCAAAGCCTTTACTTATGAGAATAACTCTCTCGCCTTTTCCTATACTGTCAAGTATCCATCTGCTTTCAAAGGTATCATCTATACATAACGCAGTTTTTACAATTATGTTTCTTGGAGTCACTGGAAATACTGTAATATAATTTTCCAGGTTATGACTTGATATTTCATTTCGAGTCAGTATTTTTTCAAATACAGGAAACTCTTTTAGTCTTTCATTATATTTTATATTCAAAGGAACCACTGCGTATATTTCACATTTGTCATTCTCACAAATGCTTTCAAGAAAAGAATTATATTTTTCACTCCAATTCTGATTGAATATCATATATATCTTTTTTTTAGGTTTATTTTCAGCACAAAGCAACTTAATAATTCTTGTAATCAATTGACTTAACTGTCTTTCATCTATTTCCATAACTTACCTCATTCAAAGTTGAGAATCAAAGAACACCTCCAATCCTCAACCCAACAATATATTATTCAAACTTTGGTATGATTTTTTCAGTATCTGTATGTGGTCTTGGAATAACATGTATCGATACTACTTCTCCTACCAGCTTTGCCGAAGCAGCTCCAGCATCTGTTGCAGCCTTTACAGCTCCAACATCCCCCCTGACCATTACAGTTACAAGTCCGGAACCTATTTTTTCGTATCCAACCAAGTTTACATTTGCAGCCTTTACCATTGCATCCGCTGCCTCTATTGCTGCAACAAGACCTCTTGTTTCAACCATTCCCAATGCATCTGAATTCATATTAAAATACCTCCTATTTTTTCATTCTTTAAACAATCTACTTTTATCCCATTATATTTTAAATATACGGCACTGTATTGGACTTAGGTTCGTCCCCCAATGTCCCCAGTAATTTTTTGCCAACATCTATAGCTGCTCTCACAGCCTGTCTTACCGCACCTGAATCTCCACTGAAAGTCAATATAACTTCATTTGAATAGCTTGTTCCCCCATTTCCCGGTGAACTGTACCCTATAACATCCACGTTTGCCGCTTTCACAGCCACATCGGATAAAACCGTTCCTATGGCAGCCGGTCCTGCGCAAACCATTCCAAAGGCTTTTCCCACTGGAGCTTGAAATGCCTTTTCAAGACAATAACTTGCTCTGGCAGTATACTGAAATTCAAGGTGTCCTGCATCATTACCATATACATCCCCAAAATATTTTCCAACGCTGTCAAGTGCTATTTCCACAGCCCTCTTTGCATCTGATACATCATCTGCTCCTATATATATAAGACTTCCATGACCTGCACCGCCTTTTGTATCTCTTGGGAGTTCTACAGTTATTACCTCTGTGTTAGTGGCTTTAACTGCATCATCCACCGCCATAATCTGCGGTCCCGCTCCAGTTCTCGCCCCAATAATTCCTATGGATCTGTACCTGCCTAATTTCATAACTTCAGTGAGCATTGGATCTACGCTTGCTATAACCAATCCTATGGTGTCTCCAATTGCAGTACCTATGAACTCTGTAACGCCAATATCAGTCTTGTCGGCTTTGTCTTCCAAACAAGTTTTTTTATCTGTTTTATTTTTTATTCCAAGTTCATCAGAAACTTGTTTCATAACCTTTTCAATTAATTCTTCATGCATTTCAAATCCTCCATTCCACTATTTAATTTTCTAACCGCCAATTACACAATCAAATCCGGCCTTTTCAACCAATTTTTTTAGATCCTGTATATTATCTTCTTTAAGTTTTCGAGCATCCTTCATCTCATATTCTCTTCCAATCAGTTTATATTTGTTTTCTCCATAAGTGTGATACGGAAGCAAATGAATGCTCTTGACATTACTAAGTGATTTGGCAAATTTACATATATCCTGAATACTGCGGCTATTGTCATTGAAATTTGGTATTAAAGGTACCCTGACTATCAAGTTTGTCAATTCGCTAAATTTTTTTGCATTTTGCAGTATTTTTTCATTGCCAGCGCCTGTAAATTGCCTGTGCAGATCTGAATCCATATTTTTTATATCCATAAGTATTAAGTCAATGTACAGAAATAATTTTTTAACCTTTTCAAAAGACACACATCCTGTAGTTTCTATTGCTGTATGCCACCCCTGGGCTTTTGACGCTTTAAATATTTCTTTTGCAAATTCTGACTGAACCAGCGGTTCACCACCGGACAAGGTTATCCCTCCTCCGGATCTCCTATAATTAGTGGCATCTTTCTTTAATTCTTTTACAACCTCTTCCACAGTCATTGTCTCTCCCTTCAAAGTCAGGGCACTTGCTGGACACACATTTACACATTCCCCACAGGCAGTGCAAATATTTCTGTCAATATACCATTTATTGTTTTCATTAATAGCCCCTTTTTTACAAGCTGCAATACATCTTCTGCAATGAATACAATTATCCTTTTGATACATTATAATGGGCTTTAAGCTTTGCGATTCCGGATTGCTGCACCATTTACAGCTTAATGGACATCCTTTTAAAAAAACTATAGTACGAATTCCAGGTCCGTCATGTACCGAGAACCTTTGGATATCAAATACTACTCCCGTCATGTTATAATTTATTGTACTCATAATTAAAGAATCCCCTCATTTACAAGGTCTGTTCTGTACGGCTGATTATGTTGTCCTGAACTTCCTTTGCCAGCACTACGAACTGGGCACTGTATCCTGCAACACGGACAACTAAATCCTTATGTTTTTCCGGTTCTCTCTGTGCTTCTAATAGAGTCTCTCTGTCCACAACATTGAATTGAACATGCATGCCCTTATGGTCAAAATAACTTCTGACTACAGACGAAAAATTTTTAAGTCCAGTATCTCCTGCAATTGCAGACGGAAGGAATTTCTGATTATAAAGTGTACCATTTGATGCAATGCAATGATCCAATTTTGCTACAGAGTTGGCAGCTGCCGTAGGTCCGTGTGTATCTTTTCCAGCCCTTGGTGAAACTCCATCTGCAAGAGGCTGTTTTGCAAGTCTTCCATCTGGAAGCGCCTCCACATCTTTTCCAAACAGCACATTTGCCGAAACTGGATAGATTCCTGCCTGAAATTGTCCTCCTCTAGGATTTGTGTACTTTTCAACCTCATGGCAGTAAATTTGAGCACATTTTCTGGCAATCATATCAACTGCATCTATATCATTTCCATACGAAGGTGTGCTGTCAAGCAATCTTCTGAGACTTTCAAAATCGCTGGAATCATCATAACCTCCAAACTCATTTACAATCTTGTTTTTAATCTGTTCCAAGTCTGCAGAACCTGAAGCACTTAAAATTTTCTTGACTGCCTCATAAATCTTCATTTCTGTGATATTCTCGCTGTCGGCACTGCCCTTTTCCGTATCCTCATGACCAAAATTAGAATTTAGCGCTTCCTTCAATTGTTCCATATTTACATCTTTATCTTCAAACACATGTTTTTCAATCGCATATACGGAATCTCCGGTATCTGCTATTCCAAAAGCCTGAGGTCCGGTGAAATTATAAACTGCCCCACCTTCTTGAAGTGATTTTCCTCTTCCTATACAATCGTCTACCAAAGCTGACAAAAATGGAAGTGGTGCTCTCTCTGCATGTGCATAATCTACACAATTATCAGCCTCTGCAAGATGATATACAAAATACTTCATCTGCTTCTTGAACGCAGTAAAGAACTCGTTTATATTCTTAAAGGATGTCATGTCTCCTGTAGCAGGTCCCAGCTGCTTATCTTTGACCTTCCCATCATTAAGTGTTATTTCAAGCACTTTTGCTACATTGAAAAATGCTGCATCATGCCAACCCTCTGTTTTATGTGGACACTGAGGTTCAACACACCCAATAATGCAATAGTTTCTAGCATCACTGAGACTTACTCCCCTGTTTACAAGTGCAGGAATAATGACCTCATCGTTATACATAGCTGGTACACCCGTTCCAAGTCTCGCAACTTCGCAAGCCCTTAATAAAAATTCATCTGGAGTTCCCTGCCATATACGAACAGAAAATGATGGTGCTGGAAGTTTGACGTGAGCAGTTGCCTCCATGCACATGTATGAAAGTTTATTCGTAGCATCAAGTCCGCCCTCTGTCTGTCCACCTACACATAAGTTCTGAAATACCGCATATCCTGCAAATGCCTGGGCGGAAACTTCATCACGTGTTTTATTTATATCGTTGAACTTTACCCAGACACAGTCAATAAGCTCTTGAGCAAATTTTTCAGAAATACTCTTGTCAGCCTCCAAATATGGATACATATATTGATCAAAACGTCCTGGAGAAATTGAATGTCCACTGGATTCAATTTGCAATAGAATTTGTACAAACCAAAATGATTGACAAGCCTCATAAAAACTTGAAGCTCCGTTTTCTGGAACCCTATCACAATTTTCTGCTATTTTTAAAAGTTCTGCCTTTCTTGTGGAATTTGCTTCTTTACTTGCCATTTCTCTTGCTTTATCTCTATATCTATGTGCAAAATTAATAGCAGATGTATATGCAATAATTACTGCATTGTAAAACTGCTGTTTTTTAATATAGTCCGGATCTTTTCTTTCCATTTTACTCATTGCACAAACAACTTCAGTAATTACACCTTTAAACCCTTTTTTAAGAACCTTTCCATAATCCACACAAACATGTCCAACCCCGCCGTAGAAATAGTTTCCTACTGTGAATACTCCATTTTCCATACATTCTTTGGTTTTTTTAGACATATATGAATCCGCCAATTCACTTGTTGTTTTTCCCTTCCAGTATTTAAATGCCTGACTAAGTTCCTCCGCCGTCTGTTTTGGTATCTGAAATGGGTCTGCCATCCTGGTGCTCATAGTATCAAATTCTTTAGCAACCCAATCATAGGAAAATTCCGGACAAATCTCTGTAGAACGAGGGTTTTTAGTAATTGATCCAACAATCAATTCATCATCACGAATAGTTATGGGCAAATTATTGAAAATTTTCTCTACAGCTTTTGCACGTCTCATAATAGGAGATTGTCCCTCTGTCTCCTTATATGATTCAGTAATAAGTACTGCCCTTTCAGATTCAACAAATGGAATAGCATTTACAATAGTATTTTTTAATCTTTCAATTCTTTCAGTTGGTTTTGTAAAACCTTTAGATATCATTATATAGCCTCCCTCACATAATAAAGTTAATAAATACCAGTTTGTCAATACAACAACAATTATATACCATTATTTTGAAAACGTTATAACACTATTAAGACTAATTTTTCGTAAATTTAAGACCTCATTTTACTAGGTAAAATTCCAACTTTAAGATATTGGTTTGAATTTTACCTATTATAGAACTGTACTTTACATGAAATATAATTTTTTTAGTAATAAAGTATACATAAGTATCTTGTTTGAGGTGATTTCTATGGGAAATGATATTCATATATCTAAACTAACATTATTAATAGCAAAAAAACTGCTTGATAATGCAGAGAAAACTGCTTTAAAAATGAACGTACCTGTGACTATATCAATAGTTGATGAAAGCGGAAATGTAATCGCATTACATAAAATGGACAATTCTATTTTAATAAGTATTAAAGCATCAATTTCAAAAGCTTATACTTCACTTGCATTAAAAACAAGCACTCAAAAACTTCAGGAACTTGTAAAACCCGATGGTGATTTTTATACACTGCAAAACATAAGGAACAGTAATCTTTGCTTCATGAGCGGAGGAATACCTATAGAAATTAACGGAAAAGTCATCGGTGCCATTGGAGTCAGCGGCGGGACAAAAGAAGAAGATATACGGATTGCCGAAAGCGCATTTAGATAAAAATTGTTAACGTATTGATACTTTTACATGCAAAAACTTGTTTATAATAAATTATATCGTTTGAATTTAATCCGTTAATACATTAGCCAAGGAGGATAAAATAATTGAGCAGATTTCTAAAGCATAAATCCATTGTAGTCATAATTCTATGTGTCATTGCATCAGGAGGAATATATAAGCTTATACGCCATGAAATTAAAAAAAATTATGGTACCGTTCACGAATCATGTATAAAAATACCTGAAAACATAAAAAAAAGGTCAGCTTATCTTATTAATAAAGAGCGTACTGAAAAAGGCTATGAAATTGGAACAGACGGCCGGGCTGTGGTGTCACTGCGATTTGATGATTATCAAACCATTTTTAATCATCAAATATATCCTATGCTTATTAAAAGAGGGCTTCCTGCAAGCATGGTACTGATATCTCGTTTCAACACTGCACAAAGATGGGGCAAGGGCACTACGTGGAATGATGTAAAGAAGTGGAATGAAAATGGCATTGAAATTTGGTGCCATGGAACAGATCACAAGGATTATGACAAAGCCGGTTACAAAGGACTATATGAACAGGTAGTAACTTCAAAACATGAGATACAAAGTCATAACATAAAAGTGCTTGGTTTTGCACAGCCAGGTACTGAAGCCACTACAAAATACATTCCCTACAACGGACTTACAAAGCCTTCAGATTTTAACAGCCAGGCTGGAATACTGCTCATGCAAAACTATGGACTTGTGGAATCCTCTGCATACGCTCCAGAGAGACCTTTGCCAATACATAACTTTTATGGTTTAAATCATTTTACTGTATCTGATGGATCCGGCGAATCGCTGGCAGACTCAAAAAAAGAAATAGACAATGCTATAAAAGATAAAGCTGGTGTTGAACTTATGTGCCATTCCGGTAATCTAGGAAAACCGAGAAACATAACCTTAAACCAGTTTTCAGAACTCCTTGATTATATAAAAGAAAAATGGGATGATGGATCCATAGAAGTTTTAACACCCTCTGGACTTTGTTTTGCAAATCCAAAAAGTAACCATAGATTAGAAATATTAAATCGCAAGTCAATTGTAGGAACAACATCATTGACAATCAACGATCTGGATAAAAAGCATGTTCAAGGAGAACAATTTGTTTTTGAGGGATCATACAAATCGCTTAATGGACAACCAAGCCTCGGAAGTATACAAATAAACTACCATAACAAAATACACACTTTAGGAGTCAATCACAAAATCAAAAGTAATGCTTTGTGGAAAATGGAACGTTTTGTTTTCGGAATACCTGTCAATACCAAGAATATAAAAATTGATTTTAATGACCTTAAGCACACAACTTCTTGGAAAGACATAACCATAAAAATAATATAAAGTATAACACATTTATAAGTATAGACTTTGCACAAATCTATACTTAGTATATTTATTTTATTCATGATGCATCCATGTTACAGGGTACTCTAAATTCTCCGGCAGTTTTGTATTTTTATTGCCTTTTGCACAATTTATCTGTCCTTGGGTTAAGAAAACCGCCTCCCTTAAATCTGCATTATTGAAATTTGTATCTCTTGTATCAGCACCTAAAAAAATTGTTCCATCAAACCTGCAGCTGTCAAAATTAGCTGCAATCAGCAGTTCCATTCCAAAATCAAATCCGCTCATATCTTTTTTTGAATAATTTTTTCCAAAAAATTTTGATGGTTTTTTTCTATTTTTATGACGAATGTCTTTTTTTATAAAATCACAGACCTGCTTTAAAACTACATTAACCTTGTCCTTGTACTTTTTCATATCAATATCAAGTAGGTCCTCTGGAATATAATTGCACATGTTTTCATTCTCACAAATTAGACTCTCGATATTGCTTTCCAGTCCTTTGTCCAAAATTATTGTCATGGATTCCTCCAAAAAATAACGTATTTGATATAATTGAAACACTATGACAAAGATATCAAATATTTCTTGTGATTTTTCCTTTTCACTTTGCCACGTAACTCCTTTATATATTGATTGTGTTACATGCTGTCCAGCACCAAAACAGTCATAACCTATACATCCCTTCATATTACGTTTTTCGAGATTCTCATGAATTCTGCAGCGATAATTTTTTTCTAAATTAATACAAGGTTTGCCTGCAATTTTATTTTCAGGAAAGCCGTCTATTTTTGAGAAAAACAGTGCAGTACAGCACAGACCACTGCACTTTGAACAGTCTACCTTCAAATTTTTCAGTCTGTTTTTACTTTTTTTATGTATTATCATTTTAATATCCTCAATTTCTAAAAAATTTCTGCTTACTTTTCTTTGCAGTCATGTTCCTTTCCCCACTGGCACATCGATTTTACAATGGGAATGAGACTTTTACCCCTTTCACTGAGTGAATACTCTACCTTAGGCGGAACTTGTGCATATTGTTTTCTCAATATGATTTGTGCACTTTGTAATTCTTTAAGTTGTGAACTTAACATTTTATGGGTGATTCCGCCTATATTTCTTTTTAAGACACCATACCGTACAGTCTCCATACAGGCAATCGCATAAATAATTTTCAATTTCCATTTTCCGCCTATAATTGACAATGTATATTCAAAAGGTTCTTTATTTCCTAAATAGCATATTTTCTCTAGCATATCATTACTCTCCTTTATGATAGTATATCACAAAAAAGTTCATACTATTAATTATATTCACATTGGCTATAATTAAATTAGTTAATACAGAAAGGATTGATATTTTATGATTATAGATGGACATTCTCACTTAACTTTTCCTGTGGAAAAACATATTGAGGCAATGGATAAAGCCTTTGTGGCAAAAACTATCCTATTTTCCACATCCTTTCATCCTGAACTTGCAAAAAACGCAGAAGAGGTTAAAAGTTCAATGCAATATCTCGCTGACCTCTTAGCAGGTAAAAAGGGAAACATGACTCAAATACGGGAAAAATCCAACGAAGAATTGAAACATGCCATAGAGAAATATCCAAATCGTTATATTGGATTTGGAGCTGTCCCCCCTGAGTTGAATTTAGAGGATACAATGGAGTATGTTTATAACAATATTTCGAGGAACCACTTCTGTGGTATGGGAGAATTTACTTTAAGAACTGGAATGACTTCTCTTTTAGAGAATATATTTAAGGTATCAAGAGAATTAAGCAATCTTCCTATATGGATACACGGATTTTTCCCAATGACTCTAAATGACATTAAAAAAATATATGAATTTGCCGCATTATATCCTCTAACTCCTGTTATATTAGGACACCTTGGAGGTGTTAACTGGCTTGAATCAATGGATATGGCAAAACAATCTCCGAACCTATTTCTTGATACTTCCGCATATTATTCTACCTTTGTATTAAAAACCGTAATAAATGGTATTCCAGAAAAATGCATTTTTGGAGTTGATAGACCTTTTGGTGATATTGAACTTTCCATTGAAGCTGTGCGTAAAGTTTCAAATTCAAAATCCATTTCAGATGCAGTACTCGGAGAAAACATGGCATCACTGCTTAAACTCTAGTAATAAATATCCTCTACACCAAAAACACCTATTCCCATATTTATATTTTAAATTTGAGAATCTTTCAAATATCATTAAACTGCTCTTTCCTTTTAAAAATCCCATAAAACCGGATACACTTATCTTTGGTGGTATTGATAAAATCATATGTATATGATCTTCACATGCACAGCAGGTGGTTTTCTTTTGGACATTAAAAACCGCAGGATTCTATTAAACCCTGCAGTATGTTTTCACCCTAAAGATTCTATTAAATTATTGACATAATCTATAACCGGTTTAATGCTTTTTCTGTCAACAAAATTGACTTTTTTTCCGTAACTGTCCAAAAACAAACGTTCCTCTTCTGACAACTCATCACGAGATTTTCCTGCAAAAGTAATTTTTTTCATCATTGCCATCATGCTCCGGTGAACCATTCCAAGTTTTTTGTAGTCCATACTCCCGCGAAGATGAAATATTTTTGCCCTACTCCTAGTTTCCTCAGATAAATTCTTGTTCAGTATCTTGGAATAATCTGTAGTAAGTGGATCTGCTAGGCCTACAGTGAAAACAATCAAGTTTTTACACTGAACTTTTTCTAAAAAGTCAGCTCCTATAACACCACCTGCATAAAGTGCCCCTCCATATATTACTATATCAAAACCTGAAAGTGTCTTATAATTTATAGACGACCTCTCCATTAAATCAGCATTTAAAGCTTCAGAAATCCACAGGGCATATTGTTTTGTAGTACCATATTTGGACTTGTATACAACAGCAATTTTCATATACCAGTTCTCCTAACTCTCACTTATTTACAATGGCTTTATTATATCATACATTGAAAGTTCTCTCCTTACTTTTTCTACATCTTCTATAATTCCATCCGCATCTTCTCTGCACTGTTTTCCGTATTCAATAACCAAATGTGCACAGGGAGTGTATTTTCTATACATATCGAAAAAATCTTCAATGTTCATTTTGCCATTTTCAATCCTATCGTGGCTGTCATGAACTCCATCGTTATTGTGAATATGATATGATGCAATTTTGTCCTTCAATACACTTATGACATGATTTAAATCCCAGCCGTTGGCAAATGCATGTCCAATATCAAGCAGTACCCTGTTTTCAGACATTAGCGCAATATTTATAAATTCTTCCTGTTCAAGTAGTACATTTTCAAGTGACTGAACTCCTGAATTTTCTACTACTATTTCTGCTTCATATATTCTAGCCATTTCATTTAATTCTGCAAGATTCTTTACAGAGATATCTATCATATCAGTCTTACATTCATCTTCTACCTTACAGTTGTTGTAATGGTACACTATATATTCACTATTTAGTTTTTCCGATACCTCAAGTGTATTTATAAAATACTCTTTTGCTCTGTTGTATTCTACTGTTCCTCTTCTTGCCGAGTGTTCCGTATCATAATAAGGGCCGTGAAGTGTACTTTTATATTTTTTTAATCTGTCTATATTTTTATTCAGCTCAGTTATGAATTTCCGATCCTGCCATTCCGGGAAAAGCTCTATTCCAACAGTTTTATCATTAATCCTGTCCATAATTGAAAATATATATTCCATCTCACCAGGTTCGCATAAATTGGTACTTATATATATACTCATAATAAAATTCATTCCCTCCTATAGTTCCTTTGGATATCCGATTGAAACTGAATTGCTTCTATAAAACAAATGTATTTTTGGAGAATCAGGTCTAAAGTATACAACATCCTCAGATTTAAATTCATTCTCCTCTGATATTGCAATGATTTCATTGCCTTCCACCTCAAAATATATTCCAACCTTGTTGCCATAATCCTCAATATATTTTACAATGCCTTTTAGCCCATCCTTTATGACATCCCTGCTTAATTTTATATGCTCAGGTCTTATTCCAAAGAAAAATTCATTTGACCCAGCTTCATTCACTTTTTTCTTCCATATATTTGCTAAGGGCATACTTTGCTTTCCTAAATTTATCATACCTTTTTCACAAGTTACTTCAAAAATATTCATAGATGGTGAACCTATAAATTTTGCAGTAAATACATTCTTAGGCCTGTTATATACATTATATGGGGTATCTATCATTTGAATTGTACCTTTGTTCATAAGAGCAACTCTGTCTCCAACGGTCATGGCCTCCACCTGATCGTGAGTTACATATACAAATGTCTGATTGTACATCCCGTGGATTTTGACAAGTTCTTTTCTTGCATGTCCCCTAAGCTGTGCATCAAGATTTGACAGTGGTTCATCCAAAAGGAAAAAGTCACTTCTCTTTACAAGTGCACGGGCGAGTGCCACTCTCTGACGCTGTCCTCCAGACAAGTCCTTTGGCTTTCTATCCTCAAGTCCGTTTAATTTAAGCGTGTCTATAACAGATAAAAGTCTGTTTTCAACATCTTCCTTTGGAACTTTATGAACTTTCAACCCGTAGGTTATATTATCTTTTACCGTCATATGTGGAAACAAGGCATAATTTTGAAACACCATCGACACATTTCTGTCACCACTTGGTATATTGTTTACGCACTTTCCATTCATATAAAGTTTGCCTGATGTTATATCCTCTAGTCCAGCTATAATTCTAAGAGTTGTAGACTTTCCACATCCTGACGGGCCAAGAAGTATAAGCCTTTCGCCTTCTTTTATTGTTAAATTCAAATCCTTAACGACCTCATTTTTTCCATAAGACTTACATATATTTTCAAATACAATTTCCTTCATAATTATTCTCCTATCCCTTTATTCCTGATGATGTATATGTACTTATAATCTGTTTCTGGAATACTACATACAAAACTACAGGTATCAACATAGTCACTACAGATACCGCCATTGCAATAGTAAAATCCGTTCCACCCTCCGAGCTTATAAAAAGCTGTAGTGCAAGAGGTAGTGTATAATTTGTTTTTGATTTTAATATAAGTACCGGCCACACATATTCATTCCATGAATTAATAAAAAACATGATTGCCGTGGAGATAATGGCTGGCTTTACAATTTTAGATACAATATCCTTTAGTATTCTAAGATGTCCTATATTATCAAGCTTTGCCGCTTCAATCAAGGATTTTGGAACAGTTTTCATAGCCTGTCTTATAAGAAATATTCCCGAAGCATCACTTAACTGTGGAAGAATAACTCCTAGAATATTATCATTAAGACCTATTTTAGAAACTGTAAGATAGTTAGGAATCATAGTAACTGTAAACGGGATAAAAATTGTACTTATCAAAGCAAAGTACAGTATATTTTTGTGCTTAAAATCAAAATATACAAAGGCATAGGCAGAAAATATTGAAGTTATAATTTTAAATCCAGTAACGCATATGGAAATAATAAACGTATTTTGTGTAATCTGCCCAAAAGGAAGTCTTGTAAATACTTCCCTGTAATTATTCAAGGTTGGATTATTGGGTATGATTTCAAATACATTTTTATAAGCTTCATTCAGTTCCTTGAAAGAGCTTGAAACTGCGAAAACTATTGGGAAAAGTGCAATAATCACAAATATCACCAAAAGTACATGCCATTTAAATTCTGATTTAATTTTCATAATGTATCCCCTTTTCCACATATTTGAATTCTAAAATTAGCAATGCTACAAACAATACCATGGTCACAACGGCAAAAGCCGATGCATTGCCTGTTCTAAACAGTATGAATCCTTCCTGATATGCATTGTAGATGGCATTTGAGCTGGCATTGTCGGGTCCTCCTTGAGTAATTACTTTAATTGGTGTAAACACATATTGAAGTCCTTGAACTATTGTCATTATAAAAATATACACACCTGTTGCACTTGACATTGGCATTACAATGTCTAAAAATATTCTATGCATTGGTATTTTATCTATTTTAGCAGCCTCTATAACTTCACTTGACACTCCAGATACCCCTGCAAGTATTACAATGAAATTATATCCAAATATTTTCCATGAAGTTATAATACTCAATACTACAATAACAAGTCCGTCAGTTTTGCTCCACACGGGAAGCGCAATTCCAAATAGTCTGGCAATTACAGCTGCCGGCCCTGAAACGGGATTTAAAATCCATAAATACAAAATAGAACCTACAACAAGTGATACAACGCTTGGAAGAAATATTACGCTTTTGTAAAAACCCCTGTTCTTTTTTATAACTGTTGAAAGTATAAACGAAAGAACATAAGGTGCTGCAAAATTTATTACAAGCAGAATTATAATATACAAAAATGTATTTCCCATGACCTTGTAAGTAAGTGGATCCCTGAACAACTGTATATAGTTTTCAAGACCTACGAAGGTCTTTTTAGGTTTTATCATATTCCATGAGAAAAAGCTCAAATATACCGTCCTTACAAGAGGCCAGAACATAAATACTGCAAAAGCTGCAAAAGATGGCACAATAAACAGGAATGTCAAGATCTTCTGCCTTTTATTATAATTTAAAGCCCTATTTTTATATTTCACTTGAATCCTCCCAATTTGCAAGGAAAGGCAAACTATTTTCCACCTTTCCTTTAATTAACTGAAATTATTTGTTAAGCAACTTGTTTATCTGCTCCTGGGTAGACTTCATACCCTCTCTTACTGATACTTTACCGCTCAAAATTTTATCTCTCATATCAATCAGTAATTGTTCTGCTTGTAATCCCGCATCTCCAGGGAAGGATGTCCATGATACAACACTGTCCATTTGATCAATTGCTGCAGTCATCATCTTGTTTTCTTTCAGGAAATTTTTCAATCCCTTTTCAGACGTTGCCACGTCTTTTCTCGGTGGAACATATCCAGTTCCCTCTGTCCATTTTGCCATGGATTCTACACTGTAGAGATACTTCTCAAATTCCCAGGCTGCCTTTTGCTGTTCATCACTTTTTGCAGTTATTGCAAGGAAACATCCTCCTGCAGGAAGTCTTTTTTGTTTTCCCTGCCATGAAGGTGAACTGATTGCAGCTACATTAAAAGCTGCACCTTTTTGAATGTTCGCCCTCTGAGCAATAGTTGTATATACCATTCCCACGTTTCCATCAATAAAGGATTGAACTCCTTCATTCCATGATATATGCAATGCTGATTTTGTTTTTAAAACCATATCTGCATAAGTTTCATAAGCTTTAATACCATCTTCTGATGCAAAACTTGCCTTATTGTCTTTCATGATCCTTGCACCATTGCTCTCTAGAAGTGCCTGCTGAGCCCAGTTGTCTGCAGGTTCCTGCATGTAAAAACCGTACTTTCCTGTTTTTTCTTTAATAGTATTTGAAAACTTAACAACATCCTCCCAGGTTTTAGGTCCATTTTCATCAAGTCCTGCTTTTTTGAGAATGTCCTTGTTTATGTAAAGTACCGGTGTACTCAAAGAATATGGTATCCCTACCTGCTTGCCTTCCTTGTTCTTTGCAAGATTGGTTACATTTGGCAAGAACTTATCTTTTATAAAATCTTTGTCCTCTGGAAAATTTTTGTCTATGACCTCCTGAGGCTGTACATAATCGAAATTGTTTGAAAAATAGTCTAGAAAAGCCCAGCCAACCTGCACAATAGCAGGTGTTTTTCCAGTTGCAGACTGAGCCTGGAGATTCTGCAAGAGTCCCTTGTACATATCCGGATTATATTTTGCTACAACCTCAACATCCTTACTTTGTGCATTAAAGTCTTTCACCAGCTCGTCTACAGTTTTTCCTCCCTGAGTTTCAGCATTAACATGCCAGTATTCAATTTTAACCTTTTTCCCATTTGAACTTGCATCTTTATTACTTGAACTCACTCCACACCCTGTAAGTGCTGCTGTGAGCAATGTAACTATTGAAATCATTTTTAAGATATTTTTTTTCTTCATTATATTTTCCTCCCAATTCTGTACAAGACTTTCTTTAATTATGTATTAGATAAAAGCAGAGATTCAAAAAAACACAAAATCACCTTCTCCCACACAAATATGTTTATAACAGATACATACTACAAACATAACTTTTAAAAGATAATTATGGCTTTCTCAAATCTCCGCCAATTTGTAACTTAATTACTTGGAATTTATATCTACATTCCACAAATCACTTTCACTAAATGATATTCCATCTGCTCCAGCCTCCAGTCCTTTTAATATCTGCTCCTTTTTTTTAACAAGTCCACCTAATATTATAGGCCTTTGAATTTCATTTTTTATATCTCTAACAATAGAGCTGGCATAATCTCAACTGCATTCGGGTTATTCTCCTTTATACTTGCTATGGCATTTTTCAGTGAATCAGAATCAATCAGGAAAATCCTCTGTACTGTAATTAATCCTTTCTTCTTTGCCGCCTTTAACATACCACTTTTAGTCGAAACAATTCCAACAGGATTTATATGTTCTTTTATAAAGTTTACCGCTTCTTTGTCATTAGATAACCCTTTTACAAGGTCAGTATGCAGGATTATGCGTTTTTTGTCATTGCATGACTTAAACTTTAGACTCACAAGCTCATTTAATCTTCCATTCATTAAAATTACAAATGAAACTTTTGAATTCACCGCAAATTCCAAATTTTCGTGCTTAGCTGCTGCTATCAAAGGATTGCTGATTAAAATTTCGCCTATATTCAAATAACTTCCACCTTCTAAATTCATTTTATGGCTTTATTTTAATCCATCCAGGTTAACAACACATTATACTTAGTTTAAGTTTGACTTAACAATTGTTATATACCTATTAACAACACTTATTGCTTAGCTGCAAGACAGTAATTAACATTATCAAAGGCTGTTATCGTGGCATTTGTTGCCAAACCACTTTCAGCCAACATTTTTTCCACTTCACTGTATGAATAACTTCCAAGCATTTTTTGACCTGTCAACTCAGCCATTGCAGCTTGTTTTTTGGCACGTTCTCCTGCTTTATCCGTAGCAGTAAATTGATGATCTATTTCAAAGATCTCAATTTTTGATGCCCAATCAGACTGACGATAGGCAAAAGAATCATACCCTGCAGCAAAAATCAAATATTGACTTGCGCAGGCTTTAACAGAATTTTCAAGGTATTTTTCTGCAAATACTGCTCTGCCAAGTGGCGTAGGCGATAAATAATTATCAACTATCCAGCGCAGTGCCTGTTTTTCTGTGCCCTTAAATGATGGGTTGAAGAATACTACCCTTTTGACATATTATATATTATAATGTAAAAGTTTACAAAATAGACATATTTATAAATTCATTTAGCCAAAAATCATTTTATGAATATGCTTTTTTTATTTATCTGCAGTTCACTTGATGTCAATTGAATAATTAACTCCTCAATTGCCGATATGCTTGCAACAGCACAAATGAAATAAATTAATGAATTTATTTCAATATAAAAAAGCAATATTGGAAATCCAAATAATAATATTCCTGTTGTTTTATTTCCATAAGTATGAATACTTGCAAACGTTTTATACTTTTTCACAGCTGCAATCATAGATGCTAATCTAATAAAGGCTATTAAAAAAATCCATATAATTACCTTAAACTCAAAATTTACAATTTTATAAAATACAAATAATAACACAATGTCCATTACCATATCGGCTACTGAATCAAGCTTCGCTCCAAACATACTCGTAGTGCCGGTTTTCCTTGCAATAATCCCATCCATAATATCACTGACTCCACAAATGATATATACTGCATAAAAAGATATGCTTAATGGTTTGACAAAAATTAAAATCACTGAAAAAATAATCCTACTAAATGATATGCAATTTGGTATTGTTTTCATATTATCCTCACCTCATCCAAATTATAATAAGGGAACGACTAAAATTGCATAGCCATTCCCTTTGTTTTTTATATTTATTTACTTTTTCGCTTCTATAGATGTAAAATCAAACTTTGTCACATCAAACAATCCAACGTCTGTGATTTTAAGCTCCGGTATAACTGCCAGCGACATAAAACATAACGTCATAACAGGTTCTACTGTTTCGTTTACCTTCAGTATATTATGGGCATCCTCATGAATTTTTGTGAGATGTTCACTAACCCACTCGCCGGATTTGTCCGTCATAATTCCCCCAATTACAAAAGGCATTGAATTTATAACAGAACCATTTTCTACAAGAACAATACCGCCTCCCTGCCTTGCGAGGCTTTCAACTGCTGTTGCCATATCCTCATCGTTAGTTCCGACTACAATGATATTGTGGGAATCATGAGCTATTGAAATGGCTATAGCACCGGTTTTAATTCCATAATTTCTTATAAATGCAGTTGACACATTTCCTGTACCCTTATGTCTTTCCACTACTGCAACCTTTGCTATATCGGAAGTTTCTTCAAATATAAAGTTCCCCTCTTCATCAGTTTTCACCTCTGCCACACCACTGCCTGTAACCACTCCTCCAGGTAAAATATCTATAGTCTTTACCCTGTTTGATTTCAGGTGCATTTTAAGCTTTTCCACTGAAAAGTCCTTTATATTGAAACACCCTCTAACTTTAGAATCGTCACTGCGTTTTACAGGAAAGAGATACTTTCCGTTTTCAGCTACAAGTTCACCTTTAATAAAGACCTTTTTAACTTTAAATGTACTTAGGTCCTCAAGAAATACCAAATCCGCCCTTAAACCCGGTGCAATAGCTCCCCTGTCTTTAAGTCCGAAACATTCTGCTGCATTTAAACTTGCCATTTGAATTGCAGTTATTGGATCCAGCCCTTCTTCAACACACATCTTTAGATGATGGTCAAGATGTCCCACAGACAAAATAGTCTTTGGCTGTCTATCATCCGAGCATAGTATGAATCTTCTGCTGTTCACTTCAGTTACAGCTTTTATTATAGTTCTCAAATTATGACAGGCAGAACCTTCTCTCAGCATTACATACATTCCCTTTGAAAGTCTTTCCTTGGCGTCTTCTACGGTTTCACATTCATGGTCATCGTGAATTCCAGCTGAAACATATGCATTTAAAGCATTACCTGCAAGACCCGGACTATGACCATCCACTATCTTATTTTCCATTTTTGCAACCATTATTTTTTCAAGAACATCATCTTTCCCATTTATAATTCCCGGAAAATCCATGAATTCACCAAGGCCAAGTATTCTTTCGTCTTTAATTGGCTCCTTCATTTCAGCTGCATTTATTTTTGCTCCGGAGTTTTCCCAGGGAGTAGCAGGCACACAGGAAGGAAGCATGTATTTTATATCAAGCTTTCCCCCTTCTGATGCCTTTAGCATATATTGAAGTCCCGTTATACCCGCAACATTTACAATTTCATGAGGGTCTGCAATGATAGTCGTGCCTCCATGAGGTACAAGAAGCCTTCCAATTTCCTCTGGTGTTACATATGAAGATTCTATGTGAATATGGCTGTCAATAAACCCGGGTGCAACGTAAGCACCTTCTGCATCCAGAATATTTTCACAGTCATAATTTCCAACGCCTGCTATAAAAGCACCTAAAACCGCTATGTCCTTTCCTTCTATAATTGAATGACTGTAAACATCAACTATTTTTGCATTTTTTATTACAAAGTCGGCATTTTTTCTTCCTGCTGCAACATCAATTAATTTTTTCAATCCGTTTTTATCCATCAATACTACCTCTCTATTAATCTATTCTTCATTTAATTCGAGAATAGGATTGTATACACACAAATTTATACAATCCACAGGTCCACAATCAGTTATAGCATAATCCGGTATTGCAGTAATTGGAAGAAAAATCATATACATTATAGGATCTGGAAGATTGCATCCAAGTTTTCTAGCTGCAAGAGTAAGTTTTTCTTCCTGTTTTGAAACCTCCTCTGGAGTTTCATCTGTTACAATTCCTCCAATAGGCAGCGGAAGAAACTCTGATATTTTTCCATCTTCAACTACAACCTGGCCACCACCATTTTTAATAAGGTAGTTTGCTGCAGTAGACATATCCTCTGCGTTTGTACCCATAACAACAAGATTATTATCGTCTGGTGCCGCAGAAGATGCCATAGCACCTTTTTTAAGCTCCCATCCAGAACAAAATCCAAGGGATTTGTTGCCATTGACTCCAAATCTCTCAATTACCGAAACCATAGTTACATCTTTTTCTATGTCGGGAATAACCACTCCATTTTGAACTTTTAATTCCACATCTCTCCTCTTTCTGACAAAAGGTCCTTTAACATCTGCTGAAAGTACCTTTGCAGTTCCATTTTTAATATCCACATGATATTTAAAATCTTCGGGAACTGTTAATTTGCATTTTAACTCCCCGCTGAAAACAGAAGTTCTTTCAGGAGCAGTTATATTGACA
Organism: Clostridium pabulibutyricum; assembly: GCF_058242705.1. Classification (NCBI taxonomy): domain Bacteria; kingdom Bacillati; phylum Bacillota; class Clostridia; order Eubacteriales; family Clostridiaceae; genus Clostridium; species Clostridium pabulibutyricum. Next base: position 203,865 of record NZ_JBZAYZ010000002.1, read on the forward strand.
AGTATTTTATCATCTTTAGACACTAATTGTCCATTTGTCATTACAGATAGAACATTAAACTTTTCTGGTGCATCTACAAAAACAATGTCTGCTATTTTTCCTGGACATATGGAACCTATTCTGTCATCAATTCTATAGGCTTCGGCACTATTTATTGTTGCCATCTGAATTGCCTGCATAGGTGAAACTCCTGCCTTAATTGCAAGTCTTACAACATTGTCAAGATGTCCCTTTTCAATCAAATCCGATGGTGTTACATCGTCAGTGCAAAAACTTATTCTTCTTGCAAGATAAGGATTTACTTCTGTCACTGCTTTTATGTTCTCTGCAAGAAAATGAGTAACTGATGATTCACGTATAAGCATGTGCATGCCTTTTCTCATCTTTTCAACTACTTCTTCATGATCATAACTTTCGTGGTCCAACCTGACTCCTGCACATAAATATCCGTTTAGATCCTTCCCTCTTGCCATTGGAGCACATCCAAACACAGGAAGATTATTCTTTGAAGCAAGGGAAATTGCAGCAAGAGTATCATGATCGAGTTCCTGTACAGCTTCACGTACTGTTTCCCATACACCGTTGCATTCTTCCCATCTTTGCACTTCACTGTGAATTTTCTCATTAAAATTACATGAAATAGTTGATGTAGGGAAAGTATATGGAGTTTTATACGGAGCTCCCCAGAATACTTTTAGAGGAGTTTTCTTTGCTTCTTCAAATACCTCCTTTAATCCTTCAAGACCGGCTACTGATATATACTCGTCAAGTCCTGAAATCATACTTGTTGTACCATGCGGCACTACAGCCTTTGAATAACTTGTAATACTAAGTTTTGAACACTCGCTGTGAATATGTCCGTCAATCATTCCAGGCACCATATATTTGCCTTTTGCATCTATAATTTCTGTTTTTCCACCAATATAACCATCTATATCTCCAACTGCTACAATAGTATCTTTATAGATTGCAATATCTGCCGGATACACTTCGCTTGTCATTACATTTACAAGTATTCCTCTGGTGATTGCCTTTTCAGCAGGAATAAGTGCCCTTCCAGCCTTTATAAGTAACTCTAAATTTTCTATTGTTTTCTCCATTAATACTTCTCCTTCTTATGTAAAATTACTTCATTTCTCCAATTATATTGTCTACAAGGAAATTCTGCTTCAATATTTTATCATCACTCATTATTTTTCCTTTTTCTACAAGCACATTTCCTTTATTGTCCTTTAATTCTCCAGCGTATATTTTAATTTTACCGCTGTCTATATCAGCTTTAACCTGTTTTGCCTTATCCTGAATATCCTGTGGAACCAATGCTGAATTGAAAGGAGCAAGTTTTGCACAATCTCCGCCTTCATAGTAATAGTCATCTGTTGTAGCTGTTCCATTAGATACTTTGGTTATTATTTTTTTGAAGATAGGAGTGAAATTCCACTCAAAAGATGTAAGTACTGCCTTTGGTGCAAGTTTTTGCATGTCTACATTATATCCTATACAAAATGCTCCATTGCTTTCAGCTGTCTGTGGAAGTGCCGGCGAAGATGCTTCCATTGCCAAGTATTTTATTCCCTTGTTTATAAGAGTTTTGGCACTTTGGGTTTCAGTATCCACGTTATACCATGTGTTGTTCCATATAAGCTGTACCTTCGCATTTGGATTTGCATATTTTGCTCCAAGGGCATAACCATTTGCTGCCGCTCTTACAGATGATTCCGGCATTGAAGCTGCAAATCCTAAAAGATTGCTCTTTGAAAGGAGTTCTGAAACATAACCTGCTACAAACATTCCTTCATAATTCTTAATCTGATATCCTATTAAGTTATCTGCCTTTATTCCACTTTGAGCCACCATTATGTCCGGATTCTGCTCTGCAAGATCGGAAAGGAATGGAGCATAACCTGAGCTTGCACCAATTACAAGATTTACATTGTCACTTGCAAGGGCATTATATGCATTTTGAACTGAAGTCTGATCCTCTGCAACATTTTCAATAGTAATAAGATTGTCCTTAGGTATACCAAGTTCCTTCATTGCATCAAGCAAACTCTGATGTGTAGCCTGACACCATCCTCCATCATTAACCACAAGAGACGTTATTTCTCCAATTTTTATCTTTGACATATCAACTTTTGTTCCTGTTGACTTTGATGAAGTGTCACTACCTCCTTTAGATGATGAACATCCCGTAATGCCTACAAGTATCATACAAAATACAATCACTGCACTTAAAACTCTTTTTTTCATAGTTTATTTCTCCTTTTTTAATTATCTTTTTTCACGGTCAAAAGCCTTGCAAAGTGCCGCTGGTTCATTTGATACTTTGTTTCGAAAATTTGCCGTTGAAATAATAAATGCGATTATAGTTATAGCATATGGAAGCATACTGTATATCTGGGACGGAATTTCAGGCACATATACCTGCATATTTATTCCAATTATACTTATAGCACCGAATAAGATTGCCCCAAGTGCCGCCTTCACTGGATTCCATCCCGAAAAAGCCACAAGTGAAAATGCAATCCAGCCTTTTCCTCCAGTCATTCCCTCTGTCCAGAAATTAGTATATGCAAGTGATATACATGCTCCACTTACAGCTGTCAAAATACATCCTAAAGTTACATATATGTACCTAAGAGCAAATACATTGATTCCAATGCTGTCCAATGCTTTTGGATTCTCACCAAGCGCTCTTAAAATCATGCCATACCTTGTCTTGTATAAATAAAACATGCTCATTGCCAAAAGTATGTACATTATATACACAAGCAGGTTCTGCTTGAAAAAAATCGGACCTATAAAGGGTATTTTACAAAGTCCTGGGATCGCCAGTGTATGAAACTTAACAGGAACTGCAAGTCCGGCAACCTTTTTGCCTATAAATCCACTAAGCCCTGCCCCAAAGGTAAGGTATGCCATTCCGCAAACCGTCTGATCTGCCTGAAGTGTAACAGTCAAAAATGAATACACAACTCCCATTAAAATTCCAGTTGATATAACAACAAGCATAGCTGTAAAAAGACTGTGTGTATGATATGCAGTTACAAATCCTGAAGCGGCTCCCATTAGCATCATTCCCTCAAGGCCAAGATTCATCACACCTGCTTTTTCTGAAAATATTTCTCCAATAGCCGCATATAAAATTGATACTGCATAAACTATTGACGCCGCACCAATAGATACTATAATGCCTGACATATTATTCCTCCTTGCCGTCTAACATTTGTATTTTATGAGTTGCAAAGAAATCTCCCGCTATTACAAAAATCAAAATACTTGCTTCAATCATCTTTGCTATCTGTGAAGGAACACCTATAATCTGAACAACAGCACAGCTATTATCCAATCCTCCAAATAAAATAGCTACAACGACAACCAAAATTGGATTGAATTTACTTAAATATGCAATTACAATTCCCGTATACCCACTTCCGTTTGGCATTTGAGACTGAACCCTGTGCATGATTGAAGTAATACCAACAAAACCCGCTATTCCTGCAACAGCACCACTTAATGAAAGAACAAGCAAAATATTTCTCTTTACTTTGATGCCTGCATACTCAGCTGACTTTGGACTGTATTTTACAACTTTTACTTGATATCCAAAAGTCGTACATTTAAAAATAAAAATAACAATAATTGCCACCGCAAAAGCTATAAATATTCCTGAACTGATGTTTATATCTCCAATATAAGGCAAATAGAGATCTCTTGGGATGAATTTTGTAATTGGTATGGTCTGGCCTTTTGCCATCCAGGCTCCATAACACAAATAATCCAAAAATAATAGTATTATGTAGTTGAACATAAGAGTTGTTATGGTCTCGTTAATATTCCAGTAAGCCTTTAAAAGAGCTGCTGCAAGGGCTGGAAGCATACCTCCGGCTATACATAAAACAAACATTACAATGAAATTGAAAGGTGGATTTAAATGTGGCCCAAACAGAGCGAATGCTCCTCCAAGTATCGCTCCCATTGCATACTGTCCTTCAGCTCCGATGTTGTTTAAATTCATCTTAAGTGCAATAGCTACGCTTATTCCTGTGAAAATGAGTGGAAGTCCGGCATTTACTGCACTTCTAATACCTCTTATGTTAAAAAACGATGATGAAATCATTTTTCCATATACAGTAAGTGGATTTAATCCAATGGCTTTTAATATTATTCCATTTAATAAAAACGCACATAATATTGATAAAATAGGAATTAAAATTTTGATATATCTTGGTGTAAATTGTCTCTTTTCTACTAAAACATTTTTAAAAATCATGGCTTTATTCTCCTTAAGCATATTCTCCTGACATCATTTTGCCTATTTCTTCATAATTTGTATCTTCTATATCTTTTATTCCAACAAGCTCTCCATCACAAAGTACACCAACCCTGTCACAGGTATGAAAAATCTCATCCAGCTCCTCTGAAATTAGAAGAATTGCAGCACCCCTGGCCTTTTGCTCAAGCAAAATTTGATTTATAACCTCAGCTGCACCTATATCAAGTCCACGTATTGGATATGCCGCCACTATAACCTTTGGATCTCCCTCAATTTCTCTTGCAATTATAAGCTTCTGCTGATTCCCGCCGGACATCATACTTACAGGCAAATCCTTACCTCCATGTTTTATGGAAAAATGTGATATGAATTTGTGCGTTAATTTTCCTATGGCATTCTTTTTCATAATTCCATGATTGCTATATTCTTTTCCTTTAAAATTTTTTAGAATTGCATTTTCTTCTATGCTCATTTCAGGGATCAACCCCATTTCCAAACGATTCTCAGGAATAAAGGCAATCCCTGCTTTTATATGCCGGCTTCTGCTTGAATTTCCAAGCTCCAAGTCTTCCATATTTATACTTCCACTTTTTAACTTCCTGATTCCAGAAACAACTTCCGAAAGTTCCTTTTGTCCATTTCCCGCCACACCTGCAATTCCGAATATTTCTCCCTGACGTATACCAAAACTTACATGCTTTAAGGCCTCTATTCCTTTATCATTCAAGGCACAAATATCTTTCATTTCTATAACTATTTTTGCATCTTTAGAAACCTTTGTTTTTTCAACGGTGCTTTTAGGATCCCTTTTTCCTACAACTGCTTTTGTAAGTTTTTCTACGGTAGCTTCAGAAGAAGGTATGGACTCTTCAACTTTTCCGCTTCTAAGTACTGTAATGCGATCTGCATTTTCCATGACCTCATTCATTTTATGAGAGATAACTATTACAGCCTTCCCTTCATTTGCCATACTTCGAAGTGTTTTAAACATTTCCCCTGCTTCCTGCGGTGTCAGCACTGCAGATGGTTCATCCAAAATTAAGATTTTAGTATCACGACAGAGAAGTTTAAGTATTTCAACTCTTTGCTGTTCGCCAACCGACAACTGCCATATTTTTGCTTTTGGATCGACATCCAAATTAAATTTTTCCGAATATTCCTTTATGTTCTTCTCCATGCCTTTATAATTTAGAATTTTATTGCATTCTGGAATATTCAAATAAATATTCTCCGAAACAGACAATGTTGAAACAAGTTGAAAATGTTGGTGGACCATGCCAATGCCAAGTGACACTGCATCTTTAGGTGATAATATCTCAATTTTTTTGCCATTTAAAAAAATCGAACCTCCATTCGGCTTGTAAATACCTGTAAGTATATTCATAAGTGTACTTTTCCCTGCTCCATTTTCTCCAAGCAGTGCATGAATTTCTCCTCCACTGATATTAAGATTTACATTGTCATTTGCTATAAAATTTCCAAATTTCTTTGAAATATTCTTCATTTCAAGCAATAATTCTTTACTCATAGCTACCTCCATAAAATGACTTAAGATTTACACCTATGCCATCTTCCATATAGTATACCCTGCTCAATTAGATAATAAAAAAGCAGAACGAGATACCTACCAGGCTTCCCGTCCTGCAAACATATATTTCAATATCTTGAAATACTACTTGTCGAATTTGAATATTTAATTTTTACGAAAAAAACCCCTTTGAATAACAAAGGGGTTTACAAGCATAATAAAATATACCTACAAACACCCATAGTCAGACAATTTACGGTAATCTGGTAGAAACGCCCGGACCTTATTTCCAAGCATATACGGGTACTTTTTTATAAACATCAAAATAACTTCATTTCATTGTTTATAATATTACAATATTTTTTAATATAAATCAACAGGAAAATTTATTGCATATTTTCCCAAAGCCCGGTTTTCAAAAATCCTTCTGCATCATTTTGTGCCTTTTTCACAATATTTTTCTCATATCCAAGGAGTTCAAGAAGCTTTATTGCATTTTGAGTTACCGACCTACCATAGTGTATCTTATAATCAAACAATACCTCTTTTTCCTCAATACGCTCCTGAAAATGATAGTTTTTAAAATATTTCTCAAGTATGTGGGTGAGTTCCACATCATGGGTTGCGGCAATACATATACAGTTCATTTTAGAAACATGTTTAAGTATATTGGAAGATGCCGCTATTCTCTCAACTGTATTTGTACCTCTAAGTATCTCGTCTACAAAACATATCACTGGAATCTCAGAATTTATGGCATCAATAATTCTTTTTAAAGACTTTATCTCTCTTATATAGTAGCTTTCACCACTTGATATACTATCCCTCAAAGCCATGGAAGTATATATTTTTGCATAAGGCCCGTTAAAACTTTTAGCTTTGCACATACATATTGTTTGTGCAAAGATCATATTGACTGCCATAGTCTTGAGAAACGTAGACTTTCCTGAGGCATTGGAACCAGTAATTAAAATATCCTTTTCTATATGAACCGAGTTTGGAACTGCTTTTTCTATAAGTGGATGAACCATATCATCTATTACTATCTTTGAATTTTCTTTGTGACTTGATTCCTGCAGATTTGGTATACAATAATTCTCAGTTCTCTCTCTATAGGATGCAACAGCTATGCAGCTGTCCAGAAGTCCTACTATGTAATATATATTTTTAAAATATTCCACGTCTTTTTTCAATGCTGCACTCATTTTTGAGTAATTTACAAGATCAAACAAAAACAATATATTTATGTATTCAATCATAAACCCCATATCGGAACCATTGTTTTGACTTACAAGAAATACATTTTTTAATTTTTTTACATGCTTCAGGGAATCCAAGAGTTTGTTCTTATAACTTCCAACAACATCATCCAAACCTGTTTTTAAAATGTCATCTGCACATTTTATTATTTGGGATATATACGAGAAATCTCTAAGCCTGTAGTCAACTTTTCGTTTGGCCATATAATGAACAATAAGGTTGACTACAAAAGATGTGAATATAACTATCCCAAACAATTGTATATTTATAAATATAAATATAATGGACACTAGAGGAATCAACCCTAAAATCCTGTATATGACAGGGTTTATTTCTTTAAAATCATCTCCATAAAAATAATTGCTTATGGAGATACCACTTTTCATGCCGAGTTTTGAAATTATATACTGTATACTTTTTCTATGCTCTTCATTTTTTGCGAAATACTCTATTATTCTATTTCTAAACTGAAACTTCTTATCTGAGTAAACAGGATTTCTCAGCATATAATATAGATTTTCCTGTCCTACTCTGCTGAATGTAGTATCAATATCTTTAAAAATATTATCCATTTCAAGATCATTCCATGTTATATCATCTATGTATTCTCCTTGAGAGCTGCCTTCTATATTTCTAAAATATCCTGATATATCCTGAATTTCTTCAATGTCTATTTTTTTGTTAGATTTTAATCCCCATCCCTTATTTATTTTTTCCTTTGTTTTAAAATCATTTTTTAATTTTGACCCTGCTGAAAACAAAGTACTTACAGCAGCAACAAGCACTATATACCCTAAAATATATAACATATAATCTCTCCTGTTAGTAAATATTCTTTTATAATTCATGCAAAAAAGCACATACAAACGCAATCACAACATATACATATGGCTCTAGTTTATCAATAAAAGTATCACTTGACAAGCTTCCAACTTTTGTCTTGTCAGCTAGATTACAAAAAATATTTTTAAGAATGTTGGCAATATTTTACGATACCTCTCCCACAAAATTGGCAAGAGAAAGCCAAAAGGCATGAACAATATGACGTTGAGTATGCTTGTAATATTCAATGAATCTTTAAAAGGAACTAAATTCATATTATCAATATGAAATATCGGCTGTCCTAATTCCAATGATAAATTCCACTCAAACCACGAAGGAACACCCACTACGGCTATCAAATTAATCATAAGATACAATATAAAAAAATATCCAAACAAGTAATGTTCCCATAATATTTTCTTTTCTGATTTCTTACTGATTTTGTTTAATGCAATATTTAATATAGTCACCAAAAAAAGCGGTATTATAATCATAAACAGCATTTATCTTCCCCCTCTCTTATTTTAATATATCTGTAATAAATATTATCATATTAAAGATAAAGAAATAATAAATATATTGACTATATTAAAACATGCTGTTAAACTAGTCAATATATTGTCAAATCTTTTTAAAGGAGAATCTAATTATGAAAATAAACATATCCAATATAGAAACATTTGTAGATGAAAAAGTAAAAATCACGGTATCAGACCTGGCACCGGAAAGTAACTTAAAAGTCAGTTTAAAAATGGAACTCCCATGGTGTCATGGAGAAGAATTTTCATCTTATGCTATATTTACAGCTGATAAAAATGGAAAAATTGACTTGGATGAAGTTAAACCAAAAGAAGGAACTTACGAAAATAATGATAGTATGGGGCTAATCTATTCACTTAGAAAATCCAAAACCAGCGGTAAAAATATTGCAGAAAACATATCTTGCAATGAACCCATAATTATGAATATGGTGTTTGAATCTTCAACTGAAACAAATACAGTAAAGCTAAAAAGATTGTTTAAAACAAAAGACGTTATTACAAAACATATCTCTGCAGAATTCGAAGGGACTCTATTTTATAAAGAAAAATGCAGCAAAACAATTTTAATGCTCGGTGGTTCAAGCGGAGATGTAAATGCAATGGAACTTATAGCAGCGCCCATTGCTTCAAGAGGCTTCAATGTTCTTGTTGCACCTTACTTTTCCTCAAAAAACCTTCCATCAAATTTAGAAAAAGTACCTCTCGAATATTTTGAAAAAATATTCAAATGGATTGAGGAAGATGAGATTACAAACACAAAAGAAATATTCTTGTACGGGGTATCAAAAGGCGGCGAATTGGCACTTTTACTTGCCTCAAGATACCATCAAGTAAAAAAGGTAGTCGCAGTAGAACCTCATTCTTACTGTTTTCAGGCACTTAATGGAATGATGAGTGGAAAAAACGTCTCATCCTGGTCCTACAATGGAAAATCCATTCCATATATAGAAGTTGATAATAATATATTTTTTGAAGAACAAAAGAAGGATACAGAAAAAGGGATTCCATTTGGATTTTTAGGCACTTATAGAGAAAGCATAAATAGAGCCGACAACAGAGAAGAGGCCAGAATAAAAATTGAAAATTCCAAAGCTGATATTCTGCTCATTGCCGGCAAAGAAGATAATATATGGAATAGCTATGATGGATGCCTTGAAATAATGAAGGCTTTAAAAAATAATAATTACAAGTACCATGCAGAGTTATTATGCTACAATAAAATGGGACATCCGATGCCAGTTCCATATGTTATTCCCATAAGTGAGACTCTGTCCTTACCTATGAACGGTGGGATATTCTCTGCCGGAGGAAGCATATGTGGAAATGCAGAAGGCCAATACAAATCATTCAAAAAAACAATAACGTTTATGGAGGATAATTGTTAATGGAATACGATAGACAATTGCATTTAATGTATATTATGACACAAGCCTTTTCGAGTCTTGTTATGACTTCAAATAAAATTCAAGTTGCAGGAAATGAATATTTTAATTCCCTGACATCAAGGCAGTACATGACCATGCTCGCAGTATTACATTTGCCAGAAGACAATGCAACACCTATAAATATTGCAAAAAAACTAGGCACAACCAAACAAAATGTTACCCAGCTTATTGGCAGTCTCCAGAAAAAGGGGTTTATATCCGCCAGGCCAAGTAAAAAAGACAGAAGATCTGTTAACATACATGTAACTCCTGCTGGTATGGATGTAATGATAAACGCTGGAAAGACCAGCAGCATTGATTTCATGGCTGATATTTTTAAGAATTTCACTGAAAAAGAGATAGAGATTCTATGGAAACTGCTTGCTAAATTATATTCCTTTGATGGCTCTAAAATGGATGGATTTCAAGAAAATGTCGAAGTTTCCATACCTGATATGGAATCAGAATTAAAAATTGCATTGGAAAGATTTTGTAACAGAAGAAATAAAAAATAGAAGAATGAGTATGGATTTAGTTTTATACAAATCTATACTCATTACTCTTAAGACTTTACATTTAAATTCATAACCTGTCCGACCGTTAATCCTGTCTTATCTGCTATGGTTTCTTTATCTAGTACATCTAACAGTCTTTTTGCTATTTCAATTCTCTCCTCTAATCTTCCTTCTTCTTTAATACTCTTTATAAATGCTGTTTTTTCTTCATTTGCTTTCCTTCTGTCATTCCATAAATTCATGGCTTTTGCGTCGCTTCTTAAATATTCCAGGCCTTTATTTGTTATACATATTTCCGTCTCTCTCATAACTCCAAATTTGCCTTTAAAACTTATTTTTCCTGACTCAACAAGTTTTTTAATTCTCCAAAATATAAAATCATCCGTAATTCTTGGCTGAGTATTTCCAAGAACATCTCCCACAGTTCTTGCTGATTTTTTATATTCATTACTAGTATATTTTAATATATTTATATCAAAGTAATCTTCACACACGCTTTCCATATTTCCATTTATATAACTTCTAAGCAGTAAATTTTCTTGAGTTAATTTTTCCCATCTATTTAACAACTTATCATATTTGTCTTTTTCTATTTTTCTTGCGAGCAATAAATACTCAGCTATTTTTTCAGGAAAAATTTCTCCTACTGAACCTGCAATATATGTGAAATTTTTGCCTTCACTGCTTTCTATAATTTTGTCAGACACATTAATACTATAAACATTTACGTTTTTATCCTTTAAAAGATAAATTGTATAAAGCATCCCGCATATTTCTCTGTCACAATGTCCATACCATAGATACAAAGTATCGCCACCTTGTATATCTGAAATGTCATTATAAAACTTTTTATAGTTGTCTTTCAATTCATCTTCTTCAAGATAAACATCCTCATCACAATTGAGTTCTTTTAAAAAGCTATCCCTGCTGTTTATATCCTTCAAATTATTTATTGGTCCACTTGAAAGATTATCATAAAATGCTATAATCTTATCTGCCTTAATAATATTTTTTTTAAAAGCATATTTAAAAGTTGCGCTTGAACTTTCTGAAAAAACTATGTTGATTATTTTACTCATAAAAAATCCCACCTTAAATAAATTACTAATAATTATACCAATAAAACAATAAAGTGAATATGGCTTTATTCACACCCTCAACCTTTTTGCCCATGCTTTAATTGTAAATGGCAGATACCTAGACGCTATAACCGGCACATAAATAATTGACAAGCCTCCTATTAATGCTCCAAAATTATTCTTTAGCAAAGCAGATATAAGCATTACAAGTCCAGCAAAGCCCATGGCATTAAACAGTACAAAAGAGTATTCATAAATTTCTGCCTGAAAAACATTCATCGGAGCTGTAGCAATTAATTTTATACATTGAATTTGAATATTCCATCCATTTCTTGCAGACATCACAAGAGCTCCTGTGTTATCATGCCATTCGGATGAAAAAATAGTTCCTATTGAAATAGCAATAACTAACATCATAATCTCTCCAATACCGCTAATCATATCAGTAAGCAGTTGTGACCAGCCTTCTGTCCATTCATATCAAGAAATTCTTTAAGTTTTTGATTTCTTCGCTCATAAAATCCCGTTAGTTTCTCAGGTTTCACATAACTTATCATTAATCTATCTGAATCAGGGCTCTTAAGTTCAGGCCATAATGTTTCAAGAAAGCTGTTTACAATTTTCCAATCTGTTCTATTTAATTCAGCTACATCATTGTTTAAGTATTTCTTTTGATAATCTTTAGTAATTTTCTGAAGCGTTTCATCTGTTAATGTTCCACCCCACTTTGCAGCATAATTCTGCCTATACCTTATATTCTCATATCCATCAAGTTTACTATTAAAAGTACTGCTGTAGTCAAACTGTGTTCCAAAAGAAAACCATTGGTATGAAAGAATACTTCCAAACAAAACTACATAAATTATACATAAAAATACACTTATTCTAACACTCGCTTTCTTCCACAACTTTTTATGTTCCATAAAAAATAATTCCATATTATCCCCTGATCCCCTCTATGGGAAAATAGCATAAATATAAATCTTCCAAAGTTGCATCACAATGTATAGCTTGTTTAGAAGGCTTATCCTCTGATATAATCCTCAATACAATCCTATTTCCTTAATACAAATATTATTTGCAATCGTATAAAGATAAGCTTTAAATTTATTTTTTTATTATATTTATATAAATTTTTAAACAGCCTTAGAAAAGTTTCCTGTGTCAAGTCCTCTGCTTTCTCATTATTCCTACAGTGCCATCTGCAGTATCGCAATATGGATGTATAATATTTTTTTATCAATTCATCAGCACTATTTTCATCTCCTTTTCTAATTTCATCAATTAATTTATCATCATCCATATTTAACCTGTGTCCCCTTTGCATAAGTATATATATTAACGTTTCTTCTTGCTGAAATGATTAATATAATTATAAAAATCTATGTTATAATATCTATAAAATCATAAAAATAAACTATCGTAATTTTGAATATTGTTTTGAAAAAGGAGATTTACATTGGATAAAAATATTGAATGGTACGTTTCAAAAAAAATTGCCAGAACTCTAGAAGGTCTAAAAAATAATAATATGACTGGATATTATGTCGAAAACCGAGAACAGTTATTAAAAACCTTAAGAAATTTAATAAGTGAAAACTCAGTTGTTGGTATAGGCGACTCAATGACCCTGTTTGAAACTGGAGTTATAGATTTTCTTAGAAATGGAAAGTACATGTTTTTAGATAAATATAGAAATGACATTACAAGTAAAGAAAAGAAACAGATTTACATTCAAAATTTTTCTGCTGATACTTTTATATGCAGCACAAATGCCTTAACAGAAAATGGTGAACTTTATAATATTGATGGAAACGGAAGCAGAGTGGCCCCTATGATTTACGGTCCCAAACAGGTGCTCTTAGTTGCCAGTATAAATAAAATTGTTAAAGACATAGATGAAGCTAAAAATAGAGTGCGAAATTATGCAGCTCCAATTGATGCAAAAAGGCTAAACAAAAACACTCCCTGCACCAAACTTGGATACTGTGTAGACTGCAAAAGTCCAAACAGAATATGCAACTATTTCACAATAATTGCGAGACAATTTATTAAGGATCGAATAAAGGTTATCATAGTTGGTGAAAATTTGGGATACTAAAAAGTTACTAGATTTAGTTTTTTTACCATATCACACGTAATTGCCTCGTGGTCAAACACCTTTTTAACTTCATAAATAGTTAACCTATCTCCTAATTCCTAATATTCTTTTGTCCAATCTATGTATTCTTCTTTTGAAAATATTCTATCAGGCATATAATCAGAGCCATCATCATATAACTCCCATCATTTCAACCTTTTCACCTAATTTTAAATTATAATATGAATATCTATACATTATCAATTTTATTTTCTATTTGTTTAGGTACAGGTATTCTAGGATCAATATGGGGATTATTTAGATGTGTATGGGTATATGCGTTTCTATATTCAGTTGGAGTAACTCCAGTTTGTGACTTAAAACGCCGCATAAATAGCTTTTCATCAGTAAAATAGGCATAAGCCGAGATTTGTTTGACTGTTAAATTAGTACGCAGCAAAAGTAATTGGGCAACTTCTATCTTCAAGCGAATTATATATTGTAACATCGTCACTCCTGTATAACGTTTAAACAACCTAGTTAAATAATCAGGATTAAATTGTGCTGCATCAGCTATCTGTTTAACAGTTAAATCAGAGGACATATTTGCACGAATCCATTCCTTTAACTTATCAATTTTATTCATGCGTTCTTTTGGTTTTGAATATTGAACAACAAAATGATTGCTCAATTCAATTAAAAATGCAGTCATTAAGTAATCGCTTTCTTGCTGGCCATAGTGGTTTCTACCAGAAACGTCCAGTATTTGGTGGATTAGAATAATAAGCTTTCCTATATTTTCAAGGTGAAATTGTGAAGGTAAAATTACCGATTTAGCTAAGTTTGAATTCCATAAGTTATTTAAAAACTCTGATACATCTCCACCTTCACTAATCCTCCTTTTTTCTTCAATTAAAGCAGGCTTTTTCTTTGTAAAAAAATGCAGCCAGTAAAAGTTGACAGGTGATGTGGAAATACGATAACCAAACATCTTAGAAAATGGAGGAACTAGAAGAATATCATGCTGTCTAATGATGTATCTAGTAGACTTGACTTGAATGTAAAATGTTCCTTTCATGCAGACTATAATTTCATAATCTCCACTATGATACATCGGATTATGCTGCCATGGTGTATCTGCTGAAAATTCTCCACCCTTGTAATATAAAACAGGATCTGACAAAAGAAACGAATAATAAATCATAAATATTCCACCCTTTCTTTTTGTAAAGTCGTAAATGTCCACCATAGTTACTATTATAGTCATTGATAATAATCATGTAAATGCTTACAATCTAAATTGTAATAAATTTTTCCAAAGGAGGATTTTAAAAATGAACACGATTAAAAACAATGAGGTCATTCAATCTAAGGATGATAAATTGCCACTTCACCGCAAAATCACTTACTCTTTTACGGATATGTCCGGTAACCTTCTATATTGCATTATTAGTAGTTATTTACTTTATTTTTTTACTGAAGTGTTTGGACTGTCAGTTGGAATTGCAGGTACATTATTACTCATCGCCAGGTTTTTTGATGCTTTAGATGCCCCTATTTGGGGAATTATAATTGACCACACTCACAGCAAATATGGTCAAAGCAGGCCCTGGTTTCTATGGATGGCCTTCCCATTTGCTATCTTTGTATGGCTTTTGTTCACTACACCTAATCTTTCGGGAACTGCCAAAGTAATTTATGCTGGAGTCATGTACATCTTAGCAGGTATTTCTTATACAGGAATGTCTACTCCTATAACTTCAGTCCTGCCAAATTTGACATCGAATTCAGAAGATAGAACTGTGGCAAACTCTTTCAGAATGGTAGGTGGAAACATTGGTAACTTTTTTGCAATTACTTTTATTTTACCTTTAGCAAACTATTTAGGACAGGGTAATAAACAGAAAGGTTGGTCTTTAGCTGTTCTAATATATGCAGTTGTTGCAGTAATTCTATTATTAATTGCCTTTGCCGACATGCGTGAAAAAAATATCGAACACGAAAAAGTAATCCCGCTTAACAAAAGCTTTAAAGCTGCTAAAGGCAATTGGCCCTGGGTACTGATAGTAATCGCTAATGTGATTTATTGGACAGGTTTTATGTGTCGAAATTCTACACTAGCCTACTATTTTCAATACAATATGAATAATCAATCTCTGATTTCAATTTTTAATGGATTTACGATTATCCAAGTTGCTGGTATGGCTTCTGTACCCTTGATTGTTAAAATATTTAAAAAATGGGGAACTACGGTACTTGGACTAAGCGTGGCTTGTATTGGCCAGTTGCTGATGGCATTAGTTGGACAAAATATTAATGCAATGCTAGTCGGATGGTGTCTAGCTTGTATCGGTAGCGGTATAGCATGTACAATGTTTTTTGCAATGGTAGGTGATACAGTTGACTATGGTGAGTGGAAAAATGGTCTTCGAGCCAGTGGGTTTTTAACCGCAATCGGAAGTTCTTTTTGCATTAAGATGGGTTCCGGATTTGGATCGTTTATTCCATCAGTCATCATGAAAATGTTTAATTATGTTCCAGATCATGCTCAAACAGTTAGTTCCTTATGGGCAATTAAATTCTCGTTTATGTGGCTGCCAATTATTATTTTCATTATTAATATAATTCCTATGCTGATATATAAAAAATATGAGGAACACGAACCTATTGTCAAGGCAGAGCTGCTTGAAAGACATAATAATCTAAAAATTCAATAAACGAGTTACTCAAAAGGAGTGTTAAAAATGAAAGCTTACAATAATTTGGAATTGAACAACGTTAAAATCACATCTGAATTCTGGAATCGTTATCGAGAACTGATTGTAAGAGAAGTCTTACCCTACCAATGGTCAGTAATGAATGATGAAGCAAATATTCATATAACTGAAGATCCTCAAAAAAATAGAACAGATAAAAACAGTCATGCCATTGCCAATTTAAAAATTGCTGCCGGTAAAATAAAAGGTCACCATATAGGATTTCCTTTCCAGGATACCGATGTATATAAATGGCTTGAAGCTGCTGCTTACTCTCTTCGTTATCATCCAAACCAAAACCTAAAGCAAATAGCTGATGACTTAATCGATTTAATTGGTGAAGCACAGGAGGACGACGGATACTTGTCCACATATTTTCAGATTGATGCTCCTGAACGAAAATTTAAGCGATTAAAGCAATCACATGAGTTATACACAATGGGACATTATATTGAAGCAGCAGTAGTTTATTATCAAGTTTCCGGCAATGAAAAAGCTTTAAATATTGCTCGTAAAATGGCAGATTGCATTGATAATAATTTTGGCCCGGAAAAATACAAAATCCATGGATACGATGGACACCCTGAAATTGAATTAGCCTTATCACGTTTATATGAATTAACACATGATGAAAAGTACCTAAATTTAGCATATTATTTTTTAAAACAACGCGGCCAGGAACCTGAATTTTTTGATCGTCAAATTGAAAAAGATGGATTTGATCGTGATTTGATTAATGGTATGAGAAATTTTCCACTTAGTTATTATCAGTCTGAGGAACCAATTCTAGATCAGAAAACAGCTGAAGGTCATGCTGTTCGTGTTGCATATTTATGTACCGGCATTGCATATGTTGCCCGATTAAAAGGTGATGAGGATCTGTTAAGTGCTTGCAGACGATTTTGGAATAATATTATTAAGAAACGTATGTATATTACAGGAAATATCGGTTCTACTACTACTGGAGAAGCATTCACATATGATTATGACCTGCCGAATGATACTATGTACGGTGAAACCTGCGCATCTGTTGGTATGTCTTTCTTTGCCAAACAAATGCTTGAAATTGACTGTAAAGGTGAATATGGAGATATTTTAGAAAAGGAGCTTTTTAATGGAACTTTGAGCGGTATATCACTGGATGGCAGACATTTTTTTTACGTCAATCCATTAGAAGCAGATCCACTTGCTAGTAGAAATAATCCAGGAAAATCTCACATTTTAACACAACGAGCTGACTGGTTTGGCTGCGCTTGTTGTCCAAGTAATATTGCCCGTTTAATAGCTTCTATTGATCAATATATTTACACTATTCACAATCATACGATTATTTCTCATCAGTTTATTTCTAATGAAGCCAATTTTGATAATAATGTTTCCATTATACAGAATAATAACTTTCCTTGGGATGGAAATATTAAATATAGCATTAAAAATCCTGGTAAAAATAGATTTAAATTCGGTATTCGCATTCCCTACTGGTCACATAACAACTACAAAATTAAAGTTAACAATAAAACTGTAAATTTACAAATGCAAAGCGGTTTTGTGTACATTTGTGTAGAATCACCGCAAGTACAAATTGACTTAAGTCTCGACATGAGCATCAAATTTGTACGCGCGAATAACAGGGTCAAAGACGATCTCGGCAAAGTCACAGTACAACGTGGCCCGATAGTATATTGTGCCGAAGAGATGGATAATTCAGCTCCATTATGGCTATATCACTTAACAGAACAATCACAATCACACTATAACTATGATGATTATCTGTTAAATGGAATTGGAACTATTCAAATTGATTCTCAGGTTTTAAGTGAAGATAGTGAAGAAGAGCCATTGTACGCGACAATAGCAAAAAAACCATACTATTGGCATGAATCCAAATTAAATCTAATTCCATACTATGCCTGGGGAAATCGGGATGATGGACAAATGGCTGTTTGGCTTAATTTGAAATATTAATCGGATATATCTGTTAATAATATAAAACTATATAGTATAGTGGGGGGAAAAACATTGAAAATTTTATTGAAAGTTTTTGGAGGACAGCCTATCCTCTCCTGGTTACTACAGGTTGCCCTTGGATACTTGGCATTTTTAGTCAGTCGTCATAAAATTGCCAACAACATTAATACCTTAATTCTCGCCGGAGTATTAGTTATTTCAATTTTTTTAAGTTTATCTATTAACTCTAAGTGTAAAAAAAGTTATTATAAGAAACAATAGTCTTTTATTTTTACTTTGTATCAAATTCCTGTAAACTTAAAAATCACTGTCATCACTTTATGCTGTTTTTCACAGTGATGACAGTGATTGTGTTTTTATGAGAGTTGTCACTTAGTATCTACAATTATTTCCCCGGTATTTACTGCTGTACCCCCAATTTTAACCCTATAAATTTCATTTTTCCTAATTGACAATGAAGCTAGTATCTCTGAAGGCTTTTTCATAGAATACCCTTGTTCAAAAACCATTTTCTCTGCCCTATTTTGTGAAACCATACCATATTTATATAAGTAACAGCTTAATGCTCCTATAGACACAACTCTAACTAAAATATAAATTTAACTCCATTAATTTCCTGCCTTTGAAAATATATTATGACATACTTTGTTCAGCAGATTTTTAATTTTAAAAATTTCTCAAATTCTAAGCTTACATCCACTTATATATGTATAATAGTATTATGAATTCATTAAAATAAATGTACGAGGTAAAATAATGACTAGATTAGATTTCAAAGATTTTAAATTAAGTAAAGACATATTAACTTCGATAGAAAGACTTGGATACAAAGAACCTTCAGAAGTTCAGGCAAAAGTTATTCCACTTATTTTAAAAAATAATGATGTTATAGCAAAATCCCAAACTGGAACTGGAAAAACTGCGGCTTTTTCAATACCTATTTGTGAGAATATAGAGCTTGAAGAAAGAGAGCCTCAAGCCTTAGTAATATGTCCTACAAGAGAACTTGCAATTCAAATAAAAGATGATTTTATAAACATAGGCAGATTTAAAAGATTAAGCTGTACTGCTGTATTTGGGAAAGAACCTATACATACTCAAATAAACAGATTGAAACAAAGAGTTCACGTTGTAGCAGGAACTCCTGGAAGAATAATTGATCTTATAGACAGAGATGCTTTAAAACTTAAAAATATAAGATATTTAGTTATAGATGAAGCTGATGAAATGCTTAATATGGGTTTTATAGATCAAGTTAAAAGTATTATAAATAAAATTCCAAAGAAAAGATCAACTCTTCTTTTCTCTGCTACTATATCCGAAAAAATAACTGATTTATGTAACAGATACATGGTAAATCCCGTTTTTATAGACATTAAATCTGAAAATCCTGTAACAAACAGAATAAAACAGCTGTACTATGAAACAGACTATCATAATAAATTTGATTTACTTAACAAAATAATGTACACAGAAAGACCTGAAAGTGCCATGATATTTTGCAGCACAAAGAAAAATGTAGAGGATTTAACTTTAAAGCTTCAAGATAGAGCATACTCTTGTAGAGCCCTTCACGGTGGTATGCTGCAAGCTGACAGAATAAATATCATAAAGAGCTTTAAAAAAGGTGAATTTAATTTTTTAGTATGCACTGATATAGCTGCCCGGGGAATAGACATAGACAATATAACACACATCATAAACTATGACATTCCCATGGAAAAAGAAAGCTATATACATAGAATGGGAAGAACGGGCAGAGCCGGCGGAAGTGGAACTTGCATAACCTTTGTAACTCCAAGAGATTATAGATTTTTAAAATCAATAGAAGAACATTTTAATATTATCATAGAAAAAGGTGAAGAGATTTCCGAGGAAGAGGCAAAAAAAGGTAAACTGCTGTTTAAGAAAGCTTCAAAATCTGCACCTATAATAAAAGAAGACAAAAACGAGAAGTTAAGCAAAAATATAACAAAAATATATTTAAGTGCAGGAAAAAAGAAAAAAATACGTCCTGGAGATATAGCAGGAGCCATATCCAGCATTGATGGTGTAAATTCCGAAGACGTTGGAATTATAGACATACAGGACAATTTCTCCTACGTTGAAATTCTTTCTGGAAAAGGAAATTTAGTCCTTGAAGCACTTAAGAATAAAACTATAAAAGGTAAAAATGTACGGGCTGAAAAGGCGCAAAAATAATTTACAGAAATTTGATATTACTATAAAAGGCATTTTCTTAGAGAAAATGCCTTTTATATAATGATATTAATGATTCGCTAGATATGATTTTAGCCATTTAAGTGCCGGACGCTCAGTACCATTTGAATTGATCAAATGAGTATTATTTATCCAAGTTTGTCCTTGAATGTATCCCCACAAGGTTACACCTTTAACATTAGGATTTTCCCATAACACCGGGAACTTTTCTTTATATCTCGCAAGTTGTGTGGCATCATCACCAGTTATGTCAAGTTCCGATACATATATTGGCAATCCAGTTGCAGATAACTTGTTTAATACAGTTCTAATAGTATTTGGAGAAACTGTATCCATGTTGAATTGGTGGCATTGAATACCTATTCCATCAATAAGCCCTTTACTCTTAAGTATATTTATAATTTTTACATATTTATCTGCCTCACCGGGATTTCCGATTATTCCATATTCATTAATCAACAACTTTGAATATGGAAAGGCTTTCCTTGCCTGCTGAAAGGACCAAACAACCCAATCCCATCCAGTCGATCCATCTCCACCTATGGCATTTTTAAATGCTATTTTAGTGTGCAGTGGTTCATTCACAACATCTACAAAATCTGAACCTGAGTATCTTTTCCCAGCAGCTTTAATCCACTCTGATATCTCTGATTTTTGATCCCTTTGTGAAAGACTTGTTATCCAATTTGGTGCTTGGGATCCCCATACTAAGGTATGAAATTTAAATTTCATACCTTTACTTTTTGCATAATTATAATCAGTATCTGCCGCAGCCCAGTTCATCTTGTTTCTACTTGATTCAACCGAACCCCATTTGGTTGCATTTTCCGGTGTCACTTCATTCCAATACTTGTCAAAATTAGAAGGAACACCATTTCCAATTATATTTCCAATGAACTTATTATGAGACATTGCTGCATTTACATTTACAGGAGCCGCTATAGAAAAAAACAAACCTAATGCAACCGCTCCAACGCACATTTTAATAACCTTTGATTTTAACATAAAAATCACCCCTAATTACTTGATATCCCCTACAAATGTAGTTACACTTTGTGCTGGAAGTGATGCTGTAAAGCTTCCATTTACTACATTTGTATCAGCTGATTTAGCTATGTTTTTTGATGCTGTTGTTACCCATGACGATACTTTAGATGCTGAACCCTTTTGTATATTAAATCTTTGATTCACCTGAGACGTTCCTTTGTTTATTGCAACAATAACTACTTTACCAGTGCCTTTATATGCAGACACATAAACATTGTTTGTTGGATTCTCTGTTGCATCAACTCTTACATATCCAGGACGAATAAATTTAGAAAAATGAGCCATCATATATCCACGCTTGCTTATGTTGCCATCTTCTTTCATAGGACCATATTGTCTGCGAATGTACCACCATACATATGCCTGGAAATTTCCTTCTACCATGGCATTGTGCATATGATACGCAACATCCAATGCTTCAGGCCAACGATCTGCTGAGTTATTGTCACTATTAGGAACGTATACTTCTGTCATCCATAGCTCTTTTCCTGCTCCTTTTTGTTTAAAAAGAGGATAAGGGAAATCTTTAACCTGAGTACCATAAGTATGAGTACCAAGGATGTCCATGTTAGCAAGAGCTTTCGGATCGTTTAATATAGGATCATACATCTTTTTCTGATAAGAAAATGACTCAGGTGACATTACTCTACAGTTAATTGATCCAGCATTTTCTTTCATAAAGCGGTGTATCTCTTCTGGAGTCCACCATGTCCAATCTTTTCCATAATCAGGCTCATTTTGAATAGAAATCGCATATAGATTCACACCATTATTCCTCATGTATGAAACAAAATCATTAAGATGCTGTGCATATGCCGCATACTTATCATATCTAAGCCGTTTTGCTTTAGTATCCCCATTACGATTAAAAGTTTCAGTCATATCACTTGGCGGATTCCATGGAGAAGCAAAAACTATTGCTCCATGTTCAATTGCTTTTTTAGCAGTTGGTAGTTCTTTGTACCAGTTATTTTTATTGTCATCCACGTAAATTCTTAAAATAGAAAAACCCAACTGATTATAACCATTACCAAAAGCTGTTTCTCTTTGAGCCGCCGTCAAATCTCCAGCCCAAGCCGGGTGGTTTATACCCCCAAATCCACGAATTACTTGTTTTTCATCAGATAAATTTACTGTTACATTTGATGCTGCATTAGCTGTTGCAGATAATGATGTAAATACTGTACAAGTTACTGTAAGTGCCAATAAAGATAATACTATTTTTTTTATTTTCATTATTAATATGCTCCTTTTTACTCTAGTTAAATTGCCAATAATCAATATTAAATAAATTTTTATTGTTTGTGCCAGTAAATTTCAAGAAAACGTTGTGAACACCGCTGATTTTCTGTAGATTGCATTGTATTTGTTTGCAATTCTTATTTCCTCCAGTAGGACTTACGTTGAGAGTACCACCATTCCATCCAATCGTCTCAGCTTCTGTCATATTACGAGGAGATGATAACCTTTTACAATACCTAAAAGCCTTTACTAACGTTTGAGCGTGATATATAACATACCACTGATTGTTAAATTTAAAAACTGCATAATGATTATTTCCACTGACTCCAAAAAATATTACTGGATTTTTTAAGAAAATACCTTTATAGTTAAATAGTCCCATAGATGTATCAATTACAGATGCACTCCCGTCTGTGTGAACCATATCATTATTCAATTTTATAACTCGGCTTGTTTTTGGATTTGCAATTTGACTTTGGGTACGGTTATTACCGCCTGGTATTCCACCGCTGAAATACACATAACCTGTCCCATTTTCATCAACTAATACTGCTGGATCAAAAAGCCATATAACTCCATTCACTCCATGAGTATTGTTAGTGATTAGTTGTTTTCCGATTGAAGTATCTGCTGTAAGTACACCGATACTGCCTGCATCATTGGCAAAATAAAGGAAAAATTTATCCCTGCCATTTATGACTTTATGTGCAACTGCCGGTGCCCAGGAATTACTCGCCCACTTTGCTGCTCCATTTTGTCCTGCAACTGGAATTTCCCCATGATCAGTCCATTTTACCATGTCATCAGATGATATGCAGGTTATTGACTTGATATTACTATAATCATTATCAACAATACTTCCATTCTTGTACATATAGGCATCGCTGCTCATATATACATATTTATGTTAAATAGTAAATGTTCAACAAATTTTCATTAAGAATACTGTTATAATACTAACAAATTTTCTATTGTTTGGCAATATATTCGTCATAAAAATACATTTTTTTAGTTTACGCTGTTGTTTATCTGAATAATATCGCTTTAATTTTACACTTCAGCAATAACTCTAGATGGAAGTCCAGAAAAGCCACTTATATTGATTGGAAACCTATATAACTTAAAAGCGTTTCCACTGGATTTTTCTAATAACAAATCCAAATTTTCAAGATTTTCAATAATAAAAACTCCGTTACTTGCACAATAAGTATCTGCTTTGAAATGCCCCTCAGGTTTTTTAACCCCTGCCATATCAGCACCTATAAAGCTTACTAAATTTATATCCCCTAACTTCACCTCCCCATTATCTGCAGCACTCACATCAAATATTTTTCCAGACGTAATTATATTATTCATATTAAACTTTTTATCCATAATATCAAATTGCTATTTTTTATTTCACATAACAGGTAAATTATTAGAGAAAGGATTAATAGATGGAACTCACCTTGAGAAGAATAAAAAAGATATTTATTAGATAGTGTTCTTGGTAGGATAGAGCTTTTGGAAATTCTCCAATAGCCTTTCCTTTTCCCAGTTTACATATATTGAACTTTTTGCAACTTCTTTAGGCCTGGGAAGCTGCTGGACCGTTCTATTTGAGACGTGTGCCTTTGCAAAATATAGGTTCCATAGATTAGTTGATAGATCCCTCTTGGAGTTGATTTTATTGAATAACTTAGAAAACACTATTGTCACTGTATCCTATTTTTCAGTAACAATAGTGTTTTTATTTTAGTATTTAAGTAACTTTATAATATGGGTACACAAATTTCACAATAATGCTCCCTTAACATTGGCATTGCATAACGTTCAATTATAGGTCTTTTTGAATCAAAAACATAAGCTCGTTTTGTCAACTTTGGAAATATTTCCAGCCAGGCCGTTTTCATAGCTTCTGCATTATGATTTATTTTAAATACACAATATTTGCCTCCAACAATTTTGCCAAAGTTAATATAATTATTATTGATCTTAAATTCATTTGAAATAATCAAACATACATCATAACGACAATCTTTAGATTCCGTAATTTCAGGATTATCTTGTGCTATTCCCAGTATAATTGAATTTTCATCCAATAAATTTCTTTCCCTAGCCCAATTTTTTAATTGTTCCATTATTTTTATATTTTCCGAGCCATAAGCTCCTGTCCTTCGTATATATGCAATTTTATGTTCCGGTATCGTTTCAATATTAGTATTCATAGTTTACCTTCTTTTTATATAAAGTACATCGATGCCTAAATTCATCATATTATGATTTAAAATATATTTCAACTTATTTTTTAAAACAACTTTCATAATAACATGATTAATTCACTTAAGCCTAAAGTACAAATAAGATGCACCTATAACAATAAATAAACCCGACAGCATTAGTTCAATACTCCCTATTATTGATTTAACTATTTCACTTAAAATAACATCCTGATTTATAAATTGAAGATGCAATGGATATCAGGGACATGATACCTTTATGTACTCCAGATTGTTTGGGATTCTTTCCCGTATAATTATATGCAGCACTTTTTAAAGTCCCTAACTATATAATTTATTAGCTAGGAAATAATACCCTCTGTAGAATTATTCTATTAAACATGCTATAATTTACTCGTACAATTGAATAGGTTGCATGTGGGCTACTGGTATCACTCATCCCTGTTGAAGGGAGGTGATACAATGAGAGACATATTAATGTTACTTTTTGAAGCAGGATTATTCCTCATTTCACTATTAACATTTATAGTTTTACTTATTAAAGAAATAAAAAAATAGTAGCCCCGTCCGCAAATGGAGACTACTATTTTTTGTTTTAAAAATTTAGTAATACCAGTTGCCTAAGCAACTAGATTGTATACTACAGGATGTTACCAGCATCCTGTTTTTATTTTCTCTCTTTGTATTTATATTATAACACATTTTATAATTTAAAATCATATTTTCATAAAATTTTAGTGAACATTATCTTTAGTATAATTCCTCAAATCCTCTCATATGAATCCATTACACAAAAAAGCTACGTCATTTGTGGTAAGGTTCTCCGTGAATTATCTTAAATCCACGATAAATCTGCTCAAGAAGAATTATCCTAAAGAGTTGATGAGGAAACGTCATCTTGGAAAAACAAAGTTTAAAATTGGCTCTATTTAAGATTTCCTCCGAAATACCAAGTGATCCTCCAATCACAAATGCCACATCACTTTTACCTGATATGCCTAAATCATCTATGTAATCTGCAAAATTTTCCGAAGTTATCATCTTGCCGCCAAGATCAAGTGCAATAACATATACATTGCTGTTAATGTATTTAAACAACTTCTCAGCTTCTTTTTGTTTTACGATATTCTTTTCTTTTTCAGAAGCATTCTCTGAAACCTTCTCATCCTGAACCTCTATAATATTTAGTTTGCAGTATCTCGAAAGTCGTTTTGAATACTCCGCTGCAGCTTGCTTTAAATATGTTTCCTTTAATTTTCCAACACTAAGTATATTAATATTCATATATATTCACACCTCTTAAAAATTAGATTTTGTTAAAACTCATTGGGAAGCTTAGAAAAGCTCCCCAATTCAAAGTCAAAAACAGTTATTTTCCAGAATCTAATGTATCTTTTAAAGATCTCAGTACACTCTTTAATGTTCTGCTTGCCATCTCCTGAATATCATCCATCACTTCTTCACTGCTCTTTATCCTGTTTAGGTATACATCAAGCTCACCCTGCCCTAAATTTTTCACACATTTTGCCACAGAGTACTCAACATTATCAGATTTCAAGACTATGGTATCGTCAGGTTTGAGATTAAAGTACATTGGATCATCAGACTGTATGCTTTCATACGGCTCCATTACTTTTTTTCTATCATTATCAT
Organism: Clostridium pabulibutyricum; assembly: GCF_058242705.1. Classification (NCBI taxonomy): domain Bacteria; kingdom Bacillati; phylum Bacillota; class Clostridia; order Eubacteriales; family Clostridiaceae; genus Clostridium; species Clostridium pabulibutyricum. The sequence continues at coordinate 230,496 of NZ_JBZAYZ010000002.1, forward strand.
CAATTATATAAAAATTTATTACGGTATCCACTTTGCCATCCCTCTCTACACTGATTTTTTATCCTATACCAGTATATTTTTAGGAATTAGTAAATGTTACTTGCAAATTAGAATTACCTCTTGTTATAATTTTTTGAAAAAAACTTCTTGAACTTTTCATAAACCACATCAACACTTTCACCTTGAAAATCATCATTTTCTTTCGTTGGACTTTTTGTCATAAAAAATGCTGCAGCAAAAGCAGTTATTGGTATTGAAAATATAAGCCCTATACTTCCAGCAAGTGCCTTTAATATTTCTGATGCAATTATGTCCTGATTTATCGCAGTAGAGATTGATGTTGTATAAGAATATGAAGCTATCATTATCATAAGATACATGGCACCGCCTGCATAAGCCAGTATCAATGTATTTGACATACTGCCCATTACATCCTTTCCCACATTCATCCCCGACTTTACAAGTTCCCGCATATTCATACCTGGATTGACTTCTTTTAGTTCCTTTATAGAAGATGCTATGGATATACTTGTATCCATTACCGCACCAAGTGCACCCATTATTATTTCAGCAAAAAGCAGTCCCTGAAAGTTGAAATGTGAATTCTGTACTGTATATATTATAGTCTGCATTTCATCGTCCGTAAGGCCTGTAACACGCAATATTGAATTAGAATATACCGCTATTGCTCCTGCAATTATAACTCCTCCGGATGTACCAATAATGGCCGCAAGCGTTTTTTTGTTTCTGCCACTTATTATAGTAAGGTTAACAACAATGAGAAAAATACATATGGCGGAAGATGTATATACCGGATTAAACCCGTTTATCACAAGAGGTATAAGTACCTTGATTATTGCAATACATGTTATTCCAAGAGTTATAACTGATTTAAGCCCCTTGAACCCGCCTATAACAATAAGCAGTATTACAAATACACCTGAGAGCTCATAAAGATACCTGTATCTTACGATTTCATATATATATGCACTGCTTGGATCTCCTGTCTTATATTTATCCAAATTCACAAGAACATTGTCGCCTAATCTCGCAAAGCCCTGGGTATTGCTGCTCTCGTCATTTATTTTTCCGCTTACTGAATTTTGAACCTTTATTATATTCCCTTTCATTTTTCCAGATGTTATCTTTATATCAACATAAGAATACCTTATAGAATTTTTGTCCTTGGAATTCGATGTTTTATAAACTTTTACCACTTTTCCATGAACAGAAGCATTGGTTGGATTGCTCCTACTGTAAAATCCAAAAGCTTCAAAAATTATAAAAATCACACCTAAAACTATAACAGCAAAAATTAGTTTTTTCTTGAAATTAGAAATTTGGAACACCTTCTCAAAAGTTTAAATTATTTTTATCTTTTCATCTTCCACATCTACAACTACAGTTTTAACTGAATTTATTTCGTTAAAAAGCACCATATCAACAAACTTCGGTTTTATATCCCTGTTTATTATTCTGTTTATTTCCCTTGCTCCATATTCCTTTGACATACCTTTACGTGCAAGAAACTTAAAACACCTTTCTGTGACCCTGATATTTATATTTTTAGATTTAAGCTTATCCGAGAACTCATCAAGTGCTTTTCTTACAACCAGAAGCGACATGTCCTCATTAAGTGAATTAAATATTATAATATCGTCAAGCCTGTTTCTAAACTCCGGTGAGAATAACTTATCAACTTCCCTATCTACTGCATCACTTTTCATGATCCTGTCTCCAAAACCCATGAGTGATTTACCCAAATCCCTGGCTCCTGCATTTGAAGTCATTACGAGTATTACATTTTTAAAGTCTGTTTTTCTCCCAGAATTATCCGTCAAAGTCGCGTAATCCATTATCTGAAGAAGTACATTTAGAACATCTGGATGTGCCTTTTCTATTTCATCAAGAAGCAATACGCAATATGGCGTTTTCCTTATAGAATCCGTCAAAAGTCCCCCTTCTTCATATCCAACATATCCAGGAGGTGAACCTATAAGTCTGGCAACCGTGTGTTTTTCCTGATATTCACTCATATCAAATCTCAAAAGTTTAATTCCAAGTACCTTTGAAAGTTGTTTTGTAAGCTCCGTTTTTCCAACTCCCGTAGGCCCTACAAAAAGAAAATTTGCTACAGTTCTATTTTCTTCGTTAAAACCTGCTCTTGATCTTTTTATGGCCATTGCAACTGACTTTATCGCCTCATCCTGCCCAAATATTTTTTCCCTCAAATTCTCCTCAAGGCACCTTAATTTGCTATTTTCATCCTCGGACACACTTTCCTTTGGAATTTTTACAATCATCGAAACTGTATTTTCTATATCACTCCGGGAAATACATATCCTTTCTTTTTCTTTCCCATGAAGCCTTCTATAAGCCGCAGCTTCATCTATTATATCTATGGCCTTGTCAGGAAGGAATCTGTCATTTATGTATTTGCTTGAAAGTTCAACTGCAGCTTCAAGTGCCTCTCTGTCGTAAACAACATTATGAAACTTTTCATATTGCAACTTTATACCCTCGAGTATAACTAGAGTATCTTCCTTTGATGGTTCGCTTACCTCTATTTTTTGAAACCTTCTTGAAAGAGCTTTATCTTTTTCAAATACTTTCTTGTATTCATCATACGTTGTAGAACCTATAAATTTTATCCTTCCCTTTGTTAAAAATGGTTTCAAAATATTAGCTGCATCAAGAGAGTTTCCTGACACAGAACCAGCTCCTATTATTGTATGAATTTCATCTATGTACACGATTGGATTATCTTCTTTTTCTATTTTATTAAGAAGGCTTTTTATTCTCTCTTCAAAATCCCCCCTGTACTTTGTACCTGCAAGTATCGCTCCCATATCCAATGAATATATTTTGCTGTGCTTTAAAATATCTGGTACACTGTCATCTGCAATCATTTTTGCAAGTCCTTCTGTTATAGCTGTTTTGCCAACTCCAGGCTCACCTACATGAATCGGGTTATTTTTAGTCCTCCGCGTAAGAACCTGCATTGTCCTGTCAAGTATATCCTCTCTCCCTACAAGCGGGTCAATTTTTCCATCCCTTGCTCTTTCTACAAGTTCCACGGAAAAATCCCGAAGATTTATCCCTGTACTTTGTGAATTCTCATCAAGGGTATGACCTGACTCATTTTCATATTGAAGGCCAGAGCTTTTCTCCGAGATTCCATGAGTTATATAATTTAAAATATCAATTCTCTCTATTCCCTGCTTTTTCATAAAATAACTTGCAAAACTCTTGTCTTCATCATATATGGATATATATATGTCACCAAGCCTTATAATTTCTTTTTCTGCAGATAAAACATGTTCTCCTGCAGCGGAAAGTATTTTCTGCAGTAGTATACTTTCAACCGGCTCTGTATTTTCAGCAGTTACCATATGTTCGTTAAAATACTGCATAAGGTCTGTTTTCATTTCCTTTACATTCCCTCCGCAGCCTTCTATTATGTCTATTCCTTCAAGAAAGAAAATTGAGGAATAGAGAATATGTTCCGGTGTAAAATATTCATGTCTGCGGTATTTTGCCTCATCATAAGCAGCATTTATAATTTCATTCACTATTTTATCTAATTTCATGGTTATTCCTCTTCCATACTAAATTTTAGCGGGAATCCACTGCTTCTTGCCATTCGTCTTGCCTGAAACATTTTTGTCTGTGCTATGTCCCAGCAGTAAGTACCTGCAATGCCACTGCCAAGATTATGTACATTATACATGATTTGAATAGCTTCTTCCCTGTTTTTATTAAATATTCGCATCAATATCATCACCACAAAATCCATGGTAGTGTAATCATCATTATATATTATCACTCTATACAACTTTGGTTCTTTAACTTGAATTTCAGGTTTTTTATGCTCTTCAACCTTAAACTGCATTAATAACAACTCCAAAGAATAATTTATTTAGAATCATTTTATCACAGTTTTCAATAAAAGTGTATAAAGTACGATTTTGTAAAATTTAAATACTATCTTAGTATTTTCCATGCATATACATATATTAAAAATCAGGATACGTATATAGTTTAAAAAAACTTATATGCAATACAGTATAACTATATTATAAGTTATTTGCTTTATGTATTTATGAATTTATGATAAAATATATTTAAACAATTTAAAATAAAATTTAACAAGGAGTTTTAGGAATATGGAAAATTTAACTGCTTTTATTTTAAGCGCCTTTCAAATTACACTGCTTGACATAGTCTTAAGCGGTGACAATATCGGCGTAATTGCACTTGCTACAAAAAATCTCCCTAAAAAACATGCAAAAGCAGCATCTTTAATTGGAGTAATTTCCGCAGTAGTTTTACGAATAATCTTTGCATGTCTCATAACCTACATACTTATGATAGAGTGGCTTCCTATAAGACTTGTAGGCGGAATTATACTTATATACATTACTGTGAGCTTTATAAAACCCCAAAAGGTACATGAAGACAGTACAAACATACATATGCATACTTCAAATAAATTCACAGGTGCTGTTTTAAGCATAGTCGCAGCAGATGCAACAATGAGTCTTGACAACGTACTTGCCATAGCAAGCCTTGCTCATGGAAACAACGCACTCATAGTATTCGGTCTGATACTCAATATACCTATAATATTCTTCGGAAGTCAACTTGTGGCAGACCTAATGAACAAATATCCAATAGTAACGTACATAGGCGCCGCAATACTTGCACATACATCATTTAAAATGATTTTTGAAGACTCTCTGACAAAAAATCTTCTATCACCTATTGGTGTAAATGTAGTAAGTTATGGAGCTGCAGTACTCACTATAATATATGGAATATATTGCATAAGAAAATCCTCCTCCTATTCATTTAAAGAGTACAAAGAAAAAAATTCAAAAAGAAAATACAGCTAAATAAAGTATTTGAAAACAGGAAAGAAATTTTTCTATGATTTCTTTCCTGTTTTCTATGAATTTTTACTTGTAAAGGTCACTGTACACTATTTTAAAAACATCCAGTGCCTCTTCTATTTTCTTTTTGAGCAGAAATTTTCTGTGTTCAAGTTCGACTTTTCCATCATCGGTTAAAGTATATATCTTTTGCATCTTATTATTTTTTGAATCATCCCATTTCCCATCTACCATATTGGCTTTTTCAAGCTTCTTGAGAAGAGGATAAATTCCACCGGTACTTGGAATCCATTTTCCATTTGTTCTTTCACCAATCTTATGGGATATATCATTTCCATTTGTGGGATTGAGACTTAAAATATACAACACATACAGAGGTAGAAGTCCTTTTGTAAACACCTGGCCTACAGCTTCGCTTTCCTTTTTTACTTTTTTTAAATCTCCAGCTTTCTTTTTATACTGCTTATATAAAAACGTTTTTTCATCTTCATAATCCTTTGAAAATCCTGAACTTGACATTTTAATCTATTCTTCCTCGAAAAGCACAAGTCCAACAAGTCCCGGCCCGCTGTGTGCACCTGCCACAGGGCTTAATATTCCACAGAATTTAGAAGCAATTATATTTGCATGTTTTTTTACCTCATTATATATTCTCTTTGCATCTTCAATTGCATTTCCGTGCACTATGTAGAAACTGCACTTTTTTGCATCAAGTATCTTATTCGATATTTCTATCATTCTCGTTATTGATTTCTTTCTGCCTCTCACTTTATCATATGTATAATATTTTCCATCTGTAGGATCAATAGCTACAATTGGTTTTATATTTAAAAGTTCTCCTATTGTACCCGACACTTTTCCTATTCTTCCGCCTTTTTTAAGGTATTCAAGTGTGCCTACAATAAAAAAGAGATTTATTCTTTTCTTTATTCCTGGAATCTTACTTACTATATCATCGAATTTAAATCCCTTCTCTATAAGTTTTGCACATTCAAGTATTATTACTCCTTCTCCCACTGATATTGACTTTGAATCACATATGTACGTTTTTATTTTAGGATGATTTTCACTCACAATTTTTATACCGTTGTAAAACCCAGTAAGTCCACTTGACAAAGTTACAACTATAGCATGAGTATATCCTTCCTTCTCAAGCCTTGAAAAAGTTCCTTCCATTTCATCTACAGGCGGCATTGAAGATGTTGGTATTTCTTTATGTAGATCTTCATAAACCTTCTCCGAAGTTATACTTATCTTGTCTAGGTACTCTCTATCTTTGTATATGATTCTATAATGCATAACATTTATATCATATTTTTTCAATATATCATCAGGCAAATCACTTGTAGAGTCTGTTATAAGCGCTATTTTTTCCAAAGTTTATTCCTCCTACAAAATCATAATATATAATTAATTATATCATTTATAAGTTATATATCAATACTGACATATATCAGTACTGATATATAAAAAAAGTACAGCTTTAAAGCTGCACCCTTTTTAACTAAAATCTATAAATCCAATTTATTCTCAAGTAAATATGCCGTGATATAAAACATAATACATGCAATTACAATACCGAATATTGTGCTGGCAATATTTATGTCAATATATCCCGAATTATTAATCATCTGCATTCTGAATGTTGCCGGGAATATGTCCTCTACAATGAATTCCAATTTTCCCTGTACAACTACAAGCAGTACAAAAATAATGAAACTTCCAAGTTTACCAAATTTCCTGTCTTTAATTGCCACTTTGCTCAGTGTTATTGAAAGATACACTGTAAGCAGAAAAGTTACATACACAACTATAGCAGAAATCAACAAAAACAGCATAAACTTAAAATGCACTTCATTTATCATGACATCAAATATATCTCTTACATAAAATACAAATCCAGAAGTCACCTTCAAAAGCTCCGCCCACAAAAACATTGTGAAAATGGCTATGAACCCTATTATAAGGCACTGAATAAGAGAAGTTACAATCTTGCTTCCAACTATTGAAGCACCGCTTTTCGGGGTAGTAAACAAAAGGTACCCGCTGTCTCCATATATATCTCTTGAAAAAACGAGTATGTTCCATATGAACACTACCACAAATGCCGCAAAACTTATAGCCATATTAATTCCAAGTATCCCCTCATTCGGCCACTTGTTTATTTTAATGCAAAGTGCCAGATTTAAAAGTATTATGGCACCTGCCATTATTATAAAATCTTTATAATAAGCTTTTAGATCATATTTTACAAGTTTAAACATTACTTGAACACCTCCCTGTATATTTCATCTATTGACTTTTTATGCTCTGACCTGAGTTCTTCTGCATCGCCCTGCATAACTATTTTACCATTTGATATAAATGCTACGTCGTTGAAAAGCCTTTCTATATCATGTACAAGATGTGTAGTTATGAGTATTGAACTGTCCTCACTGTATATATCTATTATAGCATCAAGTATCCTTTCCCTTGTTGTAGGATCCACCCCACCAAGAGGTTCATCCAATATATAAAGCTTTGCATTTCTAGAGAGTACAAGAGTCAAATATAATTTTTCACTCATTCCCTTTGAAAGTGACTTGACTTTGCTTTCTATATCAAGATCCATAAACTTCAAAAGCTCTACTGCCTTGTCATAGTCGAAATCTTTATATACATCATTGAAGAAGTCAAAAGCATCCCTTATTTTCATCCATTTAAAAAGATAATCCTTATCTGGAAGATATGATACCTGAGCTTTTGTTGTCACTCCCGGCTTATTTCCATTTATCAATATCTCCCCTGAAGTCTGTCTTAAAATTCCCGCAGCTATTTTTAAAAATGTAGTCTTTCCACTTCCATTAGGTCCCAAAAGTCCTACAATTCTTCCTTTCCTGACTTCCAGGTTAAGGCCGTCCAACGATGTCTTTTTAAAATATTTTTTTCTGAGATCTACAGCTTTTAAAATTAAATCCTCCATTTAAACTTCCCCCTTTCTATTAATCTCTGCGTCTTCCACTTTTTCTTTTACAGTATTAACTATCTCATTCTCCGAAAAACCCAAACCCTTCATTCCAGTTATAAACTGGTCAATAATTTTTTCAGCCATTTCAGATTTAAGCTTTTTAACCATACTGATATCCTCCTTAACAAAATTTCCAGTTCCTCTTTGTGTATAAGTTATTCCATCCCTTTCAAGTTCCTGATAAGTCCTCTGAACAGTGTTTGGATTAACCTTGAATTCTGATGACATTTCCCTTATAGACGGAAGTTTATCTCCAGGGTTTATATTCCCGAGTATTATTTTCCTTTTTATTATACTCATAAGCTGTTTGTAAATTGGTATATTAGGATCAAATTCATCCGACATATATACACCTCCATTTTTAAAGTAACTCAAAAGTAAAGTTCTTTAATATAATTACTGTACTACTAATATAGTACACCATTATTCTGTATTAATCAACCTTTTTTATTTAAAAAAATAAAAAAACTATCGATAATTTCAATCAATAGTTTTACAAATAAACTTGTTTATATACTTTTTGGTATTATACCAACCTTATAGTTTATTGATTCATCTTTAAATAGCGAATGGTTCATAGTGATATCCCTTATTTCTCTCATTGTCCTTGCCCTATATGTAATATTGCCAACTCTTTTGCTTATAAATCCACTGCCTATCAAATACTTCGTGGGATCTCCACTTATGCTTTTTATTTTAATACTTTTTCTATTATACTTCGCGGTAGAATTTCCACTAAAATTCATATTAAGGAAAAGATTATACTTGTTCATGCAAAACCCTCCAATGCAAATCTCATAATAATAAATTATATGCCCTGTTTTTGTAAATATGATAAAATTTATTTTGTTATTTCATTATAGCGAACATATGTTCTTATGTCAACAATGTATTTCATTTTCCATGATTATTTAACATTTTAAGAATTTTTTAAAATATGTCTTGAAATTTCAGACAACTAATTATTATAATATCATTATAATGATAATTACACCCTAGTTACATCAATAGTGAGAGGAGCTCTTATGAATTTTATCTTGGACTTTTTTTCAAAAGAATCTACAAAAAGAGTATTACTATTTGTTCTTATAATAATATTCTTTTATAAATTTCAATCTATGCTTGATCTGTTTCTTTTAACTTTTCTTTTCTGCTACATAATGAATAGTCTTCAAGTTTTAATCTTAAAGAATTTCAAAAACGTAACAGTTTTCAAGGAAAACATAGTTACGGCTGTATTATATGCTATATTGTTTTCTTCTATAGTATTTATAATAATAAAATACATACCTCAGCTTATAAATCAAACCAAGTCCATGCTGAGTTATTTTTCAGAATTGCAGTTTTCAGATCCACATACTCAAAGCAATGGTATTATTCAGAAATATTTAGCAAGTGCCTTAAATCACATAGATATAAAAAGTTACATAAAATCCGGATTCAATGCATCAATACAGCTTGCCTCCGATATAGGAAAATGGAGCGTAAATATATTTATAGCACTAATGCTAAGCTTGTTTTTTCTTCTGGAAAAAAGATCTATTACAAAGTTTGTTAAAAAATTTAAATACAGCAAGGTCTCGGGAGTATATAAATATTTAATATTTTTCGGAAAAAACTTTTTAAATTCATTTGGAAAAGTTATACAGGCTCAAATAGTAATTGCTTTTGTAAATACTGCTTTATCTGTTATAACACTATCATTTTTAAATTTTCCACAGCTTCTAACTCTGGGATTCATGATATTTGTTTTAAGCCTTATACCGGTTGCCGGAGTTATAATATCTCTTATTCCACTTACACTCATAGCTTTTAGTATAGGCGGTATACAAAAAGTACTCTATGTGCTTATAATGATAGCCATAATTCACTGTGTGGAAAGCTACATATTGAATCCAAAGCTTATGTCTTCAAAAGTTAAAATTCCTATATTCTTCACCTTTATAGTTTTAATAGCATCAGAACACATACTTGGCATGTGGGGCCTGCTCATAGGAATTCCTTTATTTATGTTCATACTTGATCTCCTGGATGTTAAAATACATTAAAATTTCAAAGCTCAAATATTGTAACAAACCAAATAGGATAAACATAAATTATATTGTATTAAATTATTTGGAGGATTTAAATGGACTGCAAAGACCAGGAAAACCAATATGACCAGGAAGATGAGCTTCAGGAACCTGACTACACAGAGGACAACAATATTGATGAAAATTATATGCCCTATGGCATGATGCCCTACGGTATGATACAGTATCCTTACATGATGATGCCTCCCGTTCCATACGAGGATCCATATTATTACTACGACGATGAAAACAGTGTTAATGATAGTGAAGACGAAAATGAAGATTTAACACGATCCAGAAGACATAGGAGAAGAAGAAGAAATTCATGTTACGGAAGAAACTGCTACCCATGGGGATTTCCTTTCTGGCTCTGGTGGTTTTTATAGCTTAATAAAAAAAGGTACTATCCTTGGAGATAGTACCTTTTTTATTAATGCTTACTTGTTTAGAAAGTCTTTCATTAAATTGTGATTCAAAAAGTCATCTGAATATTGAAGTTCCTTTGTATATTCATCTTTTTCACTCTTTAGATTTTGTGTCTCTGAAACAGTTTTTCCAGTCTTGAGATCATAATAACTATTTGTCCACGATACATATAGATTCTTTCCATCTATAAAAGATCCATTTCTGAATAAAACTTTTCCGCTGTTGTTGTTAAACATATCCTTTCCAAACATGTATTTATTCTTTATATCAAGTAAATTTGCAATTGTAGGATATAAATCCATCTGACAAGTATAATCATTATTCACAACACCTGAATTCATATTGTCAGGGAAATGCATTATAAGCGGTACTTTCTGATACATAAACCAAGTATAATCATTAGGATTTTTTACACCTTCAAAATTGTACAACTGATCCATTTTATCCTTAGGTATTGCAAAATGATCACCATATATGGCAAGCACCGAATTTTTAAGCGTACCATCTTTCTCGAGAGTATCCAAATAATTGCCAAGCTGTTCATCTGTATAGTGTATTGCTTTTAGATAATTTCCTATAAATGTTCCTTCATACTTTCCTGTATTGAAATCTCCATATTTATCCGCAGCATCATACGGAAAATGACTCGTAAGTGTAACAACAAATGAATAATAAGGCTGCTTGAACTTTTTCATCTTCGTAATGGACTGGTTCAAAAATGACTTATCACTTAATCCCAAACCTATTACTTCATTTACATTGTAACTGTGCTGACCAAAGAAATCGTCAAATCCTTCCGCCTTGTACATTACATTTCTATTCCAAAAGCCTTCAGTATTTCCATGAAGCGCAGCTGTATAATATCCTTTATTTTTGAGTGCAACTCCAAGGGAGTCATAGGTGTCTCCACTGTATGTATAATAAGCTGCCCCAGATTGTGCAGGATACAGTGAATTGTTTGACATAAATTCCGCGTCAGACGTTGTCCCTCCCGCAACCTGATAATAATAATTATTAAAGTACATACTCTTTTTAATCCATCTGTTAAGGTTAGGAGTTATCTCCTGTCCATTTACTTCCTTATTTATCACAAATTGTTGAAGGGCTTCAACCTGTATTACGATTAAATTTTTCCCTTTATATTTTCCTGTCATGACAGCAGCCTGTCCATTCTCTTTGCTGTTTTTCTCGAAATATTCTTTTATATCATTTACCCTGTCATCTGGAAGTTTTTGTGAATTCTTTATATCGGTACTTATAAAATTGTATGCGTCCACTATGTGAAAATCTATGTTTCCTATCATCTTTGTAAGATATATTCTGTTACTCATTGCAGTAAGCAGTGTTGGTTGAGCCTTTGAAACTCCATATAGAACCCTCGCATTAACTCCTATGCCGACTCCAAAGAGAATAAGGAAGCACAAAATTCTGTATGAAAATTTAATAGTATTTTTCCTAATCCTTCTATAGGACCTTTGAAAAGGTATTAATATAAAAACATCCAGAATATAAAAAATATCTTTTATATTAAACAAACTCGTGACACTATCCGAAACTCCAGTTAAAAGTTTTGCATTTCTTACTGCTGAAATTGTAGTTATATCCTTGAAGTACCTGTAATACATTATGTCCACAATTAAAAGCAAACTTATGACTATATCCATAATATAAAGGAATCTTACCCTGGACTTTTCCTTGAATATAAGAGAAATTGCAATCAAAGTTATTATGGAGGCAGCTATTGGTATGACAACTGCAGAATACAAATACTCCGGCGATATTGACTGTTCGTATTTGAATAATTTTATAAAAATCAAAATGCTGAATAATATTATATCTATATTGTTAAATACAATGTTGAATATAAAATGAAATATTTTCTCACCTGATGCCCTCATCTTTTCTCCTCTTTCCAAATTTGAATATCAAATAAAACAAGTTTGATTTTATCATAGTAAGATGGCACCTTGGTGTCAATTATATTAACAAAATGTTAATTATTTTACAAGTCCGTTACTTTTCAAGAAGTCATGTGCAACGGTTTTAGGTTCCTCTCCAAGACTGTCAACTTTATAATTGAGTTCCATCATTGTTTGATCATCTATCTTTCCGCTCAGCCTGTTTAAAATCTCTTTTAACTCAGGATGTTTCAAAATAACTTGTTTCCTTACTAAAGGAACTGCATAATACGGTGGAAATGCATTTTTGTCATCTTTCAGCACTTTTAATTTAAATTGTTCCAGTAATCCATCCGTAGAAAAAGCATCAATGACATCAACTTTTTTCTGATTTAATGCAGTATATCTAAGTCCTCCATCTATACCCTTCACGTCTTTAAATTTTGCTCCATATACGCTCTCGATGGCCTTCAAGGTATCCGGCCTTTCAGTAAATTCCATTGTAGCACCGAGAGAACAATCTCCACTTACATTTGAAAGATCCGATATGCTGTTAAGGTTATATTTTTTTGCAGTGTCCTGTGATACTGCAAGTGTATACGTATTATTGAATCCAATAGGTTTGAGCCATTCTATTTGAAAATTTTTATCATAATATTTCTTTACAATATTATATACTTTATCCGGATCTTTTATGAGTTTGTGTTTCATAATATCTACAAGTCCTGTACCCGTATAATCAACACTTATATCCACATCTCCAGACTTCATTGCACTAAAGACAACACTTGTTCCCCCAAGATTAGGCTTGTATTCTACTTTTAAATCACTGTTTTCTTCAATAAGTTCACCTACAATATTTACAAGTATTATTTGTTCTGTAAAATTTTTTCCTCCAACCGTTATCTTATTATTGGAATCTTTATAATACACAAAGTATCCTCCCGCAACTACAATGCACAATACAGCTGCAATTAATTTCTTTATTTTCGGAGAAATACGACTTTTTGTTTTCTTTTTTTTACGCATAGCAGCCTTTTCAATCTTGCCAATTATAAAATCTATCAAAAGTGCCAGTATGCAAGCTGGTATGGCACCTGCAAGTATCATGTCATTATTTACACTTTGAACCCCTGTAAACACCATATATCCAAGTCCACCTGCACCTACAAATGCAGCTATTGTCATAAGTCCCACTGCAGTAACTGCTGATATTCTTATTCCTGCCATTATTACAGGAAGTGCAAGTGGAAGTTTAACCATCTTAAGTATCTGTGATTCAGTCATTCCCATTCCTTCAGCAGACTCTATAATATTTGGATCTATACCAACAAGCCCTGTATGCGTATTTTTTATAATTGGCAGAAGTGAATACAGTATAACCATAACTATTGCAGGTTTACTGCCTATGCCTATTACAGGAATCAAAAATCCAAGAAGCGCAAGACTCGGTATTGCCTGTACTATATTGGCAATTCCAAGTACTATAGAAGACAATTTTTTATTTTTTTGTATAAGTATGCCGAGAGGTACGCCTATGAGTACCGCTATTATTACAGACAATAATGTAAGTTGTATATGCTGCATAAAAAGCTTGAATATATCCCCTGATCTATTCAAAACAAAATTGTAAAATTGTAAAATTGAATTCATCAAATATCATTCTCCTCATCCAAAAATTGACTGCTTAAAACTGTTATAAGACTGCTTCTTGTAATAAGACCTTTTAATTCCCCATTTTCATTAACAACAGGAACATAGCCTATGCCATTATCACTTATTTTTTGAAGCACATCTACTATGCTGTCATTTTCCCTTACAGTAAATATATCTTTTTCCATTATATTTTTTAGTTTCATAGTTCTATCAAGACTTTTCCTTATGTCTTTAAGTGTAACTATACCTGTAAGTTTTCCATTCTTATCAACTATCATAAGACTGTCTACCTTGTTGCTTCTCATTATTTGAAGTGCTTGTATTATATTTCTCTCGGAATTTGTCATTATTGTATTTGTTATCATTATATCCTTGGCCTTTATAAATTCAGGTTTGTTCCATATTCTATTTTTTCCTATGAACTCTTCCACAAAACCATGAGAAGGATTCTTAAGTATTTCTTCAGGTGTATCAAACTGTAGTATATTTCCATCCTTCATTATGCATATTCTGTCACCAAGTTTTATTGCTTCATCCATATCATGAGTAACAAAGACTATAGTTTTTTTAAGTTCCTGCTGTATGCTAAAAAGCTCATCCTGAAGCTGCCCTTTATTTATTGGATCAAGGGCGCTAAAAGGTTCATCCATTAAAATTATGTCTGAATTCATTGAAAATGCTCTTGCAACACCCACTCTCTGCTGTTGTCCGCCACTAAGTTCATGCGGGTATCTTTCCATGTATTTATCCGGTTCCATATGTACCATCTCCAAAAGCTCGCAAACTCTGTTTTTTATTTTTTGCTCAGGCCACTTTTGAAGTTTAGGTATTAATCCTATATTTTCAGATATCGTCATATGAGGAAAAAGCCCCGTTTGCTGAATTACATAACCAATACTTCTTCTCAAACTTATTGTGTCTTCATCCTTTATATTTTTATCATTTACAAATATATTTCCAGATGTAGGCTTCACAAGTTTGTTTATCATCTTCAAAGTAGTTGTTTTACCGCATCCGCTCGGTCCTATCAAAACAACAAATTCTCCACTGTTGATTTCCAAATTTATATTTTTAAGTACTGAACTATTTTTAAATGACTTTTTAACATTTTCAAATTTTATCATACATTTTCCTCCTTTTTTACTTCAAATTGCATAATTGTCCAATTAATTTTTAATATTTATAAACAAATAAATATTGCATTTATAAATATTATTCAGACTATATTCCAAATGATAATTAATTTGTTTTGAGCTTTTGTACCAATTATTTTAAAGATGATATAAATGATAATTTTTTTAGAAAAGAACATTGAGTTCTGACATCTTCCGTAGTATAATTAAGGTGCTAAAATTACACTGCATGGATACATTTTTAGTTGGAAATTTAACTTGGACTTAAAAATTCCACTTTGTGAGTCCAATTTGTGAGTCCAATATGTTAAATTAATATTATATGATTTATAAAAACACCTAATTCTTTTATTAAGCATTGTATTTTTATGTATATTATGGGATATATACATAAAAAATTTAACGTGCATTAAATTAAGCTACTTTTATGTTAACATAAAAAAGTACAATTAATCAAATTTCCATCTTGAAAAAAATGCAAAAATAAAATCCTCAGTGTTAATAAAGCACGTATTGTTAATAAAACAGCAATACGTGCAAGCTAACTTATATCAATTTATAACAACTATTTTATAAGTCTCAAGTGAATATATAAAATTTATATAAGTTTTATATATTGTTAACATAAAGTTTATATTTTCCTCAATCAATTGTATTAACTATAAAATAAAACTTCACTCCAATTTTTGTATTTTGAACACCATATTCATATTTGTGAAGCGTCAGTATGTTTTTAACTATGGCGAGACCAAGTCCACTTCCACCAAGTTTTCTGCTCCTGGATTTATCTATTTTATAGAAATTATTCCACACCTTGTCAAGTTCGTTCTCAGGTATGTGACTTCCATCATTTTCAACAGATATACAAACTTTTCCGCTTAAAACATTCATCGAAAAAATCACACAGCCTCCAACTTTTGTATATCTTATTGCATTGGTCAAAAAATTGGTTATTACCTCTTCTATCATATCCCAATCCGCATAAATCCTAACATTTTTTAATATATTCTTTTTAAAATCAATATTCTTTTTATCCATAATGACAAAAAACTTATCTATAACCGAATTTATAAGATTATCTATAAAAAAATACTCCTTGGAAAGTTTGAAAGCTCCTGATTCAAGATGTGAAAGATTCAGCATATCATTTACAAGGTCAGTCATTTTCCTGCTTTCATCTATTATTATATCTATATAATATTGCTTCTTATCCGATTCAAATACGCCATCTTTGAGACCTTCAGCATATCCTCCGATTAAATTTATAGGAGTTTTTAATTCATGCGATACTGCATTTACAAAATCTTTTCTTGTCTTCTCAAGCTGCCGTTCTTTCTCTATATCATCTTCAAGCTTTTTATTGGCCTCTTTCAATGATGTCAATGCATTATTTAAATTGTCCGATAAAAAATTAAGTGTATTAGACAAGTTTCCCATTTCATCTTCAGTTTTGATATTGGACTTTTCGGAAAAATCAAGTGTTGCAATCTTTTTCGCCACATTATTCATCTTAACCAAAGGATTCGATACCATGCGTGTATATATAAACGATAGAATTATTATTAATGCAATAGATCCTACATAAAAATACACATAAAATTGCTTAATTACAGATGATGCTTCATTTACAGGTTCAAGGGAAGTTATTGCAAATATTACCTCACCTTTTTTATTGTCAGGAACAGCACTCAAAATATTTTTTATGCCCCTTATCTCCATTTCCGTAACAACTGTCAGTGATTTATTTTTCTGCCTTATTTCATCCAAAACGCTAGAATTCATACTCCACTGCATTATAATATCATTTATAATCTTTACCCTCGATTCGTCATATCCTCTTGTATCCTTGTTTGTTATAAATATTATTCTTCCGTTCTTATCTACTATCACAAGTTTGGCATTGTTATTTTCTTCGAACTCTTTCATGAGTTCAATTACATCATACTGGCTTTTTGTATTATTGTAATTTGTTTTAAACTTTTCAACCTTATTCTCAAGATATCTCTTCTTTTGAGCTATATAAAACTTTCCAAAAAACACCGACTGAAATATCAAGGTACTGCTTATAAACAATATAAAAACAAATGTGGTTATTATAAACAATTTCCAAGTTATATTTCTTCTTATCCTTAAAATCAACTTATTTTCAAATAATATATATTTCAGTTTCATTTTCTACCTCACAAATCAATCATCATTTACAGTAAATTTATATCCTACTCCTCTTACCGTACTTATGAGATATGCCTTATCACCAAGTTTTTCACGCAGTCTTTTTATGTGGGTATCCACGGTTCTTAAATCTCCATAATAATCTACCCCCCATACATAATCCAGTATTTTCTCTCTTGTTAAAACTATATTTTTATTTTTTATAATATAGCTTAAAAGTTCAAATTCCTTGGGTGAAAGGTATACATTCTTCTCATCAACTGTTACTTCATGCGCTTCCTCGTTTACATAAATTCCGTCATAGCCCTTCTTGAGATCAACGTTTATCTCAGAGTAAGTTCTTTTAATAAGTGCCTTTATTTTTGCAACAAGTATACTTGGACTTACAGGCTTTGTAACATAACTATCCGTTCCAAGCCTAAACCCGAGAAGCTGATCCTCGTCTTCCGACCTGGCAGTTAGCATTATTATAGGCACATCCGAAATCTTTCTTAATTCTCTGCAGACCGTCCAACCATCCATAACAGGCATCATTATATCAAGCACCACAATATCCACCTTGTTGTTTTTAAACTTTTCCAGGGCATCCACCCCATTTTCTGCCAGAATTACTCCAAGACCCTCTTTCTTCAAATATGCCTCCATCAAAAATCTCATCCTGTCTTCATCATCCACCATCAAAACATTTCTATTCATATCCTACGTATTCTCCTTGTATACAAACTTTTACAACCTTATATAAAAAATACCACGTAAATATATTTCGTTACGCGGCTTCATGTGCTATTTTATCAATATTCAAAATTTCTAACATTCTCACATAAATATATTTTTATTTTTTTGTCTTTTACCACATTTTTATATGAACACAGAAATTCATTCAAATCCATGTCCTGTAAATTTATTTTGCCTTCACTTGTTAAAAATACTTTTTCTTCATTTAAATATATGTTTACATCATTTATACTGTATGTTGTCATTACTTTGCTTCCAATCTTATCCTTGTACTTATCTTGAAAGCTTATAGTCTTTCTCACAGCCTCATAATCAGAGTTCTGATTTACAAAAGGAACATCAAACCCCATATTCTTCATCTGCTTTTCAACATCATCCATGTTAATTCCATATCTTTTCATAAGTTCTTTTTGTATATTAAACATTTTTTCCTGTGATATATTGTTTTCTTCCATATACTTTTGAAGATCTTTAGAGAAATCAGCCATGCTGAGCTTCCCTTGAGCCATATCGTAACAGAGTCCATATACGTAATCTTCGATTTTCTCTACATCTTTTTCTCTGGCCCTATTCTTTAATTCATTAAAACTTACAATCTTATCATCATTATCACTCATGAAAATCCTCCTAAAATCACATATGATATCTTAAAATATACCCTTCTTTATATTTTATCAAATTTCATTAAAACATGCCACTTGAACATCAATTATAAAAATGCTATATCTTATTATCAATGCACTGTTCAAGTACTATGGAAGCCGCCCCAAGCGAAATAGTATCTTCGTGAAATCGTCCAATCCTTTTTAACTCTACATACCCGGGCATGTTTTTTAAACACGTTTTACAAAACATTTCGGAATTTGCCATAGGTCCCGCAATTATAACACAATTTAAATTCAAAATATTTATATAAGACCTCAATTCTTCTGAAAACTCCAATGCAAATTTTGAAATTATATCTTCTGGATTTCTATCAAAAGCAGGAATCTCATCGAACTTTGATTTTGAAATCATCATTTGCTCAAAGGCAAACTCGTTGTTTTCTATTGGTCGTACAAGCATTCCCTTCAAAATCAATCCATGTCTTATTCTCTGGCCGCAGTTAAAATATGCTATATTTTCAAATTTCCTTCCATCGCCATAAAGATTTTCCGCAATAATGGCACAGTTTGCCCCATTCTCAACAATAACATCACATTTCAATTCATTTTCAAATATTTTTTTTGCCTCTACACCATCCCACATTCCCGTTTCAAGACCAACACATACACCTATAAGATCAAGGAACTGAAAATTGAGTTCTATATATGCACGATCCATTATGTATTTTACTTTTCCGGCAATTTCCCGTGGAGAACTGTAATCATCGATTTTAAAAAATTTCTTATAGAAGATCTCCATTCTCAAATTCAGTATAGAAACTTGTACATAATGTCTCGATACCTCCACACCTACAACATAAAACCTGCATATATTCACATCATATAATACTGGCTTTCTGCCGCCATGGGACTCACCCATGCTTTTTTGAATTACTATCTTGTTCTTCTGGAGAGGTTCCATAACACGATTTAAAGTTGTCAATTTCATATTCGTTGAATGAAGTATCTCATTTTTAGTCATAGCACCATTTTTCTGAATAAGATTAAATACATATTTTTGTTTCACACTCAAACTTTTAAATAACTTATACGCATCCGTCACAGCAAAATCATACCTTTTCAATTTTTTTGAATAACAAATTCCATCTAACTTTTTTACTATATCATCACAGGTTTTAATATGTCAATATTCCATGGATATATAATTAACAGCCGGGTAAAAATCCCGGCCTTATTTTTTAACTTACTCTTCAATTCTTTTTATTAAATCCTCGATACAATCCAGCTTGATTCTCTGTTTTATACCATTAAATATTTCATCTACATTCCATATGCCGTTTTTAATACATAAACTGTCTTTTATAAATATATCTTCCCTTATATTCCTCGCTTCATCTTCAAGTTCTTCTTTTAAATTTATAATATCTTTCATATTATAAAGCCATCACCTTTCTGGTGCCCTTATAATATTAAAATATTCTACTTTCTTAAATATGTTATAAATTGAGTCAACTTAAACCACATCCATATATGAATTCAACATATAAAAATACGTTTCATATAAACAGGATGCTATTGTTTACTATATAGGAAATTGAGTTTTTCTTGTGATTTGGAATAACAATGGATTTAACCTTTATTCCCCCTGTTTTCACAATATCTCCATCATCCAGCCTGACACATTTTATATTACAACTATTTTCAATGCGCGGAAAGAGTTTTCCTGCTTTTCTGGAGGGTATATTTTTAGATACATATATATTTGCATTTTTGAATATCTTAATCCCGCCAGTATTTTTGAAATCTGCATCCGTTAAAAATATATCCGAGATTGATTCAGGATTAATGTTTATTTTTCTCAATTCCTTATGTATTATAAAAGGTATAAAACCAGTATTAAAACATATAAAAGTACCATTGTTGGAATATATAAAAAAGTTTGAAACAAGTGTTTTTACTACAAAAACATTTTCTGTTATTTTGCGTGTTTTACTTAATCTAAATAGCATAATTCTACCTCTAAATATCGATTTTAAAAATATTGAAGCTGTACTCTTATTCTATAATCTCCAGAATCAAATAAAATTATACATATAAACACAGCCCGGTAAAATTTCTGCTATTTTAGACAACTTTGAAAGCTCCAACCATTTCTTTGAGATTATTTGATGAGTATTCAAGATTATCAGTTATATTCTTTAATCTTACAGTTTCATCAAGCATCTTTCCAATAAGTTCTATGGAATCTTCACTACTGCTCTGGCCTTTTGTTGTTTTTCTGTTCATCTCAGCTGCAGACTCATTTATTCCAGAAACCATATTGGATACATTCTTACTTTCTCTTCCAGTTATATCAAATATGTCTCCCATATTTTTATCTATATTTTCTATATCCTTTATAACATACTTGAATAATTCTATATTTTCTTTTATATTTTCAGTTGAATTTTGAACCTTTGAATTTATATTCTTTATTTCATCAAATGTATTTCTTATTTCATTTTGAATATTTGATATCAAGCTTCCTATTGACTGTGTTGCATTTTCTGTTTCAACGGACAATTTTGATATTTCTACGGCAACCACTCCAAATCCCTTTCCATATTCGCCTGCTCTTGCAGCCTCTATAGTGGCATTTAATGCCAGAAGCTGTGTCTGCTTGCTTATATCTCCTATAGTAACAACAGCTTTTGTTATAGAGTCCGAATGTTTTTTCAATTGTGTTATCCTCTCAAGAGTTGTCTTCATGGTTCCTTCAAGATCATTTATAGAATCTAGAACAATACCTGTAGATTCATTAGCTTTTAGAGCCTGAGTACTCGTATCGGAAACCTCTTCTGTAACTTGATTTATAAGTCCTTCCATTTCCTGTATTGAGGCAGAAAGATCATTAAAATGATTTTTGGTGCCTTGAAAAGCATCATTTTGATTTTCAGAGACTTTAAAAAGTACATTTACAGTACCTGCCACCTTTTTCATACTGTCTTTTATCCTGCCTGTAAGTTCAGATACTGTCTGAATTGAATTTTTCGATGTTCCGGAAGATGTACCAACTCTTTTTATCATAGTCATTTGATTATTTATAAATTTATTGAACCACCTTGAGAGCTCACCTATTTCATCATATGAAAGTTTGTCAACCCGTTTTGTCAGATCTCCCTCTCCCTCTGCAAGCACATGGAGCATGTCTACAGTTCTATTCAAAGGTTTTGTTACAAATTTCTTGCAGGAAATGTAACTTGTAAAGGTAATTACAAGCCAAGATGCAAATGTCATCCAGACTTCCGCACCGACACTCATGGAATGCACCAGACGGCTCAATATTAAAATCAACGCTGAAACTACAGAAATTATAAACGGTATTTTTAAATTTATACTTATAAAATTGTATATCTCTGCTATATCCCCTTCACACATCATGCCCCATACTTCATCGCTATGTGGCGGTCTTATAAGTATCCCCTTTCCTCCTACAATTACATGTCTATAATCTGGATAACCCGGCCAGCAGTCGAGATTTTCTCCATTTTTTATGGTATTTTTAACTCCAGTGTGAAGATCACCTGTTTTGGGGTCTGTAAATCTTATTTCAAACTCCGTATGCTTTTTTATTTTAACCGTACCCCATTTTGAAGTCTTAACACCATCTTTTAGATTATCACCTTTCGTAAAAGTATTATCTTCAAACCTGCTTCTTGAAATGGCTGTACCAGGAAATATATTTCTATCTGTTTTTACCATAAAAAGATAATTATCTCCGGAATCCTTATAAACGTGTGTATCTTCATCCTGAATTACATTGCTCATATCATCATTCAATACACGTCCAAATAATATTCTGCTTTCCCCTTTTGAATTTTTATACGGTATTGAAAACATAAGTGTAACTTCATCTGCAAATTTTTTCTTGGACAGATCAATATCAGTAGTCATAGGGTCTTCATATGGACCATACATAAACTTCCTGCCGGAGATTCCCATCTCATATCCCTTCAATTTTGACATATCAAGTCCAATATGTTTTTCACATGTCGACACAATTGACATTCCCTTGCTGTCCAGTATGAACAACTCACAAAAATCTTCATACTGAAGAAGATAGTGTTCAAGTTCATCCTTCTCGGCATTGTAACCTGTACTTGAACTTTTAAGTATGTTGCTCATGTTCTCAATCTGCATCCATTTATCCCTGAACCAATTGTCTAAAGCTTTTTTCCTACCTCGGGATATGCCTTCAAAGACATTCTCAGACTGTACCTTAATTCGTCTGTTCAACAAATACATAATTTTCAACATTAACATATACTAGCCCCCAGTTTCGTACATTATTATTAAAATTCTTATTTCAATTATAACACGCATTATGTATTTTTTTATTGTTTTTATAATTTTTTCACATCTTTAA
The DNA here is from genome assembly GCF_058242705.1 of Clostridium pabulibutyricum. Classification (NCBI taxonomy): domain Bacteria; kingdom Bacillati; phylum Bacillota; class Clostridia; order Eubacteriales; family Clostridiaceae; genus Clostridium; species Clostridium pabulibutyricum. The sequence goes on from NZ_JBZAYZ010000002.1 coordinate 253,497, forward strand.
TGACAATATTACCTATTAATTAATTTATTTTTATCATATTCTGATATTTTGATTGTTTTCAGCAAATTTCACAACGAGTACATTCCTCGTTGTAAGTTTATTTGTAATGTAGTAAACTTTATATGATATTCTATTTTATAATATATAGAAGAGAAGGAGCAATCACATGAAAAAAGGCGACAAAATAGTGATGTTAATTATGATATTACTTGTGATCATAAGCTTGGCCGGAGTACTTATATATAAAAAACATGTATCCGGGACAAAAAAAATAGCAGTTATAAAACAAAATTCAAAAGTAATAAGAACCATCGACTTGAATAAAGTTAACAATACTGAAACTTTCACAGTAAAATACAACAAAATTCATTTTAACAAAATTGAAATCCAGCATGGAAAAATACGCATATTGGATGCAGATTGTCCCGACAAAATATGTGTAAAGACCGGATGGATATCAAATCCAGGCCAGAATATCGCCTGCCTTCCCCACAAACTTATAATAGCAATCGAAGGTAATGACGACAATATTGACAGTATTACACAGTAAAGGATAGGAATGTTGTTATGTACAATGATAAAATAAAAAAATTAGTTCTTCTGAGCTTTATGACAGGCATAGCACTTGTCATATATATAGTAGAGGCACAGATTCCCGTTATATTCCCAGGCATAAAGCTTGGTCTTGCAAACATTGTTTCACTGTCCGCCCTTATTATTCTCGGATGGAAGGAAGCCCTCGTAATAATGTTCTTAAGAACACTTCTCGGTTCAATGTTCGGCGGAAGCATGTCTGCATTTATTTTCAGCATATCCGGCGGAATATTGAGTAATATAATAATGATTTTATTATATAAATATTTGAAAAACTCGATAAGCATTTTTGCAGTTAGCATATGCGGAGCTGTATTCCACAACATAGGACAACTTTTAGCCGCTTCATTTATAATACAAGACTTCAGAATATATGTATATCTTCCCATACTCCTTGTATCCGCTATAATTACAGGATACTTTATAGGGATCTGTACAAACTATCTTACTTTGCATCTCAAAAAAATACCAACATTTAAAAACATGTTTTGACATATTTAAAAGCCGCCGTCGTAATTTTTTACGACGGCGGCTTCATATTCATACCGAGTCAGCTGTTTGCTGCAGCTTCCTGCTTGCTTTTCTCATGATCATTTAGATCTTTCAATATATACTTGATTGCACCAGTTGGACATTTTGTCAAACACTTTTCTTCCGAGCATTCGTTTATACAAATATGCGGATCAACAACTGCAACATTATTTTCCACTTTTATTGCATTATGATCACAGTTTCTGGCACACATACCACATCCAAGACATCCAACTTTACAGTTCTTGCGCACTTTGGCACCTTTGTCTTTGGAATTACATTCTATTTCAATCTTTGCACCTAAAGGTATAAGTGAAATTACGCTCTTAGGACACACGCTTTCACATTTTCCACATCCCGTACAAATATCTATATCTACCACAGGTATTCCATTTTTGCCCATCATCATGGCACCAAACGGACAATTTTTTACACAAGTTCCAAAACCTATACATCCATATTCACAGGATTTTGGACCTCCCTGAAGAAGATTTGCAGCAGCACAGTCTTTAACTCCTACATAATCATATTTTCTAGATGCATTTTCATGAGTTCCCTGACACATAATATGTGCCACCTTAGTTTCAAGTTTTTCTGCAGTTTTTCCAGTTAATTTTGCAACAGCTTCAGCTACAGCAGCCTTTCCCGGTACACACAAATTAGGAGCAACATCCTTGTCCAAAACAACAGCTTCAGCATATGCACGACATCCTGCATATCCACAACCTCCACATTGTCCTTTTGGGAGTTCTTCTTCTACAAGATCTATAAGTGGATTTGATTCTATTGCAAATCTTTTATTTGCATAGCCGAGTATAACTCCAAATATCAAACCCGTAATAGTCATTACAACCAAAGTCATAATTGCTATAGTTAACATTTAAAAGTCTCCTTTCTAAAAATCCTATGATACAGCTATCATTCCCGAGAATCCAAGAAATGCAAGTGCCAGCATTCCAGCTAATATAAATGCAATTCCAAGTCCCTCAAGAGGTTTAGGAACATCTGCAAGTCTAAGTTTTTCTCTGAGACTTGACATCAAAATTATAGCCAAAGCAAATCCCATACCTCCACCAATAGCATTAACCACACTCATCAAAAATGAGTAATTTGAATCTACATTCAAAAGAGGAACTGAAAGTACTATACAGTTAGTCGCAATAAGAAGCAGATAAATTCCCCACATATTATAAAGTGCCGGTGCCTGTTTCTTTATTATCATTTCAAGCAGCTGTACAAAACTTGCTATAAGCAGTACAAACACTACTGTCGTCAAAAACGTCAAATGGAAAGGGATAAGCACAAAATGATATATAAGCCATGCAAATATGGAACTCAAGGTCAAAACTGAAGTAACAGCCATACCCATACCAATAGATGCATTTAAATTCTTTGAAACTCCAAAGAATATACATAATCCCAAAAACCTAGTCAAAACAAAGTTGTTTATAAGTACAGAACTTATAAATAATGTAAGATACGCCATTACATTTCACCTCTACTCATTTTTAACTTTTCCTGATGCTGATTATAAACTTTTACTATGGCCACAAGATATCCTATAAGTATAAAGCCTCCCGGTGGGAGTATCATTATAAGTGCCGGATCATACCAAGAACCAAGAACTTTAAGTCCAAATATCGAACCCATTCCAAAGAGTTCACGTACTATTCCTATAACTACAAGTGCAATACAAAATCCAGTTCCCATTCCAAGTCCATCAAGGAAGGAAGGTATTACTGAATTCTTGGAAGCAAACACTTCTGCTCTTGCAAGTATTATAGCGAAAACAACTACTAGTGCAAGATATATTCCAAGCTTTTTATAAAGTATTGGTGCAAAAGCTTCAAGTATCAACTCAACCATTGTAACTATAGTTGCTATGGATGTTATATATACAGGTACACGTACCTTTGGATTTACAAGATTTCTTACTATTGAAACTACAGTGTTGTTTGCAGTTATGACAAACATTACAGAAAGCCCCATTGTAAGCGCCGTAGCTGCCTCACCTGTTACTGCAAGTGCAGGACAAAGACTCAGTGCAAGTACAAAGATAGGGTTTTCCAAGATTATACCCTTGCTAAATATACCCCACAGTTCCCTGCCGCTATATTTTTTAACACTATTACTCATATTACTTACCTCCTGTATACTTTGTAACTTCATCAACTGCCTGCTTTATCCCCTTTGTAACAGCCCTTGACGTTATTGTAGCACCCGTCATAGCCTGAATATCATCTTTATCAGACTTGTCCTTCGTGACTGTTAAGTTTTTAGAAGCTTTTCCTTTAAACTGACCTCTAAAAGAATCCTCGGATGCATTTGCACCAAGTCCTGGTGTTTCATTATGGGATACAATGTTAAAATCTATAACTTTTCCATCAGGAGTTACTGCAACGAGCATTGTTATTGCTCCACCATATCCTTTGCTATCTGCCGGTACTACATAAGCAATGGTTTTGCTTCCTTTTTCAGCCGCATACCATTCACTTTTTCCACTAACAGCTTTAAAATTATCTGCACCTTTTACAAGTTCCTTCATGGAATCATTCTTTAACTGTACTTGCTTTTTTGCCGCAACTGGTGCAGTAAAATAGTATGTAGCTGCAATTACAATTCCAGATATAAAACAGGCACATGCCAAATTCCTGGCAATACTGAAAATAGAATATTTATCCTTTGCCATAAAACTACCTCCCTGCCTCTTCACCAAATTTTTTCGGTTTTACTATACGATCGATAAGTGGTGTAGCAGCATTCATAAGAAGTATAGAATAACAAACTCCTTCTGGATAGCCACCTTTTAATCTTATAAGTGTTGTAATAAGTCCAGCACCTATTGCAAAAATAATTTGACCTTTTACCGTTATAGGTACTGTTACCATATCCGTTGCCATAAAAAAGGCTCCAATTATAAGTCCGCCTGCCATCATATGGAATATAGGATCTCCTGTAAATGCGCCATTTGGTCCGAAAACCCATGTAAGTATTCCAACTGTTGCAACCATTACAACTGGAATCTGCCAGTTTATATAATGCTTGTATATAAGATAAATTCCTCCAATAATAAGAAGTATTGTTGAAGTTTCACCTATACATCCATTTCTATTTCCTAAAAATAGTGCCTTATAAAGATTTCCTTGTCCACCAAAAGTCTGTATAAGTTTTGAATATCCATCAAGCTTTAATATACTAAGCGGAGTTGCCGAAGAAACTACATTGGCACTTGTAGTCATTGTACTCCATGCTGTCATTGCTGCAGGCCATGAAGCCATAAGTGCAGCTCTTCCTACATGTGCTGGATTGAATATATTATACCCAAGTCCACCCATTGAATGTTTTGCTATCGCTATAGCAATAAAAGAACCTATTGCTATCATATACGGCGGCATTTGAGGAGATACTGACATTGCAAGTAAAAGTCCTGTTAAAAATGCACTTCCATCTTTTATAGTTACTGGTTTATGTCTTATTTTTTGTACAAAAACTTCGGATAACACAGCAGCAATTATACTTGTTACAATTATTTCAAATGCTGGTAATCCAAAATGATAAATACCAAATATAGCTGCAGGAGCAAGAGCTATATTTACACTCCACATTATTTTTGATATAGATTCATTACATCGTACATGCGGCGATGTAGAAACAGTAAGAATTTGTTTTTTAGCTAATTCTGTCTCTGCCATTTTTTCACAACCTTTCTTCCATTCTTCCATCATTTTGCAGCTTTTGCTTCAGCCGCATTTTTAGCTTTACAATATTTTATATACTGTACAATATTTCTCTTAGCCGGACATGTATATACGCAACTGCCGCATTCTACACAATCAAGAAGATTATAATCTTCTTTTGCTTCCCTGTACAAGTCATTTTGTCCAAGTATACTCAACATGCTTGGATTGAGTCCCATAGGACACGCATTTATACAGCGTCCACATCTTATACATGGAGATTCTGTTCCATAGTTTATGTCTTCTTTTGTAAGAACAAGTATTCCGGATGTACCTTTTATTATAGGTATGTCCAAATTTGACTGGGCAGCTCCCATCATAGGTCCTCCCATTATAATCTTTGCAGGATCTTCTGAAAATCCTCCACAAAGTTTTATAACGTCTTCAAATTTTGTACCTATTCTTATGAGAAGGTTTTTAGGTTCCTTTATAGCTCCCCCTGTTACAGTTGTTATCCTCTGAATCAAAGGAATTCCTCTTTCAACCGCATCACTTATTGCTATAAGTGTTCCTACATTTTGAACTACAACTCCAACATCAACTGGAAGTCCACCTGATGGAACTTCTCGTCCTGTAATAACTTTTATGAGAGTTTTTTCTGCTCCCTGTGGATATTTTGTAGGAAGTGCAGCTACTTGAACATCAGTTCCTGAAAATGCTTTTTTCATGCTCTCTATGGCATCAGGTTTGTTGTCCTCAATTCCCACATAACTTTTTTTAGGCTTTAGAAGCTTCATTACTATTTTCATGCCGCTTACTATTTTGTCCTCATACTCAAGCATTGCCCTATGGTCAGCTGTAAGATAAGGTTCGCATTCAGCCGCGTTTACAATAAACGTATCCACTGTTTTACCCTTTGGAGGAGATAGCTTGACATGTGTAGGGAATGTAGCTCCTCCCATTCCAACAATTCCGCTTTCCTTTATTATGTCTAAAATTTGCTGTTCGCTCATGTCTTCAAATTTGCGAACAACCGGAATACCTTCCATCCACTCGTCTTTTCCATCATTTTGTATGACTATTGTACTGCACATTCCAAAACCCGGATGTGGATACATTCCTATATCTACAACTTCCCCGGAAATTGATGAATGAATATTGCTGGATACAAATCCTCCACTTTTCGCAATCAGCTGTCCTTTCTTTACTAAATCTCCCTTTTCTACAACAGGAGAAGCTGGAGCTCCTATATGCTGTCTTACAGGTATAAATACCTTTTCTGGTATAGGTGCCATCTCAATAGATTTACCTGCTGTATATTGTTTGCTTCCATCAGGGTGAACTCCACCTTTAAAACTCTTTATCACTCATAACACCTCTTTCAATAAATTTTGTTACAGGAAAATTTCCTGTAACAAAATAATAATTATTTATATTGAATTATAGAATTAAAATATTTTAATATTTCTATAATAAAATATTTTCAATTTAAAACAAAAATGCAGCAAATTATATAATACTTTTAATCACCGGTTTTATATTATCATTCTTGCTTGCGGATTTGTCAAACATTTTTACATACAAAAGTGAAAGAGCAAATAATACGATACCAAATATAATCTGAAATACCTTTATATTTCCACCCACGCTTTTTCCAATAAAAGTTCCTGCAAGTACACCAACAAAAATCGCAATAAGCGGAAGAATATAAACAACAAAAGCAGCCTTTAGCATATTTGTCTCCTCTATTTCAAACTTAACATGTTGTCCAAGTTTAGCTCCAACTGGATTCATTGCATCTACTACAGATGCAGCAGAACCAGGGCATGCTCCACAATTGTCACAGTCACCATGATTGCTAGTCCTAACTTTTGCCATACCACCATTTACTTCAATTACGATACCCGAAGTTTCATTTTTCATTTATATCACCTCCATAAATATTTCTTCGTCATTTTTAAGTGACAATTTATAACTGTGCTTTATTATATATAATTATATCACAAATTAATTAATTGTCATGCTGTATTATTAACCTTTTTAATCCTGTACCAGTTATTTTGTTAATAAAATATTGCCAAATATAATTAATATACAAGTTTCCATTTAAATTCTAATTTTTCCTTGAAAACAATGTCATATATTTACATGCAATAGGTGTAAATTAACATTAATACTATTGTTCATAGCTATTATATGCTTTATTGAAAATTTTGGCGTGTTTTCTAGCATATATTATGAAAACGAGTCACACATTTGCAGTCTGCAATCAACACAGTATATTATATATTATGCAAATTAATCTAATGTTCAATATGCGTAAACTCTGTACTATATTGAATTATTATCTGTTATATCACGTTGCAGTATCATAAAACTGCTTGTCTTAATTATCTTCAAAAGCTATAATTATAGAAAATAACTATTTTTCAAGGTGGATGTCATGAATAAATCCGAAAAAATATTTTTAAGAGATACATGTATATATTGTATAAAAAACTACAGCATACTCAACAGCTCCCCAATTATATCTTCTTTGATATACCAAATTTGTAAAATGTCAAACATCGATTGTATGCCTGTTCGTGGAATAGTTAAAATACGCATAAATCAAAATATCACCAGAACCTTTGCACATTGTTTCAATGTAGGGGATGGTATTATAATAGATGCCAGCATTTATGAATACGCAATCATGCACAAACAGATATCAGATTCAATTCCCTTTTATGTAGTTGAAAATATCCCCTGCAGCATAGAATATATTGTTGAAAGTGAACTTCCCCGAAATCATCAATTTAATTTTCCAGATACATTTTTAAAAAATATAATTAAAAATATAAAGTCTGCAAAAAAACTGTCATTATATAAATTCAACATGATAGATGATTCTAAAAAAAGCAATCTCTTTTTTTGCAGACAAAATTTCAATACATAATATATATCAAAATGGTAATTTCATAAATATACTTAATTTCAGCTTGTTTCCCGCTTTAAGATAATTACTATATATCTTCATTCCATCTTTATATATGCATATCTTTCCAATTTTATCACCTTTGTTTATATCATATCTTATTTTTCGAGGTTTTATAATTTTTGATGTGTATTTACTTGAACTATCTACAGGTATTATTACATCCTCCGAGTACTTTAGCTTTAACTTTTTTTTGCCCACATTGACTTCAAGTGCCGTATCATCCTTCGAAAAAATCTTCTTGAATTCATATTTTTTATTGACATAATCATATATTTTTTTTGTCTCATTCCATCTTCCCGGACAGTTAAGTACGATTATTATTATCTCATTTCCCTTTAAATTCATTGAACTTACAAGACATTTTCCTGCATTACCAGTATATCCTGTTTTTACTCCGCTTGCTCCAGCAATTTCCCATAGGATTTTATTTATATTTCGATAGCTTCTTGTAAATCCATTTGTTTTATTATCTATACATTTTGAACTTACGATATAATTGAATACTTTATTTGACTTTGCCACACTGGTAATTACAGCAAGATCATATGCAGTCGTATAATGCTCTTCTTTATCAAGTCCGTGCGGAGTTTCAAAATGTGTATTCAAAACACCTATTTCAGCTGCATATTCATTCATAAGCTTAACAAACTCTTCAACGCTTCCACTTATACCTTCAGCTATTGCTATGGCCGCATCATTTCCCGACCTCATCATAAGGCCGCACAAAAGTTCTTTTAGTTTTATCTCTTCACCTTTTTTATACCCGACTGTAGATCCCCTTATTTCCGCAGCTCTTTTGGATATCTTTACTTTTCTATCAAGTTTTCCATATTTTAATGCTACAAGAGAGGTCATTATTTTAGTGGTACTTGCCATAGGCACCAGTTCATAAGCATTCTTTTGATAAAGTACAACTTTCGATTTCCTATCCACAGCAACTGCACATCTGGCATTTATATAAGGACAGTCCTTATTGTCATTGTGTGCTTCAACACTTGAAGTACATATATTAAACGCAAATAGAAAAACAATAAAATATACGATATATTTTTTTAATCTTCTGTCCATGTTTTTGCCTCCAGATATCAATTTTTTATTTTTCTATAGTATTTTTTACTTAAATACTTAAATTACCCTAAGAATTAATGGCATCAAAGTATATAAATTTATATTTAGGGCATAATTACCATGTACAAATTAACTTGAAGGAGGAACTGATTGCTGTTAATATCCGCCCTCTGTAATCAGAACTAAAATGATTATTTTATTTACTGCAATAATAATTTTTATATTTATCCCCCTGCCAATAAAAATTCATGCAAAATATTTTGATAAAAAACTTCGCATGTTTTTTTTTAACATAGACATATTAAATAAAATTACATCAAATAGAGAAGTCTTCAATCTTGATAAAAGATCTCAAAGAAGCTCTCTTACCCGTACACTAAAAAAATTCACAAGACTAACACAACTTATTACAAACATAAAGCCCAAATCAAAAATTGATATATTTGCAGATATACGCTATGGGACTTGCGACGCAGCTTATACTGCCATATTGTATGGTTTTATAAATTCCCTATTTCCATTTTTATTTCAAATTATTTTAAAAATCTTCAAACTTGGAAGACACAATATAAATATAACTCCCGACTTTAACAGAGCTTACTTAGAAATGGAGATAAATTGCATAATTCATATAAGTTTTGCAAAACTTATTTATGTGATTATATTAATAACCACACATGAATCAAAGTTCCGAAACTTTAAAAATTAATATAAAGGAAGTGATTTTGATGGATGGTCATCCTATAGAAAATTTATTAAAAAGCACCATGGAAAATCTAAAGGAAATGATAGATGTAAACACTATAGTTGGAGATGCAATAGAATCAAAAGATGGTTCTCTAATAGTTCCAATTTCTAAAGTTTCCTTTGGATTTGCATCAGGTGGAAGTGAATTTAATTCAAAAAACACTGACGGTTCAAAAGCAAATTATCCCTTCGGTGGAGGTTCCGGAGCTGGAGTTACTGTAAAACCCGTTGCTTTTTTAGTTACAAAAGGGGATTCTTTAAGGCTTATGTCTCTAAATCAGCATAATACTTATGATAAAATAGTTGATTCTGTACCTCAAATAATGGAATTTATAAAAGAAATGCATTGCAATAAACACAAGTGCAATGAAAGTGACTTTGAATCTGACAACAAATCTTCCGATATTTAAAAAAATTCTGGACTATAAAAGGATTTAATACGGGATCAACCCTATTAAATCCTTTTGCTTTCAATAATTTACCCTTACAAGCCAGAATTTTATATTTTTATCATTCCACCCAAGATCCCAGGGAACTTTGTCTCTGTCTGTATTATGGCATGTTACGAGTGGATAACCTTTTGAATCAATTCCAGTAACTACGGAAATGTGTGTAACGTCTCCTTTTTTTTCATAAGCAACAAAGTCTCCCGGCAATAATTTAAAAGAACTTTTATAGACTTTTTCATACCCACCGTGGGATATTACACTTCCTCTTCCGCTGTATATCATATAATCTTTAAAACCATCTGCGTTGAGCCATGGCCTGGTAGCTCCTTTTCTATCATAACTCCACGATGAATTCTTTTTAAATTTTCCGCCTTCAAAAAGTATTTGAGATGCAAAATTTGCACAATCTCCACCCTGATAATTATAATTTCTGTATTTTTTATTATATCTGTATCCATATTTTTCTTCACTTGAAAGTCCACAATACATTTCCGCATACTCTACTGCAGATTTTCTTCTTGAATTCATAGAAGAGAGATCCTCTGCTTTTTGTGAAAGTATATATTCCTTTATATATCCAACTTTAAGCCTGTTGATTTTGAGTGAATCAGCAAACGGATCTTTATACCATTCTTTTGTTATAATCCAATTTCCATTTAAATTTTTAACATTGAGTACATGAGATGTACCTATTCTAAACACATTAATATCTTTTTTATTATCAATATAATTATATCTATACTGTGTACAGCAATTTAAATTTACCGAAAGATTACCATCACTTTTTTTCCTTATTCTTTTTATCTTCACTTTGGGAACTATATCTATAAATTTTATGCCCTGTTTTTCCTCCCAATTTGAGATATACTTCATTTTGGTTTCTTCATATTGATATGCCCATCTTCCATACTTTGTTCCTTTGTCATATATGTTATCTACAAGTTTTAGATTACCTTCAAGTATTGCTTTGTTTCTGTCAGTAAAAATTTTTTCAACGGCCTTTTCTACATGAACCTCATCAAAAGAATCAGAAGCAAAAACCGGGAAATTGAGTATATTTAAAACAACCAAAAAAATTATAATTAAATTCAAAAAGAATATATTGGTTTTTCCTAGAATAGATTTCATAGTAATAATCCCTGCCTAAATAAATTTATTTTTAATCGCAGATGTATTATTCCCAATTAAAAAACACTTCACCCTGTAAATTGTATCCAGATAATTTATTTATCTTTTCCACATACGATTTTACTTTGTAATTGTCCATAGGAACATTTTTGTACCACTTTCCATCGTTATTCGAAGATTTTCCAAAGTATTTTGATTTCAATATTATTTCAGGTCTGTATTCAAAATGTAAAATATCAAAGTGGTTCCATTTTCCACCCCACACAAAATTATTCTTTTCAAATATCTTCACAAGCTCTTTAGGATAACTTTTTATTCTCATACTCCCTTCGGATTTTTGAACCCATTTCCAATAATCCCTTTTATCTCTTGCAAGATCTATTGCTATACCGAATGAATGCGGGCTCCTAAGACCTGTTCCCGATATATTCCTGTAGTTAAATGTTCCACTGCTCGGGAAAAGACATTCACCTATTCGAGGCTCCTTTTTAGATGCGGACATCGCTTCCCTTACGGCATTTTCAAGAGACTTTGATGCATTGTTGTTGCCATTAAATTGAAACCTTTTATATCCCAGGTTTGCCATTTTCAAATTTTTTTCTACACTGTTTTTAGACCCTCCATATACCTCTTCAAGAATTGGATATACACGTATCCTTCCAGGATCGCAGCCTTCATCCATAACTTCTTCTATAGAATCCAAAGGATATATTTGTTCCATCATATCCTGTACATCAGGCTCTAAAAATTTTTGCTGTGAATTTTTTTGTCTTTTATCATCATAAATTATCTTTCTACCTGATTTCATAACAATATAAATATTGCCGTCTTCTCCTGAGGCAACATCTTTTACATATTCCGGATATGCCATCATTATACATAATATATCCCTCTTCATATTTGTATCATATTGTTTTATACTTTCTGCTGAAACACCTTGCGAAAAAAGCAAAATAAAAGAAAGTACAAGTACTACCTTTTTCATGAGCAAATCACCCCATTAATCCTAAATTGAATAGGTTTATTTTTGCCCAAGGGATAATACTTATACCTTAATTTAAATTCCTAATAAAGATTATATATGAAACTTTTCAATTATATTCTTAAGCATATCAACGCTCTCTTTATTTCGCTGAGTAGTTTCTTTTATACCCTTTACTCTATAATATATATTATTATTTCTCTCTGTAACAGTCTGAACCTCCTCAGCACCGCCACTTACAGTCTCAGCTATTTCATTCACAGCTTTTACAACACCTTCAATAGATGCATTCAGTTCTTCAGATACTGCACTAAAATCGCTCATAAAATCATTTATTGTTTCTGAATCCTTACTGTACTGCAGGGCCACATCTCCAAGTTTTTCATAATCTTTTGAAACTGTTTCTTCGAGAAATTTCAATATATTACTGGAATTTTCCACAAGCCCTCTAACAGAACGTTCTACTATATCAACTATACTCTTTATATCATTTGCAGTTTTCCCGGACTGTTCTGCAAGCTTTCCAACTTCATCGGCTACAACCGAAAATCCCTTTCCTGCATCTCCTGCTCTTGCAGCTTCAATAGACGCATTAAGCGCAAGAAGATTTGTCTGACCCGTTATTGAAATTATAGCTTCCGTAAGATCATTTATTTTACTTACGGTTCTGCTTTCTTTTATAGACTTCTCAAGACTGACCTTAACATTTTCATAAATATTCTTCGCCTTTTCTTTAGATTCAGTAGACGAAATTTTAAGATCATCAGCCCTTTTTGCAATACCTTCGGACGTTTCCAGTCCCTTTTGAACTTTATCGACCATACTATTTACTGCATTTCCCATTTCTCCCGAAGATGCTGCAATTTCCTCTGCTGTAGCAGAATTTTCCTGCATACCCGCCGAAAGATTTTCTGTCTGCTTTAAGGTTTCATCAACATTTTTTTCAACTTCTCCGGTAACACTATTCAAGGAAACCGCACTATTTTCTATTTGTGTCGATACATTTGCAATATCACTCACAATACCTTTTAATGCATCCCTCATGGATACAATTGCCTTGTACATATCTCCTATTTCATCTTTCGAATCTATTTTAAATTCACTGTCATCTTCAAGATTAAGCCTTGAAATTTTTTGTATTATACCTTTTATTTGTTCTATTGGTTCTGTAATCTTCCTTGATAAAATCAATCCTACAATCAAAGCTGCAACTGCCATTAAAAACATTGCTGCTATAACTAGAAATGTAATTTTTCTTGCACCTGAAATTATAGCACTTCTATCAGCGGAAAGTACAAAAGTCCACTTAAGCTCCGGAACTACACTGCAATAAGCTATTTTTTTAGTATTATTAAAAGTGTAATCTACATAATTTCCGAGAGACGCTTTTCCCGACTTCAAGCTGTCTATAAAGTTTTTTATCACAGTATTTCCCACAGGCTTCCCTATCTTCTTACTTTCTGGGTGAAATATTATGTTACCGTTTTCATCAATTAAATAAGCATAACTTCCTTTTGATTCAGAAACCGTCAAATTTTGAAAGGGTTTTGAAAATGTTTTCGCAATAACTGCAACTGCAGCATACCCTGTTACTTGATTGTTGATTTTTATAGGATTTGTAAAAATTATTATTTGTTCTCCCGTAGATTTTGATGTCATCGTTTCACTTATAGTAGCTTTTCCTTGAAGGGTTTTATAATTATATTCCCTGTCACTTATATTCTGATTTACAAGGTGCTTGTCGCTATCTGCTATTATAGTCCCTGTCTTATCTACAACAAATGCGTGTTCAAGATTTCCCTGATCTTTAACATATTTTACGAGTTGAGTTCCCATCTGTTGTACAGAACTTCTATACTCACTTGAATTATATGATTTTTCCCTAAAATTAAGTAAATCATAACTAGATTTTTTTTCAGACAATCCAATAACCTTTACTTTCTCTTTATCAACCATATCCTCTAAAGTTCCAACATAACTTTTAGTTAAAGACTTCATTTCAATCTTACTCGAATCGTACAATTTAGATGACGTCTGATAATATACCAGTATAGCTGCAAGCGTCATAGTAGTAAGAACAATTGTACCTATAAGCAATGATACCTTTCTTTTTATAGTCATTTTTATGCCTCCTTAATTAGTATTTATTCTATATTATATATATCGTTTACCTTTCCCAATTAATAAGCATATTTGTCTAAATTAACCTTAATATAAAAAAATAAGCAACTACAAATCTGTAATTGCTTATTTTTTTGTACTTTTTTAATATCCAAGCATATTTACTATATCTTCAATTCCAGCATCTGAATTGAAATTCTTTTTGTCTACATATACTGTTATTATAGGGTAATTTGATCTTTGATAATCAAAATTTTGCTTTCCATCTTCACTGAATACGTATGAATTTGTATTTTTGCATACCTCATCGCCTGCATCTATAAAAATCTCTGAATAATTATTTTTTCCAATTACATTTCTTGCGCAAAGCCTGTCATCTCTGAATCTGCTTACAGAATTCACTATTGCTATCATTCCGCTGTCTGCAAAAAGATTTGCAATTTCTGCAATTCTTCGCGTCTGTTCATGAACATCTTTAGCAGTAAAAAATCCAGATGAATCAATATAATAAACTTTTTTTCCAAGATCCATTATCTTCTTTTCAAGCTTTGCTGCAATATCATCTTTTCCACATTCAGGAAGTCCTGTAAGCCATATTACCCTGCCCTTCTGTCCAAGACTTTTTTCCCTGTCCCTCCTTGATACAAATCTCTTTTTTATGGATATATTTTTACTCCTTACAAATTTAGCTTCTGTTTTTTGTAAATCTTCAACATTTGAAATTATTCCGCCCCCGCTTATATCATATTCATCTACTATTACAAATCTTCCAGTTGACTGAAATTCTGCAAACTTATCAAAACAAATTGGTTTTTTTGTTTTGATTGTAACTTCTGCAACATCATTCTTCTTTATATAATCTCTAGTTTCATTATAATCAAGCGTTGCAGCATCTGTTATTTTATCTATAGATATAATTGTACATTCCTCTTCCTGAGTTTCCATTTTCAACTTATATTCCTTGTCTTTAACAAGATTATTATTCCCAAGCCAAAATACATTTGCACTAAAAATATTTCCTACAGTAACAGTTGAATCCTTATGGCATATGAATTCTCCCCTTTTGTTGTAGAATTCATCATCTACCGTAATGCCAACAGACATTCCTGCAGTTGCCACATCTTTCTTATCAGTTTTCTGCCATGACTCTATTGATTTGACCTTTGTAGTTTTTTCTGAAGGATAAATTACAATTTGGTCACCTTTTTTAAGTGTACCCGATTCAATTCTACCTGCAATTATTCTTCTGCTGTCAAATTTGTATACATCCTGTACAGGAAATCTTAATTCTTTTTCTTCAATTCCCTTTTCTTTCTCTATACTATCCATACTTTCAAGTATATTCTGTCCATTGTACCAGGTCATATTTTCCGATTTGCCCGCTACATTGTCTCCATTTGAAGCACTGATTGGTATATAGCTTTCCGGATATATATCTATATTGTTTAGAAACTCATTGAACTGTTTCTGAAGCTCATTGAATCTTTCCTCTGAATAACCGACAAGATCCATTTTATTTATAGCTACAAATACTTTTTTAATTCCAAGAAGTGAAAGGAGATACCCGTGTCTTTTTGACTGCTCCTGAACTCCTTCCTTTGCATCCACAACAAGAATAGCAGCTTCGGCACTTGCTGCACCGGATATCATATTCTTTAAAAATTCCTTATGACCTGGAGCATCTATTATTACATAATCCCTCTTCTTTGTAAAAAATTGAAGCATGGTTATATCTATAGTTATTCCTTGTTTTTGTTCTTCCTCAAAAGCATCAAGAAGATATGCATATTCAAATTTTTTTCCATTTTCTTCGGAAATCTTCTTTACTTTTTCGATTTCCCCTTCTGGAAGGGAGCCTGTATCGTAAAGAAGCCTTCCTATCAAAGTTGATTTACCGTGGTCTACGTGTCCAACAACTACTATATTTAAATTTTCCCTATCCTTCGTCATAAAAAAGCCTCCTTCTACATATATCCATTCTTTCTAAGTTTCTCAAGAGCATGCGGATCTGCCTTGTCCTGTGCCCTTCCTGATCTTTCTGTTTCATTCGTATTTTTAAGTTCAGATATTATTTCATCAAGTGTAGCTGCCTCTGAATCTATAGGATCCGTACAAGGTGCACATCCAAGACTTCTGTATCTTTTTCCGTTTTTTGCAAAATACAAGCTTACCACTGGAATACTTTCTCTCTTTATATATTCCCATATATCAAGTTCTGTCCAGTTTATAATTGGATGTACCCTTATATGGTTGCCTTTCTTGAAATCAGTTTTGAACTGATCCCAAAGTTCAGGCGGCTGGTCTGTATAGTCCCATTTCGATTCGGAATTCCTTTCGCTGAAAACCCTTTCCTTTGATCTCGATCCCTCCTCATCCCGTCTTATCCCCACTATAAGCCCTTCAAACTTATACTTGTCTACAACTTGTTGAAGGCCATCTGATTTTAATGCCTTACAGCATACGAGTCTTCCCCGTTCAGGGCCCATCCCTTCATCCAAAGCTCTCTGATTTGTATGGACTATAAGTTTCAAATTGTATTTTTTGGCTACCTCATCTCTGAATTTTATCATTTCAGGTATTTTAAACGTAGTATCTACATGAATTAAAGGAAACGGACAATTTCCAAAAAAAGCTTTCTGTGCAAGCCACAGCATTACAGTAGAGTCCTTTCCTATTGACCAGAGCATTCCAAGTTTTCCAAGCTTCTTGTAAGCTTCTCTGAGAATATATATACTTTCTGCTTCCAATCTCTCTAAATGATCCATTTTTATTCCTCCCAAAACAGTTAAATTTTTTAAATAGTTGATTTTAATGTTGTATTTCCAAGCCACGTTTGTACCTAATGTTTGTTTCAATTTTTCCAAAAATGAACTTGTCGAAGAGCAATCCCAAAACAAGTATTACTACCATGACACACATTACCTGGCTTATATCTGCAAGATCCCTTCCAACCATAAGAACCTGTCCAAGTCCCTTGGTAGCTGACATCATCTCTGCAGACATTAAAGCTCTCCATGCAAAAGACCATCCTTGCTTCATTCCTGAGATAATTGATGGAAAAGATGCCGGGAAAATCACATTTAAATATAGTTTTCTACCACTGGCACCCATTGTTCTAGCAGCTCTTACATATATAGGATTTATATTTTTTATTCCAGATGCTATTGATATTGAAATTGCAAAAGTCGAACCAATTATAACAACAAATAGTATTGCTTTTTCATTAAGTCCATACCACAGTATTGCAAATGGCACCCAGCAAATACTTGGTAAAGTCTGCATTCCGAGTACAAGAGGGCTGAAATTTTCATCAATATATTTGTATTTTACAATCAAAAGTCCTATAATGCCTCCTATAACAAGTGATATGAAATATCCCTCAACAATCCTTCTCAAACTGACAAACACTGCAATTTGAAGTGTATTATCTTCTGCAAGTGAAACCATAGTTTTGCAAACATCTATTGGAGATGGAAAAGTATATTGTTTCCATACTTTTAAGACATCCACCCCTAGTTTATATACCACCTCCCATATTATTATGAGAATCATATAAAACATTATTTTCTTGAATACTCCACCCACTGTCATATTCTGATTTCGCAACTTTCTCCACCTCTTCTTTCAAATCTTTCATTACCTGAGCCACTACATAGGCAAGATCAGTATTTTCAATAGTTCTCGGCCTGGCAAGCTTAATATTAAACTCGCCTTTTATTTTTCCTGGATTTGCCGCCATAACAACTACCCTGTCTGCAAGAAGCACTGCCTCCTCAACATTGTGAGTCACAAAAATTATGGTTTTCTTTGTTTCCATCCATATTTTTTGAAGTTGAATTTGAAGTATGGTTCTTGTCTGACTGTCCAATGCGGAAAATGGCTCATCCATTAAAAGCACTTTTGAATCCAGGGTCAGTGCCCTTGCAAGCGCGACTCTCTGCTTCATTCCTCCAGAAAGTTCATGTACATATGCATTTTGAAATTTTGTAAGATGTACCATTTTCAGATACTTGACAGCTTTCTCTCTCCTTTTCTCCTTAGACACGCCTGCCATTTTCATTCCAAATTCTACATTGTCTATAACCTTAAGCCATGGAAACAGTGCGGAATCCTGGAACATCATTGCCCTATCCACTCCAACACTGTCTATTTCCTTGCTATCTAGAAAAAGTTTTCCCGAAGTTGGTTTTTCAAGGCCTGCTATTATATTTAAAAGCGTTGATTTACCACATCCAGAAGGTCCAAGAAGACATATGAACTCGCCATCTTTAAAAGAAATATTCACGTTGTCCAAAGTCAAAATGTTTTTCGTTTTAGTAACAAATCTTTTGCTTACATCCTTTATAGTTAAAGACACTACAAGTCCTCCTTTTAATTTATCTGAGATTTTCCTTGTGATTTCAATACTTTATTCAATAATTCCAGGTTGATTAGGTTTTTTGCATCCGGTTTTTCTTTTATAAAACCTGTGCTTACTGAAAGATCTATCATTTCATCTGTAGCCTGTTTTTTAGGATCATTCGTTACTGTTATCCTATTAAACGAAGATGTAAGAATACCCTTGGAAAGTTTTTTCTTCGTAAGCTCATAAATTTGATTATTTATCTCGTCGCTGGCCTTTTCCTTGTTTTTGTTTATATAATCAGTTAACTCCACATGTGTCTTCAAGAATTTCTCTACAATATCGGGATGATCATTTAAAAATTCTTTTCTTACAAGAACAACTGCAGTTGGATAGTTTCCTTGTCTCCAAACTTTATTGTAATCAAGAACAATATTGGCATTAGCTTCAAGTACCAACCTCGAGCCCCATGGTTCCGGAACAAGTGCCGCATCAATTTGTTTGCTCTCAAGAAGTGTTTTTATATCTGGATTGGCAGCTTGTATTATCTCCACATTTCCACCCTGTGTCTTATCTTTAAGACCATTTCTGCTTAATAGATTTCTGAGACACAAATCCTGTGTGTTTCCAAATTGAGGTACGGCAACTTTCTTATCGGCCAGTTCTTTAACATTTTTTATATTTTCATCTTTTCTTGAGACAAGTATTGCTCCTGCATCAGTAGCTCCTGCAATTATCTGTAAATCACCTTTTGATTTTGTATATCCGTTTATTGCCGGTCCAGGCCCTATATATCCTATATCAATAGCTCCTGCAAGAAAAGATTCTATTTCAGAGGATCCTGCATTAAATTGTTTCCACTGAACTTTTGCAGTGCTTCCAAAGGCTTTTTCAAAACTTTTGTTTTGTTTTGCAACAAGTGCCTGTGAATGCGTTATATTTGGGAAATATCCTATATGGACCGTTATATTACTATCATTTTGTCCACTATTTCTATTCTGACATCCTGAAAATGCACCTAATAATACTACTGTACATAGAATAGCTGTAGCTTTCCTGAACTTCATACCAATTCCTCCTTGTTTTTAAGATATGCTTTAATACTTATTGGACTTGCACCTGCTGGTACTTATTACATATTCATCACCTCGTCTATGTTTTATATGCCAGTCAAGTTCATTACCATTCATGCTTATATGCATTTTAGACCCCATCCCGCCTATATCAGCTCCAAGATAATATTCAATGGCACCTTCAGCGCACTCCTTCAAGCATGCAGTACATCCCCAGCAATCTTCTTCATATCTTATATAGGCTCTTCCCTCATCTGAAACACATATCAGATTTCCAGGGCACACAGACTTGCACTTGAGACATCCTATACATTTATTCATGTCAATCTTTATGCTCATATACCTCATTCCTTCCAACGATTTTTCTGAATATGATATTTACTTTTCCATCCTTATAAATGGAATTAACATACTTTTTCCAGTAATTATCATTGATTTCAGGAAAATCAGCATTCTCTTCATAACATCTCCACCTTGTCTCACGCCTCGCTATAAGGTGCGCTATGAGTATCACACATACATACAACCTGTCAATAAGTTCACATATAAACATTAATTCATGACAGTCACTTGCATTAAGTTTATAAGACATCTTTATAAGTTCACGGATTTTTTTATCTGCTATTTTCAGTTTTTGAGAATTATAACTGTAACTTTGTGATATTCCTCCTGCATATTCATCCATGGTCTTTTGCATTGCTTCTTCCAACTGTTGTACTGTATATATGTTTTTACTATTTTGGAAAAAACTATTTACCTCAGAAAGTTTTTCCTGTACTTTAGCTTCAGAAAGCTTCCAAAGTTCTTTCCCTTTTATATATTCAGCAGCAGAATCTGCAGCTATTTCACCTTCCGCAAAACATCCTGTTGCATATTTTTTAGGACTTCCACCGCTTACATCCCCTGCTGAAAACAATCCTTCCAAGGTTGATTCTCTTTTTGTATCTACCCAATAACCGCTGGCGGCATGCCCACCAACAATATACGGTTCGGTACCTTCAATCTCTACATTACTGCAAGACGGCATTTCTCCACTATCAATCCACTTTAGCGCCTGAGAAGGTGCCATATTTAAATATGCCTTTACAAGATCCGTTTCAACCATTTTGGAAATATGTTTTGTCCTTAAAAAACATGGCCCTCTCCCTATCTTATTTTCCATGACAGTTGAGTAGAGTCTATTTATAGTTGTAGGCTTTCCATACTTTAGAACATATTCCTCTCCATCTGAATTTATCTGGACAGCTTTTACTCCTTGTGCTATGGTTCCCGTAGGTGCTATAGTATCCTTGCACCTCAGTGCTATAAATCTCATTTCAAAAGTTGTCATCTCGGCACCAGCCCTTATTCCCATAGCATAGCCAGATCCAGTATTGAAAGGTGAATACCACATCTTGTGCCTTGAAAATCCTGGATTATTTGGCTTGTATATTCCTGAAGCTCCCCCCGCTGCACATATTACGGCTTTAGAATAAACCGCATAAAATTTATTCTTATCTACCGAAAATGCATATGCGCCTATAACTTTACCTCCTCTCGTAATATAATCTATGACATTTGTTTTATTCATGACATCTATATTTTTAGTATCCAGAACCTTGGAAGCAATTACAGGCTTAATATTTTCTCCATTTATTTTTATGCTTCTTCTTCCCCGTGTGACATACTTTCCTTCCGAATTTTTCAATATGGTTAACCCCATTTTTTCCATTTTAGACGTAACTTCATTTAATTTTTTAGCTACTGTATAAACGAGGTCTTCTCTCACAACTCCATTAAATTCATCTCTAACATAATCTACAAAAGACTCTGGAGTTTCATCTTCGTTTATATATGCATTAAGTGCATTTATTCCTGCTGCAAGACATCCGCTTCTTTTTATATTTGCTTTTTCCAGTATTAAAATCTTAGGTTTTTCAGGTGAATTTGCAGCCTCAAGAGCCGCAAAACACCCGGCTGCACCTCCACCTATTATTAAAATATCCGTAGAAACTTCTACAAGATCAAGTTTCACAAAAGCACCCCCTGTAAATAATTAACTATTTTCTTAACACATTCATCCGCAGTATTTAAATTAGTATCTATTACAATTTCAGGATTTTCCGGAAGTTCATAAACAGCACTTATACCTGTAAATTCGTTTATTTCACCTTTTACCGCCTTTTTGTAAAGCCCCTTTGGATCACGCTTTTTACACACTTCAACTGGACAACTTACATAAACTTCAATAAAATCCTTCAAAATAAGATTTCTAACCTTATTCCTATCTCTCTTAAATGGTGATACAAAGGTTGCAATTACAACTACTCCACAATCCACAAAAAGTTTGCAGAGTTCGGAAATTCTTCTTATATTTTCACTCCTGTCACCCTCCGAAAATCCAAGATCCGAATTAAGCCCGTGACGCACGTTATCTCCATCTAAAACATAGGTGAGTTTTCCCATACTGTACAGTTCTTTTTCAAGTAGTGCTGCAACTGTAGATTTTCCCGAACCTGACAAACCTGTAAACCATATAAGCTTTCCTTTTTGTCCAAGCAGATTTTCTCTCATTTTTCTATCTACAAACATTTTATGCCAAACTATATTATTTTCCATAACCACCCTCCCTTGTTTCATAAGCGATTCAATCTTTAATATAATTTATTACGACCATTTTCCGAAATGAAAAATGGTCGTAATAAATTTGAAAATAAATTTTTGCAATCCATCTTTCTTATCTTCCAGAAAAATCATTCCGTAGGAATTAACACCGATACACTCACATAAAAGTGCCGGTTGTCGGGTTTCACAGGGCCAGTCCCTCAACCTCTCTTGATAAGAATATATTATAATTTTAGATAAAAAAACTTCCGCCTCATACAGAGGCGGAAGTTTTTCCGCGGTTCCACTCTGTTTACTGTATCTTCAAGATACAATAACTCAAAATACATTATTCTACTGTTTTAACGTACAGCATCCGCATAAACCTACTTAATTTCAATTACAGAACTCATAAGCGCATTTTCCACTACTTAATCCTGAAATCTGTCTCAGCTAAAAGATTTCTCTCTTTAGGACTCCATAGTATACTTCTCTCAATCACAGTTTTGGTCTTATTTAATTTTGAACTTATTATACTTTTTAAATTATGGCTTGTCAAGAAATAAATTCAATTAATTATATAAAATAACTTTTATACATAAATTTGTTTTATGGATTATTGCATACATCAACCCACTCCCCATACACAAGTTTATACATTTTTAACGGCGAAATCTTAAGGGCATAATCTTTCGATCCTGCTGCTGGATAAACATATTCAAAGTCTTTTATAGAAAGATCCAAGTAAATTTTTACAGCATTTTTCAACCCAAACGGACAAAGTCCTCCTACTGGATGCCCTATTTCCTTCAAAACCATTTCACTTTCAAGCATTTTTGCCTTCACTTTAAAAGTATCTTTAAATTTTCTATTATTTACTTTTAGATCTCCGCGTACAACAACAAGTATATTCCGATCCTTCAGCTTGAAAGCCAGAGTCTTTGCTATGTACTTTGGCTCTGTATGTATCGTCTCTGCCGCCTGCTCAACAGTAGCTCCGCTATCATCTAGTTTAAAAACCGGATTTTTCAAACCTTTATCCTCAAAATATTTAATCACATTTTCCACACTCATAAGCACCATTTTCCTTTCTGATTAAAATATTAAAAACCTTCCTGCAGATAAATTCAGGAAGGTTTGAAATCATATCTCTTTTATTTCTCATCTTTCAGGTTTCACCTGCTGGAATTGGCACCGTTGAATATAAACTATTCAGGTTGCCGGGCATCATAGGGCCAGTCCCTCAGCCACTCTTGATAAGAGCGTATTAAATTTTAAAATTTGTTAAACAATTTTAGTATAAATTTTTGAAGTTGATTTGTCAATATGCTTAATTCTATATCAAATACTCCTTCATTGATCTATAATCTATTTTTTCACCTGATTTTTCTATTTTTACACAAAGCGCATACACTTTCGCAGTATCAAGGCACGTAAAGAGCACTCTATCGTGTACTAAAGAAACATATCTTAGCTTAAATCCATATGTTTCCCCATTGTACCCGGTGGTTACAGTATTTATTACAATATCTATCTTTTTATCGCGTATTTTATCAAGTGCATCTTCTATATCAAGCTCACTGCAGGCTACCTTATTGTCATTTAGAAATTCCCACGTTCCACGTGATGCGTATATAGAAAATCCAAGTGCCTTATATGTCCTGCTTATCTCAAGTACATCTTTCTTATCCCTGTCGTTTACCGATATATAAATGTTTCCTCCCGTATAAACCTTCACACCTGCTGCCTTGAATGCCTTATACATTGCTTTTTCTTTATTGAAATCAACTCCAAGAACTTCTCCCGTTGATTTCATTTCAGGTGCAAGAGCTGGATCAACTCCTGGAAGTTTTTTATTTGAAAATACAGGCATCTTCACTGCATGTATTTTATTGTATTTATACATATCCCTCTTATACCCAAACTCTCTTATACTTTTCCCAAGCATTACAGAGACTGCTATTTTTATCATCGGTATGTCTGTAACCTTACTGAGAATAGGCACTGTTCTGGATGCTCTCGGATTAACCTCGATTACATAAATTTTACTTCCATCAAACGCATATTGAACATTTAAAAGTCCAACAACATTCAATCCTCTTGCTATTTTCAATGTATATTCCTCTATTTTTTCAAGCACTTCATCCGGCAGGCTTACAGTAGGATACATTGCTATGCTGTCTCCTGAATGCACCCCTGTTTTTTCAACATGTTCCATTACTCCTGGAATTATAATGTCTACCCCGTCGGATATTGCATCAACTTCAATTTCTTTTCCAACTATATATTTATCTACAAGTACAGGGTACTCTTTTGAAAGATTTACTGCCTCATTTAAATACTTTGACAGTTCAGCATCACTGTAAACAACTTTCATGGCCCTTCCACCTATAACGTAAGAAGGCCTTACAATTACAGGATATCCTATTTTTTCAACGAGATTTCTAGCTTCTTCGATGCTTGACACAGAGCCTCCAATAGGAGAATCTATGTCAAGTTTTTCAAGCAGCACTCTAAATTTCTCCCTGTCTTCAGCAAAATCTATTGATTCAAAAGATGTTCCAAGAATATTTATTCCTCTGTCATTAAGTTTTTTTGCAAGATTCAATGCAGTTTGGCCTCCAAATTGAACAATTACGCCATATACATTTTCTTCATTTATGACATTCATCACATCATCTATATAAAGAGGTTCAAAATAAAGCTTGTCTGAAACATCAAAATCCGTACTTACCGTTTCAGGGTTGTTGTTTATTATAATCGCTTCAAGTCCGGCATCTTTTATTGCCCATACACCATTTACACAACAATAATCAAATTCTATGCCCTGCCCAATTCTTATAGGTCCTGAACCTATGACAAGTACTTTCTTGTTGTTTGAAACCACATTATCACTTTCAAGGTCATAACATGAATAATAATAAGAAGTTTTCGCCTCGAATTCACCGCTGCATGTATCTACCATCTTGTATACTGATTTTATGCCGTTTATATCTCTAAGTTTTTTCAAATCACACAATTTCATTCCTATAAGTTCGCATATATACTCGTCTGTAAATCCCATTATTTCAGCCTGACTTATTGTCTCTGCATTCGGAACATTTGCTGTCAGCTTGTTTTCCATATCAACTATATTCTTTATTCTATATACAAACCATTTGTCTATACTCGTTATTCTGTTAATTTCCTCTGCATCAATTCCTCTTCTAAGTGCCTCTGCAAGAGCAAACAACCTATCATCATCATGCTCTTTCATCTTTTGCAGTATATCCGGGGTTTCCATATTGTCAAACTTGTCAAGTCTAAGTCCTATTATCTTTCCCTCAAGGCTTATCACAGCTTTCAAAAGAGCACTCTCAAAATTTCTGTCTATAGACATTACTTCCCCAGTAGCTTTCATCTGAGTTTGAAGCGTCCTGTCCGCGGACTTGAACTTATCAAAGGGCCATTTCGGTATTTTAACAACACAATAATCAAGCGCAGGCTCAAATAGTGCACTGGAATTTCCTGTTACATAATTTTTAAGTTCATCCAAAGTGTATCCGATTGCTATTTTGGCCGCTATCTTTGCTATAGGATACCCTGCAGCCTTCGATGCCAGAGCACTTGATCTACTTACCCTTGGATTAACTTCAATAACTTTGTAACTGTTGCTTCGTGGATCAAGTGCAAACTGAATATTGCATCCGCCTTCAATTTTAAGGGTTCGTATAATCTTCATGGCAGAATTTCTAAGCATCTGATATTCCTTGTCTGTAAGTGTCTGGGAAGGAGCGACAACTATGCTGTCCCCTGTATGTATTCCCACTGGATCCAGATTTTCCATATTGCAGACCACCATGCAGTTGTCTTTTTTATCCCTCATAATCTCATACTCAAGCTCTTTCCATCCAAAAAGGCTCTGTTCAAGAAGTATCTGGTGAATCGGGCTTTCTTCAAATCCATTTTTGCATATCTTTATATATTCCTCATAAGTATTTGCAATGCCTCCACCTGTTCCTCCAAGAGTATACGCAGGCCTTATTATCACAGGAAGACTCACCTTGTTTAAAAATTCCCTGCATTGTTCGATATCAGTAGCTATGGTTCCTGTTGCTATAGGCTCGTCAATTGATTCCATGAGATTTTTGAATTTTTCCCTGTCCTCTGCATTTTTGATGGAATCTATTTTTATACCAAGAAGTTCTACATCATATTTCTGTAATATTGAGTAATCATAAAGTTCCATGGCAAGATTGAGAGCTGTCTGTCCACCAAACCCTGCAAGGATTCCATCAGGTCTCTCTTTTTTGATTACCCCTTCTATAGCTTCAACCGTAAGAGGTTCTATATAGGTTTTATCTGCAATATTCTTGTCTGTCATTATAGTCGCAGGATTACTGTTTATAAGAATAGTTTCTATTCCTTCACTTCTTATAGCCTCACAAGCCTGAGTTCCAGAATAATCAAACTCTGCAGCCTGACCTATTATTATAGGCCCGGAACCTATAATCAAAATCTTTTTCAAACCTTCTTTAAGTGGCATTTTATCACTTCTCCTTGCTTTTATATTGTCATATATTTCAAAAATTTATCAAAAAGATATGATGAATCAGTAGGACCCGGACATCCTTCAGGATGAAACTGGACTGAAAACACCGGCAGATGCTTGTGCCTTATCCCTTCTATGGTATTATCATTTAAATTTACATGAGTTACTGAAATTTCATTTTCGTTCAAACTATTTTCTCTTACTGCATAACCATGATTCTGTGAAGTTATATATGCCTTATCAAGTTCTACATCATATACACCATGATTTCCTCCCCTGTGTCCGAACTTCATCTTGAAAGTATCTCCACCAAATGCAAGGGAAACAAGCTGATGTCCAAGGCATATTCCAAATACAGGTACGCCGCTTGTTACAACCTTTATTAAATTAGGGACTATATCTTTTAGATCCTTTGGGTCTCCAGGTCCATTTGAAAGAAGTATACCCTGTGGTTTTGTCTCCATTATTTCATCGAAGGAACTATCATATGGAAAAATCGTTATATCGCATTTTCTGTCAGAAAGGTTCTTTATTATATTTTTTTTCGAACCAAAGTCTAAAAGTGCAACCTTGGGACCGGTACCGTATATGTGCTTTATCTCATTCGTGCTCACCTCAGATACAAGATTACTATTGCTATATGAACTTAAAAGTTTCTTTATTTCATATATAGATTCATTTTCACTGCAAATTACGCATTTCATGGTACCCCTTGACCTTATCTTCTTTGTAACACTTCTTGTGTCGACACCGCTTATACCCACTATTTCATTTTCCACAAGGAAATTTTCAAAGCCATTTTCACTAAGGTAATGTGACGTATCACTATAGCTGTTTTTTACAACTATGCCTTTTGCCTGTATCCCGCCTGACTGGCTGTTTTTATAATCTATGCCATAATTGCCTATATAAGGATAGCACATGTTTATTACCTGTCCTCTATAAGACGGATCCGTAAGTATCTCCTGATATCCTGTCATGGAAGTATTGAACACAAGTTCACCTGCTGTTATGCCCTTCTTTCCTATGGCTTTCCCCATAAATACAGTTCCATCCTCCAAATACAAAATAGAATTCATATTATACCTTCTTTCTAAATATTGTCATCTCCAAGTGTTGCAACCATCACTGCCTTTATAGTATGAAGTCTGTTTTCAGCTTCATCAAATACCACAGAATTCTCGCTTTCAAATATATCATCTGTAACCTCAAGAGATGAAATTCCAAATTTATCATATATACTTTTTCCTGTAGTAGTATCTAAATTGTGAAAGGATGGGAGGCAGTGCATAAACTTGACATCATCATTTCCAGACATACTTAAAAGTTCTTTATTTACCTGATAAGGCATAAGAAGCTCTATTCTATCCTTCCATAATTGTTCAGGCTCTCCCATTGACAACCATACATCTGTATATACAACATCTGCATCTTTTATATTTTCCTGTATATTACTGCTTATAGTTATGTTACCATGTGACTTTTCAGCCTGTGCTCTACATTTTTCAACAAGTTCTATATCAGGAAACAATTTCTCAGGAGTTATTATTCTGAAATTCATGCCAATCTTGGACGCCCCTATCATAAGAGCATTTGCCATATTATTTCTCCCGTCTCCTATATAAACAAAGTTAACTTTATCAAGTGGCTTTTCAACATGTTCCTGCACAGTCATAAAATCTGCAAGCACCTGTGTCGGATGGTCCTCATCTGTTAATCCGTTCCATACTGGAATTTTTGAGTATTCGGCCAGTATCTCCACATTTTTCTGAGAAAATCCCCTGTACTCTATACCGTCAAACATCCTTCCAAGCACCCTTGCAGTGTCTTTCAAAGACTCTCCAACACCTATATGACTCTGGGCTGAATTTATATATACTGCATTTGCTCCCATATCATGTGCACTTACTTCAAAAGAACATCTTGTTCTTAAGGATTCTTTTTCAAATATAAGTGCAATATTTTTATCTAAAAGCCTTTTTTTCTGGCTGCCGCTTTTCTTTTCTTCCTTTAACTTCTTAGACAGAGAAAGCAGAAAATTTATTTCATTAGAATTAAAATCATTTAGCGTTAAAAAACTTCTTCCTTTTAGACTTATCATTTTTTTCCTCCCAAACAGCAATGTCGTAGAATTCGTACATGCATATTATTTTTAGTATTAAACTATCCAAACACGATTATATTTGCTTATAATTATACATTTAAATTTATAAAAATTCAATATTATGTTTTAATATTTTGGACTCAAATATCAATGAAGTCCAGTATATATAATAAAATAGCAGGATACTGGTTTTAAAACCTCATCCTGCTATTTGCATATTTACACTTCAAAAGATTAAATTTATTCTAATGTTACAAGTTTGTATTCCATACTTCCCAATCCTATTTTTTCTCCATAATTCAAAGTTTTTACTCCTCTTAAAAAGAAAAGCCTGACACCTAAATTCAGCTTGTCAAGACAAGCTTTATCAACAGCTACAGGATCGGTTGATCCGAAAATGCCTATATCCCCTGTTACAGGCATCATCTTATGTCCCTCACAATCACAGCCTGCTGTTATATTTACAGCAAAATTTATATATATGTTTTTCTTGTTAATGGATGATCCAAGAGCATACTCTGCAAGTCTTTCATTGAATGACGCAGATAATGACTTAAACCAGTTGCTTGTAATCGCATGATACGGACAAAGTGCCTGACAGGAAGAGCATCCTATACATTTATTTTTATTTATCTTGGCGGTTCTTTTTATAGTTATTGCATCTACAGGGCAATTCTTACTGCACGTTCCACATGTTCTACACATAAACGGTACTATTATAGGTTTTGAATTTGCATGCTGGTCGAGCTTTCCCCCTCTAGCCGCGCATCCCATAGCAAGCTGCTTCACCGCACCTCCGAATCCAGCAAGTGCATGGCCTTTGAAATGGCTCAAAACAATAATCTGTTTGCTTTCAGCAATTATTTTACCTATTTTACATTGTTTAAAATGCTTCTTCCCTATATCTACAAGCTCAAACTTTTCTCCCCTTTCCCCATCTGCTATAACTACTGGCAACCTCGTAAAGCCATGACTTTCTGCAAGCTTAATATGATTTTCCTTTACAGTTCTCTGACCCCTGTAAAGCGCATTTGTCTCAATAAAACAGCTCTTTATTCTTCTATCTTCAAGCAAATCTATAATTCCATCGAAACTTTCAGGTCTTACGTATGTCCTGTTTCCTTTTTCACCAAAGTGAACTTTTAAAGGAACCTGACTCTCAAGATTCAATTTTTCACCCTTTAAAAGTTCTTCAAGCACCTCTTTTGAGATTTTGCTTACTTCACAAGGACTTGAATGGGATTTTACCGGTTTAAAGTATACATTAGACAACCGATTCACCTACTTCCTGCAAACATAACATATCCAGTGCTTATCGGCATCTATCTCCATATCAACCTTATTATATCCCGATGATAATATTATTTTCTTTAGTTCTTCGGGTGTATATAAATCCATATTTTTTTTATACTCTTCATATTCTTTCTCCATACTTTTATCCATATACATTTCATTTATGATAATAAATGTGCCTTCTTGTTTCAATATTCTTTTTATTTCTCTCAAACTCTTGTCTAAATTCGGCCAGAAATATATTGTTTCCACGGCAGTTACAAGATCAAACCTGTTATCATCAAAAGGAAGATGTTCAACACTTGCATTGTATACTTCCACTTTTCCACTTTCCATCATATTTGAATTCAGCTGTTTCGTCCATTCAACACAATCTTTTGAATAGTCCACCCCTATAACTTTTCCATCTTGAATCATTTTGGCCATTCTATTGACAGTTCTGCCGCCGCCGCAGCCAACATCCAATATCTCGAAATTGTCTTTTATATCTATCTTATTAAGTCCCCAACCGGTAAGTTCAAAGTGGCTTACATTCATCTCCCCCGCTACAGCTTTTCCCAAATCTCCTGAAGGTTTCCTGCACTGTCCAAGTTTTCTTGAAACTTCACTCATTTTTATACACTCCCACCTTTTTAAGTATTACTCCATAATTGATTCTTAAGTATCACTGCTCTTATTTTATCATAATCTATACTTTCTGGAATCTTTTCCTTTATTGGATAAAGTCTGTCACTTCCAACCTCTTTTACCGCAAGCATGACAGCTTTCTCTTCCTCACAAGTAAACACTCCTTCAAAATCAATACTTAAATTTGAAACAACATTTTCTTGTATTCCCTTAATAATATGTGTTAATATAGTCGATATTTTTAGATTTCTCTTTTCGGCTACGTCAAGTACTTTCATCTCTTCAAGCATCTTCAGTGTTATTTCATGTGTCTTGACCTTGTTTGACTTTTCCCTGCCCACATGCGCTTTATATATATCTTCACTTTTATGCTCAACCTTGGTTTTATCTATATTGTTTTTAAAAACATATTCTTTTATTTCCTTTATGAAATCAGAAGCATATTTCTTTAATTTCATACTTCCAACACCTGAAATTTCGCCCATTTCTTCCAAGCTGCACGGATATACTGTACTCATACTTTTCAATGTACTGTCGGAAAATACAAGATAAGGCGGTATTCCTTCCCTCTCTGAAATATCTTTTCTTAATTTTCTTAATTTCTCAAAGAGATCATTATCACTTGAAAGTTTTCTAACCTTTATAGTTTCCTTGAGAGTAACCCTGTTATTTCCTTTTAATATGTCAAGAGATTTACGATTCAGTATAACTGTAGGGTATTCTCCCTCTTTAAGCGACATATATCCATGAGCAATAAGCGTATTTATAAAATTTGACAGATTTTCTTTTGAATACTCCCTCATTATCCCATAAGTAGATATATTGTTAAATCCATTTTGGAGTACCTTCCTCTGCTGTGACCCACGAAGTACATCAACTATCATATTTACTCCAAAAGGCTTCTTCATTCTATATACACACGACATAACCTTCTGCGCATCAACTGTCCTATCCACAAGTTCCCCCTGTGATGTACAATTGCTGCAGTTTCCGCATTCTTCCCATTCAACATTTTCTCCAAAATATTCAAGTATATATTTCCTGAGGCATCCATTATAATGCACCAAATCTACCATCTGCTGCAATTTTTTATACTCGCTAAGTTTACGCTCCTCAGACTGTACACTGGTCTCGATTAGATACTTCTGCGTAATTATATCCTGCGGTGAAAACATAAGTATGCAATCACTTTTCTCGCCGTCTCTTCCTGCTCTACCTATCTCTTGATAATAACTTTCTATATTTCTTGGAATATTGTAATGTATTACATATCTCACATTTGACTTGTCTATTCCCATTCCAAAAGCATTAGTGGCAACCATGACATTTATTCTGTCATACACGAAACTTTCCTGTGAATCTTTCCTTTTTTCATCAGTCAATCCTGCATGATACTCCCCTGCCGCTATTCCATTTTTCACAAGAATTTCATATATTCTGTCCACATTTTTCCTCGTGGATGCATATATTATACCCGACTGTCCCGAATTCGCCTTGACATAATCAACTATGTAAGACATTCTATTTCCAATCTTAAGGCAGTTTATTTTTAAGTTTTTTCTATCAAAACCCGATATGAAAATAGATGGATTCACAAGTTTTATCTGCTTTACAATATCATTTCTTACTTCCTCTGTAGCTGTAGCGGTAAATGCAGTTACAACAGGTCTTTCACTGAGATTTTTTACAAATTTCCATATGTATCTGTAACTGCTTCGAAAATCATGGCCCCATTGAGACACACAGTGCGCTTCATCTACAGCCACCTGTGACACCTTTATGTCTTTTACTGCATCCAAAAAATCCAATGACTCCAACCTTTCAGGAGCAATATACAGTATTTTTACAGAATTGCTTTTTAACTTTGAGGCTATATCCATTATTTCTCTTCTCTCAAGAGAACTATTTATATAATATGCCTGTATTCCTGCATCTCTTATACTGTCCACCTGATCTTTCATAAGTGAAATAAGTGGAGAAATAACTACTGTAATGCCTTCAAAAATCAATGCTGGAATTTGATAACATATTGACTTTCCACCGCCTGTAGGCATCACTGCAAGTGTATCTTTCCCTTCAAGTATACTGTTTATAACATCTCCTTGTGACTTTCTGAAATTTTTATATCCATAATATTTATGTAAAATTTCCAGTGGCTTTTCAAACAATAACATTTCACCTCCAATATGGATTCTCTATGCCAACCGTTTATTTAACAGATCTTTTAAATATTCACAAACTCTAGCATATATTATACCTTCACATTCCAGGATTATCAATTCCATACCCCCTCCTTCCAATATTTTAAGAAGTTCAGGAATATTTTTTAAAAAAATGGATATAAATTACTATAGAATATCAATATAAAAATTTCATTGAATTTTAAAGCATATCACGGGAGGTTCAAAATGAAATATTTTCAGAAAGCAAATGATTATTACAATGAAAAAGACTATAGAAGAGCAATAACTCTATATGAAAAGGCAATAGCTGTAAAAGACAACGAAATATCTTCTCTCTATAATTCAGCAGTATGTCTTATAAAACTCAATGAATATTTAAAAGCAATCCCTAAATTAAAATCAGCAATAACATTAAAAAAAGAAAGCAAATATTTTTTCAATTTGGGCTACTGTTATACCATGCTGAAAGATTCAAAAAAGGCCCTTTTAGCTTTCAACACTGCCTGGGCTCTTGATAATTCGGATTGTGACTGCAAAAGAGCTATCGACCTGTTGTTAAAAAACTGTTCAAAATCAAAGTAGAGTTCCTCTACTTTTTTAATTTTACCATTGTCCCGCTATTTGGGCATTTTTATGATCAATTCCAAATCTTGAACTATCAAAATAGTTCCCTCCCTTATAAAATGTAGTATCTACATTTATCCACCTGCTTTTTTCCGGAATATATACCTGATTCCATGCATGACTGACCCAGCTTATTCCATTAAATCCTTCGCCTGTTACAAGCCTTACCTTTATTTTATTTGCCCTTGCCATTGCAACATACAGCGACGCATAATCAAAACATATGCCCTTCTTAGTATCGAAAGTAGGTATTGCTCCTGATTTTACATCAAAATCATTGTTAAGTACCTTATTTGCCTTGTCATAATCATATGATATATTCATACCTATCCAGTTATATAGCATTTCTGCTTTTTGTGTAGTATCACTACCTTCAGAGCCGAGATCTCTTGCAAATTTGTCAATACTGGAATCAGACCTCACACCCTCGTCAAGTGTAACTCCGTTGTAATATACAACAGCCTTTCCCTCATTAATCTGCTTAATAGGAATAGATGTATTCTGGATTTGTTTGTCAGAATCACCTTCCCTTATTACCACTCTGAAAGAATTATTCAATATATTTGGAAGCTGTTTTGCAATTGTGGAATTTGTAACCGGTATTATAACACTTCTGCATATAGACTCATAAGTTTTCGATTCCTGAAGATATGAACTGAGCTTGCTGTTCACATTGAATATCGACATTATATTAAATATAAATGCAACTAGAAGAACATAGCAAATAGACCTTGGAATTTGAGACACCATTCCTGTTATTCTTTTAAAAAAGTTGCTCTTTGACCTTACAAACTTCTCCATGCTGTCAAGTGCCGGATAAAATGTAAAATAATTTATCAAATCAAAAACAAGCTTTATGATTCTGTATATTATAAATACAAGCAGCGGTATAATTATTACATATATTATAAGATTGTTGTTTTGTATATAATTCAACAAATGCTGGGGTATATAAAAATATATTTTCTCATATATTCCGCTCTCATGTTGTATAAGTATTTTTTTTCCAAAATATATGCCTGATATTATAGATATGATAAAAGATATATTTCTACTCATTTCATCTATGTCTTCTTTTAAATCTCTCGAAGAAAATTTAAACAAAAATCCCCTTAAAACCGGGTATAAAAAAACCGCAAATATTATAATCGTCACGGGATTTACTCTCATAACAACAACCACCTTTTAAAGATTATATCGTATAAGTTCAAGCCTTTAAATTCCGGACCTGTCAGCTATCAACATCTTCCTTTAAAATTTCCTTTATGACAGATTTTACATCATCCCACTTGTAGCCCCTTCTTAACATATACTGTCCTAAATTTCTTGCAATTTTCATATCATCATTACAAGAACCTGCTATTATATTATACCTTTTTTTTGCAATTGCATATATGTTATTTATATCTTTTTTGCAATTTTTTTCCTCCTGGCTAAAATCTTCCTTATTTATTATCTCATGTAAAGTTTTTTTAACGGTATGTATATCATATCCTTTTCCAGCCAGATAATTTCCAAGTTTTCTGTAAGCATCACCCTCACTGGTGCAGTTTTTTAATATACTTTTATATTTTTTAACCCCTATTTGAAGTGCATTCTCTTCATAAACAGTTCCATCAATATCTTGAAGCTGATCATCTATTATATTTCGGGATATCCCTTTCCTCAGGAGTTCGTATTTCATTTTTTCTTTTCCCCAGCAGCCAAGTTTCCGTCCTATATATATTTTGACATATTTCAGATCATCCACAAATTTATGTTTCTTAAGAAACTCCAGTGTTCTTTCTATAGTATCAGCATCGTATTCTTTTTTTAACAGCTTATCCCGTATCTGTTTTTCCGTCTTGAAACTTCTTTCTATAATTTTAAGACTTGAGTTCTTACATCTTATATAGTTGTCTTCCTTAACTATATTCTCAAGATATTCTTTATCTATCTTTTTTCCCTTTTCTATGCCGTATTTATAAACTATCTGTATACTGCATGAAAACAAAAATTTACCATCCACGCATACATTGACCCTTTTTTTATTCTTAGTCTGAATCTTTATATTGGTAACTAAATTCTCGTTCATAAGATCAACTATATCTCCCTTTCAAATGATAGTGAAAATCGAGCACCTACAGTGCCTTCCTTAGAACATATACAGTAGGATTGTCAAATACTTTTCTTGAAACATCATATAAATCATCCTGTGTTATCTCATCCATTGCTTTTATGTCGTAATTGAATTTGAATATATCCTCACCTTCCATAGATTGAACCAGAACATATTCTCCAATATCAGTACTATCTTCAAGTGTAAATACAACGGACGTCTTAAGCGACTTTTTCATAAGTGAAATAGTACTGCCGTCAAATACTATTTTTTCATTCTTTACATCCTCTATGCACTTTAATACAGTTTCAATGGCAATTTCAATGTTTTTTTCATCAACCGCAGTATATATATACAATGTCTTTATATTATTTGTAAGATCAAGGTCTGTATATACATCATACGCCAGCCCTTTCTCCTCCCGTAATTTACGGAACAATATCGAATTCGGACTTTCACCCAGTTTATGATTTAATATTCTAAGAGCCAGCTCCTGCTTCTTGTCGAGTCCATAAAGAGTAAACAGAAACATTACACTGCTCTGTTCTATATCTCTTCTATATTCATCCTTTCTATCAGGAATGTTTCTTTCAAAAGATACCTTGTTTCTTGAAAACTTTTTGAAATTCCATTCTTTAAAATATTTTAAAACAAGATTGTATACAGTATCATGATCATAGTCCGATACTATAGATATAAAGCAATTGTTTGGTACATAATACATATCATGAAATGAAACTAAATCTTTTCTTGAAAAGTTTTTTATACTGTTTTCACTCCCACATGTATCATATCTCAAAGGACTATTTCTAAATGCCATTTTGTTTATTTGTCTGAAACTAAACTGCTCCATATCATCCACACTTGCCCGTATCTCCGAATTTATAACTTTCTTTTCTTTTTGAATTTCGTCTTCTTTAAAAGATGGATTCATTATCATATCGGACATAATCTCTATAGAATTTTCAAGTTCTTCTGAAAGATTCGTACTACTATATACGGTACAATCATAATTTGTATAGGCATTGTACTCTCCCCCCAGATTTTCCAAATCCTCATTCAGTTTTTCATTGCTTCTTTTAAACGTGCCTTTGAAAAGCATGTGTTCAATAAAATGTGATATTCCTCTATTTCCCTCCGACTCATACATAGATCCTATCTTAATTCCAATATGAAGGGCAGATATTCTGGTGTTGTTTCTTACAGTTGTCAATCTTATTCCATTTGGCAAAATTCTCTGTACAGCGTCAAACATATATGTCTCCTCTAAAAACAATAATTTTAAAATACTTATATTACATTATATCATACAGCCGCCAAAGTACTTATTCCATGCACAATTAAATTTGATATTATTGAAATACTGTGTTATGATAGGATTTGCTTTGTAATATAAAAAAGAAAGAGGAATTTTAATGAGTAATATTAGTTTCAGTGATTTAAACTTACATCCCAAAGTTCTTCAGGCCATAGATTCCATGGGATTTGAAGAACCATCTCAAATTCAAGCCGAATCAATTCCTGTAATTCTCGACGGTCATGATGTAATAGGTCAGGCACAGACAGGTACCGGTAAAACTCTGGCATTCGGTGCTCCTATGCTTAGTAAGATAAACAGCGTCGATAAGAATATATCAACTTTGATACTCACTCCAACACGTGAGCTTGCAATACAGGTCAATGATGAACTCAGCAGACTTGGAAAATTCAGAAAGATAAAATTTCTTCCGTTATATGGAGGTCAACCAATCGAACGTCAGATAAGATCCCTTAAAAAAGGAATAGATGTAGCCGTCGGTACTCCCGGAAGAGTAATAGATCATATAAATAGACGTACACTTGATTTAAGTAAAATACAATTTTTAATAATAGATGAAGCCGATGAAATGCTTGATATGGGATTTATAGATGATATAGAAAGCATACTAAAAAGTGCAAACAAAGACAGGCAAACTCTCTTATTTTCAGCAACCATGTCAAAACAAATAAAAAAATTAGCTTCAAACTACATGAGCAGCGATGCAAAGTACATAAAAATACAAAAAAGTACTTTAACAGTAGAAAAGATTAAACAATACTACTATGAAATAAAACACAAGGACAGATTTGAATCCCTATGCAGGATACTTGATGTAGATGAGCCTTCAAGTGCAATAATATTCTGTAAAACAAAAAAAGGCGTTGATGAACTTGTGGAATCAATGCAGTCAAGAGGATACAACGTAGAGGGTATGCATGGTGACATGAACCAAAACCAGAGGATGAACACCCTTAGAAAATTCAAAGATGGAAGTCTTGAATTCCTCGTTGCAACTGATGTAGCTGCAAGAGGAATCGATGTTGAGAATGTATCCCATGTAATAAATTACGACTTACCTCAAGATACGGAATATTATGTTCATAGAATTGGAAGAACTGGAAGGGCAAACAAAGATGGAATAGCCTATTCACTTGTAACTCCAAGAGAGTATATACTCTTGAAACAAATAGAAAAATTCACAAAGAGCAAAATAAAAAGAAAAGAAGTTCCAACTATAGACGATATATTTGAGGCAAAATACAAACACATCATTGAAAAAGTAAGAGATACAATTTCTGAAGATGATTTCAAAAAATTCATTCCAATAGCTACGGAGCTTGATGATGATTATAATCTTGTGGATGTTGCAGCCGCCCTCATGAAAATGTTATTCGATAACGAGATAAGTTTTGATTATAAAGAAAACTCAATAGACAGGGATATAGATGAAGAAACAAGATTATTCCTATCTATAGGAAGAATGGATAATTTAACTCCAAGAAAACTTATTAAATTCATACATGAAACTGCTTCGGTAGAAACACATGAAATTGGTGATATAGATATATTAAACAAATTCACCTTCGTAAATGTTACAGAGAGCATAGCTTCCGTGATCCTCAAGAGGACAAACGGGAAAAAGTTCCAGGGAAGACGTGTATCCGTACAAATTGCAAAGGGAAAGAAAAACACCCGTAAATAATCACGGGTGTTTTTCTTTGCTCTATACAAATTCCCTGCGGCAAAAGTTGTCATCGCCATATCTGCCCTTTGCATTGTACATTGCTCTATCTGCATTTATTATCAATTCGTCTACACGTTTCCCATCTCCGGGATAAAAACTAAAACCCATGCTGAGTGATATATTTATATCTACTTCATTCACTCTTACGCTCTTATTTTTGGTATTTATAATTCTTGATGCAATCAATTTATAATTATCTACATTTTTTATATAAGGCAGTAATATTAAAAATTCGTCTCCTCCATATCTCGCAACTATGTCATTTTTCCTTGTTGACTTTTTTAATATGTCGGCTACTTTTACAAGTACCTTGTCCCCTACCTCATGTCCATATGTATCGTTTATATTTTTAAATTTGTCAACATCTATAAACATAAGTCCAATCAAATAGTTGTTTCTTTTGGCAACATCCAGAACTTTCTCTGACATTTCATAAAACAAAGTTCTATTTGCAAGACCTGTAAGCTGATCATAATAGGCAAGGTTTTTTATTATATTCTCCTTGTCTTTTAACGCTTTATTGGCTTTAAACAATTTTTTCAAATACTCTTTAAGTTTATTTATTTGTATAAATTGATTTGTAACATCTATAAACTCCATGAGTATTAAAGTCTCCCCAGATTTCTGAATATTGCTGCTTATTTTTAGATTCATGTCATACTTGTCATTTATAAATCTTCCATGCATTGCGGCAGCAAAAAACATATTATATTGCT
The DNA here is from genome assembly GCF_058242705.1 of Clostridium pabulibutyricum. Classification (NCBI taxonomy): domain Bacteria; kingdom Bacillati; phylum Bacillota; class Clostridia; order Eubacteriales; family Clostridiaceae; genus Clostridium; species Clostridium pabulibutyricum. Next base: position 292,992 of record NZ_JBZAYZ010000002.1, read on the forward strand.
TACTTTTTATTTGAGTCATTACTTTTTTAAAATATCCTTTATTTAAATTCGGAAAGATGTGGTAAAAGTTCTTGCCAATTGCAAAGTCACTTTTGATACTAGTTACAATTTCCATATTCCTGTTCCATAGATGTATTTCAAACTTTTCATCAAGTATAACTATTCCTTCATCAATATTATTTAAAACATTGAAAAAAGTTCTATTCATATAATTCATCCTTTACCATGTCTATCTTTTTCATAACCTCTTTCAGTGATGCAAGCGTTAAATCAACTACCACGGCACCCTTCACCTCAGTATCATCTATAAGAAACGTTATATATAATACCAGTATGTATTTAAATTGATTACTGCATATATGTTTATTAAAATCATCTCTATCAAATAAATTCACTTCCGGAAGTGTATAATTCAAACTTATAGAAAGATTGTTTGCAATTTCCCCGACCATTGAATTTAAAATGATATTTCCAACTTCCTTTATAATATCAAAATCAACATCTGTAAACTTGGTTTCACAATGTTCTCCAATATCTTCCTTATGCAAACACAAGTTTATAAATTTCCTCATCTTTTGAGCTTTGAAAATTAAGTTTGCTTTTCCAACCAGCTTCTCTTCAAAAGAAATAGAGGATACCATAAGTGTACCCTTTAGTGTTTCCGGAATAAATCTATCTAAATTTAAATTTTCCGTTTCTATATCAAAAATTTCTATATCAGGTACATCGAGAAGTATTCTTCTGTTTGTTATTTCCGATAGCATGCTCGCAGCTCTTCCAAAACTTATATTGAACATTTCCTTAAGTATATCATACCTTAAACTACTCTTATCTATTTTCATGTCCATCATTCCTCATATAATCGCATATATATTTTGCCTTTTCTTCATTAAACGGCTTATTTATAAAAGAGATTACATCAAGAGATTCAATCTCCTCTCTCACATTTTTTTGAACATCTGCTGAAACTACAAATATTTTAGCATTGCCATCCTGCTCTTTTATAAGTTTTATAAGCTGTCCTCCATTAACCTCCGGCATTAATAAATCGAGTAATATATAATCCGGATTTATTTCCTTGTATTTTTCAAACCCTTCTTGTCCATCTTTTCCGAAAAATATCTGCGTATCTGGTAAATATTTTTTTATCAAATTTCCCGTTATATTTTGAGAAAAAACCGAATCATCTACAATCAAAATCTTTATCATAACAATTACATACCTCCAATTGTAAGAACATATTTCTAAATTCAATGTGAAATGTTCAAATATACTTTATAATACTATCTTTACCAGTAAAATTATAGCATTAAGTCAGTGAATTTCACAGTAAAATTCTGTGCATTTTTCCTTTAATTAAGTACCTATAAATTCAAATCTCTAAAACTTGAAATCATAATAGTTATTATAACATATGTAAAATTTAATCATAGTTCATACATTGAAATAAACCTTGTATTATTTTATTACTAATACTATAATAAAATAGTTGATAGTATAGTTTTTCCATACTTATATATATCACAAATTTAGAATAGTAGGTGATTTTTATGCAGAATATAATATTGACAGAATCCGGCAAGAAAAAGTTGGAAGATGAACTTGAATACTTGAAAACGGTAAAAAGAGTAGAAATAAAAGCTGCTTTAAAAGCTGCCCGTGCGCAGGGAGATCTTAGTGAAAATGCAGACTATAGTGCTGCAAAAGACGATCAATCAATGACAGAGACAAGAATACAAGAATTGGAAAATCAACTTAAAACTGCCGTAATTATAGAAAGTTCTTCCGAGGCAGATTTATTCGATATAAATAAAACAGCCTTGGTAAAATTTTATGATATAGATGAAACTGAGGAAGTCACTCTTGTAAGTTCCGTAGAAGCAGATATGAAAAACATGAAGATAAGTATCGAGTCACCTCTCGGTAAATCATTATTCAGACGTAAAGTAGGAGAAAAAGCAACAGTTCAATCTCCTGATGGAAATTACGAAGTAAAAATTGAAAAGTTATTGTAACAAAATAGATTATTGACACATACATATATTAAACTTATAATATTTAAATATGTTAAAAGAAATTCTACAATTTTGATCGCATAGAATGGAGCATATATAAATCTGAGCATGGTTTTAGCTTTAGATTTTTGTATGTTCTTTTTTAACCTATCAATTGTCCTAATATTCAGGGAGGAATTGACAATGAAAAATTTAAAAGACATATGTCTTCTTTTATTGGGATGTTTTTTTGTTTCTTTTGGAACCTATTTTTTTCTTGCACCATGTCATATAGCCGCAGGTGGATTAAGCGGTGCCGCCATAATTGTAAACAGTATATTTACCAATATACCAATTGGACTCTTCATGATGTGTGCCGAAGTAATACTTTTTATAGCTGGAGTAATACTTATAGGCCCAGTCTTCGGCGGAAAAACGGTTCTATGCAGTTTTTCAGTATCTGTTACAATACTTATAATGCAAAAGTTGTATCCAAATGTAAAGCCTTTCAGCAGTGATACAATGCTCCAGCTCGTATTCGGCATATTAATATGCGGTGTCGGAATGGGAATTGTATTTGACAGAGGTGCCTCCACAGGCGGTACTGACATAATAGCAAAAATAATAAACAAATACACAAAAATAAGTATAGGCAAATGTATATTGATTCCAGACATAATCGTAACCATAGCAGCTTTATTGATCTTTGGAGTAGACAGAGGAATGTATGCCATCCTTGGAGTAATACTGAATGCCACTTTAATAGACAGGATAATCTTATCTCTAAATACATATAAGCACGTAGCTATAATCAGTTCAAAATGTGATGATATAAAAAATTATATAGTAAATGAACTTGACAGAAGTGCCACTATATACTATGCAAGAGGAGCATATAAAAACAACGATAATGAAGTTATAACCACAGTGCTCAGCAGAAAACAGTTTTTAAAGCTTAAAGAGTTTATAATAAAGACCGACAGTAAGTCATTTATAACTGTAAATGAGATAAACGAAGTTCTTGGAGAAGGTTTTTCCAGCATAATATAAAAATCATGCACAGCCTGATGCCGTGCATGATTTTTTTTATAATCCCAAAAGATTACTAACCTTACCTTTGTCAAATCCAACTATATACTCACCATTTATAACTATAACAGGAACTCCTCTGTATCCTTTCTGAATCAGTTCCTTCTTTGCCTCTGGATTTGTAGTTATATTATGTTCCACAAAATCCACATTATTTTCTTTGAAGAACTCTTTTGCCATCTTGCAATACTGACACGTACTGCTTGTAAATATATCAACTTTTTCCATTAATATCATCTCCATTATTAAACTTTACATAGTATATTATAATTGTTTCTATATTTATGTTAACATACAAAGCATGTTTAATCAATATCATCTAATAATTTTTATTAATCAAGCGAATAAATATTATCTCCCATGACTTTTGCTTCATCTCCATCATGCGTGACCATTACAATACTATTATTTCTCTCTTCATGAAGTTTTAAAAGTCTTTTCATAATTCTCTGTTTTAATTCGTGGTCCATACCTTTGAAAGGTTCATCCATAAGCAAAAGATCACCATTATATGCAATTGCCCTCGCAAGAGCAATTCTCCTTTTCATTCCGCCGCTAAGTTCATCTGGAAATTTTTCAGCATAATCTTCCATCTCTACAATTTTAAGATACCTCAAAACTTCAGGTTCAATGTCTTTCTTTTTTAAGATTGATTTCAATACAAAAGCAATATTTCCAAACACATTGGAGCTTTTTATAAGTCTGTCTTCCTGAAATATATAAGCTATTTTGCTGCTTCTCACTATTATATTTCCACTATAATTTTTATCTATTCCAGATATCAAATTAAGAAGGGTTGTCTTTCCACATCCTGATTTTCCAAGAATAATCGTAATTTTACCTTTTATGAATCTCATGTTGAATTCATAAAAAATTTTATTTTTTCCATAAACTTTATATAAGTTTTTTATTTCGATTTCAATATTTTCTTTTAAATTCCCGTTCAAAAATACCCTCCTTCATTATAATATTTTCTCATAAATCAACAATGCATCTTAAATTTATTTAAAAACATTTTAAACAACTTTTCAAACAAAAAACTTAATATTACAACTATAGCCGTCCATGCAAACAGGTCCTGAATATCGAGCATACTTTTTGAATCAAGAAGATTTATCCCTATCGAATATTTCGGTGTGCTAAGCACCTCTGCCGCAACCGAAACCTTCCACCCTATTCCAAGACACATAAATATACCTGACACAATGTAACTTCTAAGTTGAGGCATATACACATATCTTATCACATACCTCTTTTTCACTTTATATATATGTGCCATTTCCATTAATTGCTTGTCAACATTTTTTATTCCTTCAAGTACATTCGTATATACTATAGGAAAGCATATAAGAACCGCGGTAAACACCACAACATTGGAAGAACTAAACCACACAAGAGCTATTATTATTACAGATATTATAGGTGTTGATTTTACAAGTACAACAACAGGATTCAAAAATATTTCTACTAAATTATTAAGTCCTGAAACTATTCCAAGTAAAATTCCAAAAACTATTGATATAATTATTCCCTCAAGAACTCTTAAAAGGCTGAATAAAATACTGTTCCAAAAATATGCTTTTCCTGAAAGGAGAACAAGGGCTTTTATAACTTGAAAAGGCGATGGCATCAAAATTACATTTCCTATGAGGAGAGAACATATCTCCCAAAGCACCACCCAAAATAAAATCACACAAATTTTTTTAATTGTTTTTGCCTTCACTATAATAGAAATTTTCATCAGGCAATTTCCCTCCAATAGACTTAGGATTGTCCTTCATCAATACATTGTAAAAATTGTCAAGCATACCTTTGCCTTTCTGTGCATTTATATAAACTATATTGCATCTTGGTATAGCAATGTTTGCAATCGTGGCTTTCGGAATTATTCCATATTTTTCAACAAGTTTTGAGGCAGCCTTTGTATCCTTATTTACAAATTTAACTGACTCCTCATATCTTTTTAAAAATTTGTCTGCCGCTCCATCTTTATTGTCTGCAAAATTTTTGCTGAAAATAATAGTCCCCATAATCAAGCTGCTCTTTCCCTTGGACACTTTGTCCCATTCTTTTGTAAGGTCAAGAGCTACATTAAGGTCTTTGTCCTTTATTTTAGTGGTAGTAACAAAAGGTTCCGGGAGAACGGCAATATCTACCTTTTTGGAAGCCACTGCTGCTGAAAGATCACTATGACTCATTTTATAATTTATATCTACATCTTTTTGTGGATCTAATCCATTTTGTTCAAGTATGTAATTAAATGCAAACTCGGGAACAGAGCCTTTTCCACTTGCATAAACCGTTTTACCCTTCAAATCGCCGATACTCTTAACCGAATTTCCATTTTGAACAACATATAAAACTCCAAGCGTGTTTATTCCCGCCAGCTTCACATTTTTTTTGGTCTTGTTATATAAAACAGACGCAATGTTTGAAGGTACCGCTGCTACATCAACTTCTCCCTTTACCACTTTTGAAACTATCTGGTCCGCCGAATCATATACAGAAATATCATAATCGGATTTATAGCTTTCCATAAGTTTCACCATTCCGATTCCCGTTGGCCCCTTCAATGCAGCAACTTTTATCTTTGGTTTAGCATTATTATTCGAAGCCGAATTTCCAGAGCATCCTCCTGCAAATAATGAAAATACAAAAACAACCATCAAAATAAAAACATATTTATATCTATTCTTCATAATATTCCTCCAATTTTAACATGAGTATTTAATCTACAGGTATATTATATATCAACTTAATTTCCATTTCTATGAGCAATATGTACTTTTATCTAATTATATTTCATATTCATATAATAGGGTTATAATGATAAATTTAACAAAAACTTGACATCATAATGTACATGAAGTAGAATATATTCATTAGCAGTCACTGCGTTTGAGTGCTAATGTACCGTCAAGATATATAAATTGACTTACAACTTAAATACCATATCTTAACTGATATTATTACTCAACAGTTTGATATCCAGCATTTATCTTGGTAATTTTCTACTTTAAAAGATCTTTTAAATCATTCTAAAGACCTTCATAAACTATATAAAAATTCAAAATTAATACCATTTGATATTTTTTCTGACATAGTCGTTATAATTCATATGCTTTGTTCGGCATACAAAAAATTATTTTCTTATAGGGGGAATTTAAATGAAAGCATTACTTTTAGCAGGTGGCAGAGGTACACGATTGAGACCATTAACTGATAATCTTCCAAAACCTATGGTGCCAATCATGGGTACTCCTCTCCTTGAAAGGACTATATACAAATTAAAAAAATGTGGTGTAGATGAATTCATAATAAGTACATGTTATAAATCAGACTATATAAAAAACTATATAGGTGACGGCAAAAAGTTCGGAGTAAGGATATACTATATTTCGGAAGATATTCCTCTCGGCACCGGCGGTGCCATAAAAAATTCAGAGAGATTTTTTAACGATACCTTTCTTGTTTTAAATTCCGACGTAGTATGTAATATACCTTATGACAATTTCATAAAATATCATAAAAGCAAGCACGCCAAAATTTCAATAGCCATGACAGAAGTTTCAGATCCTTCACAATACGGCGTTATAGAATTCGATTCATCAAATTATATAACTGCATTTAAAGAAAAGCCAAAAAAAGGTGACAGCAATTCAAAATGGATAAATGCCGGAGTATATATTTTTGAACCGGAAGTATTAAAAGAAATACCAAAAAACAAAATTGTATCCATAGAAAAAGATACATATCCTCTTCTTTTAAAAAAAGGGTATAAAATGTGTGCCTATAAATATTCCGATTACTGGCTTGACATAGGCACTCTGAAAAAATATATAAAAGCTCATGAAGATATATTCTTAAGCCAGTATAAAACTATAATGAAAAAAAATCCTGATTTTGAAATAAATAATTTAGTAATAAAAGGCAATAATATAAATATAAGCCCAAATATAGACATGACGGGTCCTATATTTATAGGAAACAATGTAACTATAGAAGAGCATTGTAATATTGGACCTTACACAATTATAGGAAGCAATTCAGTAATACACTTAAACAGCAGTATATATAAAAGCATATTGTGGAATAATGTAAATATAGCAAGAAATGTAAATCTTACAAACACTGTAATTACATCAAGCTATAATGTAAAGCCCTACTGCAGTATTGAAAACAAAGTTTGTTCTTCAAGCGATTACAACAACGATTTACTTGCTATATGAAATTTTTAAGAACATATTTAGAGGAGTGATTTATTTGGATAAAAATATAGTGTTTCTAAGCACATATTCTCCAAGACAATGTGGAATAGCAACCTTTACCGAAGACCTTGTAAAAAATTTAAAAGCCGAATATCCGCTAAATTCATATAAAATAGCTGCTATAAACGACAAATACTATGAGTATGGAAATGAAGTACTTCTTACTTTAAATCAATTTAAAAAAAGTGATTATATCATGTCAGCTAAAAAGTTAAACGAATCAAATACCGACCTTGTAGTTATAGAACATGAATATGGAATATACGGAGGCAGCGCCGGAGATTACCTGCTTGATTTCATAAATAATCTCAAAATTCCTTTTGTCACAACACTTCATACAATACTCTCAAACCCAGATGAAAAACAAAAAGAAATAGTGCATGAACTTGGAGTGAAAAGTCAGAAATTGATAATTATGTCCAAAAATTCAGAGAACATACTTGAAAGTGTCTATAATATACCAAAAGGCAAAATCAAACTCATACATCACGGCGTACCGGATCTAACTGTGGACAGTCGTAAAAATCTAAAGAAAAAATTCGGTTATGAAAAAAACAGCATAATAAGTACATTTGGACTTATTAGTCCAGGCAAAGGAATAGAATATGCAATAGAGTCCATGGGGAAGGTTGCAAAAAAGCACCCTGAAGCCATATATCTCATACTTGGTAAGACTCACCCCTGCATACAGGAAAAATACGGTGAAACATACAGGGACAATCTAAAGGATATTGTAAAATCCCTTTCAATAGAAAATAACGTAACATTTATCAACAAATACCTTACAAAACAGGAAATAGTGGACTATCTTGCAATGTCCGACATATACATGACACCCTATCTCGGCGAAGAACAATCGGTGAGTGGAACTCTTGCATACGCTGTAGGATATGGAAAAGCAATAGTTTCAACACCTTATAGATATGCACGGGAAATGCTTAAAAACAGGCGGGGCGTTCTTGCAGAATTTAAAAATTCGGACTCACTTTACAATTCAATCGAGTACTTGCTTGATAATCCGGAAAGAAGACTGTATATGGAAAAAAACATGCTTAATCTAGGTAAAAACATGAGGTGGCCAAAAATAACAGAAAAGTATAATGACCTATTCAATGAAATTATAAAAAATAACGAATATAAAAAACAGGTGGTGTAACAAATGTTTACTGAATCAGATGCTTATCCTCTTTTTCTGATGACGGATGACACTGGAATGATACAACACAGTAATTTCGCCGTACCTGATCCCAAATCCGGATACACAACAGATGACAATGCGAGAGCGCTTATATGCGCTGTAATGTTGTATGAAAAATATAGAAGTACTAAATATTTAAAACTTATATTTGTATATCTCTCATTTTTGACATATGCTCAAAACGATGACGGTTATTTCAAAAATTTTATGAACTACAACAGAAATTTTATAGAGGAAAGAGGCTCCGAGGATTGCTTTGGAAGATGCCTGTGGAGTCTTGGATTTACAATGAATTCAAAATTTCTTGATAAAAACATAAAATATTCTTCACTTAAGCTTGTAAAAAGTGCCATAAAACAATCAAATAAACTATCTTCGCTTCACGGCATGGCTTATTCATTAATTGGTTTATGCCTAGTTTATGCCTCTATAACCTCCAGCATTATAAATGATTTCGGGTGCAAAAGAGATAAACTGATTTCAATTAAAAATACTTCAATGCAGCAAATAACTTCATTGTCCGATCATATCTGCAGCAGTTTTACAAAAAACTCAGATGAATGCTGGTCATGGTATGACAGCCAACTTACCTATTCAAATTCAATAATACCGTTCAGTCTGATAAAAAGTTATCATATAACAAAAGATAAAAAATACCTTTTAACAGCCACTAAATCATTAAGCTTCTTGGACAAAGTTCATTTTAAAAATGACTTTTTCAAGCCCGTTGGGTGTAAAGGCTGGTACAAAAAAGGTGATACATCACCTGCTGAATTTGATGAACAGCCTGTGGAAGCCTGCAGCAGTGCATTACTTTACAAGGAAGCTTATAAAACCACCGGTAATACACTCTACAAAACAAGATTGAATCTTTGTTTAAAGTGGTTTACCGGAAAAAATTCAAAAATGACGTCCCTTGTAAATCCTGTAACGAAAGGTTGTTTTGATGGAATAACGGAATCTGAAATAAATCTCAATTCCGGTGCCGAAAGTATAATTTCAAAAATACTAACACAACTTGTATGTGAAATCTAAAGTAGTCTGCACTCCTGGGATTTTACTCCCTCTGGTGCACCTTCTTTCTCTTTATCTTGTGTTTCTGAGGCTTTAGGCTTATATCTGTAACTACCATATTTGGATTCATTTCAATTATATATTTCACAACCATTGCAACATCCAAAGCCTCCATATATGCACACTTGTCACTAGAATCTTCCATAAAATTAGAACTTCTATAGAAATTCGATCTTGTAATATCCGGATGAACATTTATTATCTTAACTCCAGTCTTTCTCACTTCTGCAAAAAGACTTTCTCCAAAATGAGTAATCCCTGATTTTGTTGCAGAATATGCACATCCATATGTACTTGTTTCATTTGCAGTAACTGACGATATATTTATTATGGTACCCTTGTTTTTCTTTAAATTTCTAAGCAGAATATTTGAAAGTATCATTGGGGCTTCAAGATTTACACATACCATGTCATGAATTTTTTCTGGATTTAATTCTTCATGCGGACCAAAATATCCAATTCCTGCATTATTTACAAGAAGTTCTATACTCTTATCCTTTAATTTTATATCATCAACAATCCTGCACAGTTGATTGATTTCCCGAAGGTCACATACCTCTTGAATAAAATTCCGATTTTGTACATTTGACTTTGAAAAATCCCTTCCAAAACCATAAACCTTATATCCCTTTAAAAGAAGAAGCTTTGATATCTCCTCCCCTATTCCAGAAGACGCTCCTGTTACAATTGCGGATTTCATAATGTCCACTCCTTAACTTCATTCATTCTATATGAATATTTTATCTTTTTCAACAATTTGTGATAAAATGCTGCTCATAAAATTCATCATTTCATCCGTATGCTCTTTCGAGTATGTAAACACTCCCTGTTCATTTACAAATGGATACGCAAGTATCCGTGATGTCGGATTTGACTTTTTCATATTTTTAAAATATTCCTTTGAAACTCTGAATGTACCTACGCTTATATCCCTGACATTTTGGCATGGTATAACCTTGAAGGTATTCTCCACACACTTTGCATAAATTGTTTTCCAATCTTTCACATACAGAAGTGGATCAAAGCATATTCTTATTTTCCATCCTGCATCTACTGCCTGCTTCGCACTATAAAGCCGTTTGGTAAATGATGGTGATCCAACTTCATATTCCTTTGATATTTCCTCTGGTGAAAATGTCCATGCAAGTATTACCCTTTCATATGGTGAGAAATCCTTTATGCTCTTAAAATTCGTACTTTTCGTCCTTATCTCTATGCTCAGTCTCTCATGTTTTCGTACAAAATTAATCCACCTTGATACAAATCCGGTTATATTTTCAAACGCAAGTAAATCTGTATCATAAGATATACAAAGATATACTGGATGTTTCTCTAAAATTTTCTCTAATTCCAAAAACACATCTTCAATATTTACAAACACAACTATGTTTGCAGAAGGATACATTCCTCTAAGATAACAATACTCGCAATCGTACAGACAGTTCATTATAGATGATGTATAATAAAAATACTGATTTCCAAAATCTTCACATACCTTTGCTCCTCTGTATATTAAATTTTGATCTTTAACTGCCAATATAAGCTTCGGGGACTTCTTTTGCATGGAAAAGTCCTGATTTTTTCTATTAAATACATCTTTATAATGGTTTATTTTAATTACCGTGGATGTTTTGAATTTTTGCAGTATTTTTCTTGCCACATTGTACTTAAGAGCCTTTTCTTCAACATATATATGTGAAAAACTAGAGTACTTCAAATTGTTTTTTAAGTTGTTCAAAGTATATCTTTCCTTCCTGCTTAGACTCGCACATAATTTGAGTAAATGGTTCCAGTGCAAGAACAAGGTTGCCTCCGAGAACTTTGTAATTTGTGGAAAGTTTTTTCAACTCATGCTTCATTGTAGTTGAAAGTTTTAAACTTGCTGCAGTATCTTCTATATAGTCCATATCACGTCCATCCAAAATATTATTTGCCCTTATGGCACTGTTCTTTAGCTGCATAATCCAATTAACTATGGAAGTCGATGCCATTCTCAAAAGTTTTTTGACATCATCTCCTGTAATTTTACAATTCTCCATGTAATCAGATACAATTTTTATACAATAAATTCTATGTGGAGGTATGAACTTTGATACTGATTGAAAAAATCCTGCAGACTCCATATCCACAAAATCTGCTTTTACGTCCTGTTTATACTTCACAGGCACACTAAAACTTTCAATAGAACCCTCGAGAAAAGGATGTTCAAATAGTATATCCGGATAAAATGCCTTTTTGCTGTCACCATCCATTATTTTATTTACAAGAATGGTCTTCCCAAGTGCTGCATTCTTTGAAATGCTTCCACATATTCCTACATTTATAAAAGTATCATATTTTTCAACATTAAATCTGCTTATTACATACGTACAGGCACATGCCGCATTTATTCCTCCTGTACCTGTAATAACAAGGACAATATCCTCATTTTTGAATACCTGAAACTTGTTTATTTCACTGCACCTTTTCAATGAAAATTTTTCTATAAAAATTTTTGCTTCATTATATAGTGCTGCTGCTAAAAATATCATTTTATTACCTCTTTAATTTTTATTAAAAATAATACACCATTTTATTATAATATAACAAAATGATGTGTTAGACAAATTTTACTTTTTATAAACTTTTTCTCCAAAGCCTATGTCTTCTACTGGACACACGTTACTGCACAAATGGCATCCAACACATTTATCTTTTAAAAGATTCGGCTTTCTATTTTGAAAATCCCACTTTATAGCTTGATGTCCTCCATCATAGCAGGAAATATAACACCTTCCGCATCCAATACAATTATAGTCCTCAAATTCTGGATATATTATATATGACCTGTCAAGTTTGTCTGTAGATACTATATTTTTATTTGCAATACCTACCATATCACTTAGATTTTTAAAACCCTTTTCCTCCATATAATTGCTTAATCCATCTTTAAGATCGTATATTATTCTGTATCCATACTGCATAACTGCTGTTGTTATTTGTATGTTTGAAGCTCCAAGAAGTATAAATTCAACAGTATCTCTCCAAGTCTCAATTCCGCCCATGCCGCTTATTGGTACATTTTCAAGGCTTGGATCAACTGCCATTTCATGTATGAATCTAAGTGCAATAGGCTTTACTGCTTTTCCAGAATATCCAGAAACAGAAGATTTTCCGTTAACAGTTGGATATGGAGTCAAATCATCAAGATTTACTCTTGTTATACTTTTTATAGTATTTATAGCAGCCAGTGCATCTGCTCCTCCTTTTATTGAAGCTTCAGCCGGAACTATCATATTTGTTATATTTGGAGTCATCTTCGCAAGAATTGGAATATTTGTTCCCTTCCGCACAGCTCTGCAGTATTTTTCTACAAGTTCAGGACTCTGACCTACATCTGCACCCATGGATTCAAGTATCATCTGGGGACATGAAAAATTACATTCTATCATATCACAGCCTGCCTCTGTAACCATTTTTGCAAGTTTTGTCCATTCCTTTTCAGTTTCTCCCATTATTGAAGCAACGATAACTTTTTCAGGATAATTCTCTTTTAGTTTTTTCATACATTCCAAATTTTCTTCCAAGGGATGGTCAGAGATCTGTTCTAGATTTCTGAGTCCTACAAAGGGCGTATTTTCTTTTCCCATTATATCAAATCTTGGGGACACCTCATCTGGAATATAAAATCCTATGGTTTTAAATACAATACCAGCCCAGCCCATTTCAAGAGCCTTTTCACACATTTCATAGCTGCTTGCCACTACTGAAGATGATAAAAAAAATGGATTTTCACATTTCACTCTGGAAAATTCTATTGACATATCATTCATTTTTCTACCTCCTCGGCTATATCTCCACTACAAAGTATTTCTTGAACTATTCTTACTTTTATAGGGCTGTCCATTTTTCCCCTTATACAATTTCTCTGACAATACATTTGATTGTTACAGGCTTCCCCACATGGTCCTTTGTCTTTGAAACTCTTACTTGCCTTTAAAAAAGCTCCTTTATAATTTTTAAACCTCAAAGACATTATAACTGAGGCGGGATCCCTTTCTGCAGGACACATTTTGCTGCATGGCGGATCATAGCATAAAAGGCATCTTGATGATTCCTCTATTAATTTTGTAAATCTCATATTATTAGCCATATTGAAAGCCTCCTTGAATTAGTTCTAGTATGTCTACTTTCTACTTCTCTTTATAAATTTTCCCCATCCAGGTTTTCCAAGGAATTCTCCATCTTTAAACACAAGTTTTCCTCTTGAAAATGTCATAACAGGATATCCCTTTAACTCAAGACCTTCCCAAATGGTATAATCAACATCTGAATGCATATTATCCTTTGACACCGTAAACTTTTTATTAGGATCGTAGACAACTATATCGGCATCGCCGCCAACTGCAATACTTCCCTTTTGTGGTACACAGCCATATATCTTTGCAGGATTATATGCACAAAGTTCAATTGCCTTATTGAAAGATATTTTTCCCTCATTTGCTTTACTTAACATATATGGATACATATTTTCTATACCCATGCATCCATTTAGTATCTTTGTAAAATCATCTATACCCCAGTCTTTTTCATAGGACTGGAATGGACAGTGGTCAGTCGCAATAGTTGAAATATCTCCTGTTTTTATACCATCCCAAAGTGCTTTTTGACTTTCTGCTCCCTTCATCGGAGGAGAACATACAAAATTTCTTCCGTCTTCTCTTTTGAATACTTCATCTGTAAAATGAAGATACTGAGGACATGTCTCTGCATATATTTCATAGCCTTCGTCTCTAGCCTTTTTTACTTCTTCCATACCTTCCTTGTTTGCAAGATGAACTATATAAAGAGGAGCATTTAATTCCTTTGCCCAGTGTATTGCTCTCTTGTCCGCTTCAGCCTCTACAAATTCCGGCCTTGACAAGTAATGATACCATGCAGAAGTCTTTCCTTCTTTTAAAAGCTTTTCTGTTCTTATGTCTATCAAATCAGGGTTTTCTGCATGAACAGCTATTATTGCCCCGACTTCCTTTGATTTTTCAAGAACCTTGTATAAAAGTCCATCATCTGCCATAAGCCCTTCTTTTTTATATACCATATAAACTTTAAAACTTGGGATTCCAAAATCTACAGCAGTTTTGAATTCATCCAGAACTTCCTGTCTAAGGTCTGATATTACAACATGAAAAGCATAATCCACACATGCTTGTGGAGCACAAAGTTCATCCCTTTCCTTTGCAATTTCAAGTATTCCCTGACCCTTTCTTTGAAGTGCAAAATCAAATACAGTAGTAGTTCCCCCACATGCTGCAGCTCTTGTACCAGCTTCATAGTTGTCAGCAGATACAGTTCCTCCAAAAGGCATTTCAAGATGAGTATGTCCATCTATAGCTCCTGGAATAACATATTTTCCAGATGCATCCACAATTTTTGCACCTGCATCAGTCAAGTTTGAAGCTATAGCTGTTATTTTTCCATTTTCTATGCCTATATCAGCTTTATAAGTATCTAAAGCAGTTATTACAGTACCATTTTTTATAATTGTATCCATATTATAAAACACTCCTCTACAAAATATTTTTAACTAGAAACTTTGTCAGTTCCCTTGCTTCCTAAGTTCAAAAGATAATAAATCACAAACGCAAGTCCAAAACCTACAAACCATGCATAACTTGAAACAGCTGAAAGTGAAGGAACTATCTTTCCTATAAATGCTCCAAAAATTCCTATTGCAAGTGCAATTATTGCTTTTATGTTAAATCCTTTGTAATAGGAATATATACCCTGTGAAAGATATAAATCTTTTAAACTTATTTTTGTCTTTTTTACAAGCCAGTAATCGCATATTATTATGGCCGCTACAGGTCCAAGTATTCCTGAATAAGTATCAAGCCAGTTATATACATAGCCACTTGGATCTGCAAGAAGCTTCCATGGCATAATAAGTATTCCTATAATGCCCGTTATAAGTCCACCGATTTTAAAACTTATGTGCTTTGGTGCTATATTCGAAAAATCATTTGCCGGAGACACTATATTTGCAGCTACATTAACAGAAAGTGATGCAACAATTATTCCCAAAAAACCGATGAACATGGCAATAGGATTTGTAAACTGTGATATTATATCTACAGGGCTCCACATGCTTTTTCCATATATAACTATAGTTGCCGAGGTTATTATTATACCTATAGCCGAAAATATAGTCATTGTTACTGGAAGTCCTATAGCCTGTCCTATAGCCTGTCCTATAGCCTGTTCTTTTTGCCCCTTTGAATATCTGGTAAAATCCGGTATATTGAGAGACAATGTGGCCCAATAACCTATCATACTTGTAAGTGCTGCTGGAAATACAGACATAAAACTTCCAAAACTTTTAAGTTTTCCTTCTGAACTCAAAAGTGGTCCAAATCCATTCGCTGACTTTATTGCCCATATCATAAGAAAAAATGCAAGAATCATTACAAGAGGCGCCGCCCAGTTTTCAAATTTCTTTAGTTGTTCCATACCTTTGAAAATTATAAACATCTGAATTGCCCAAAATATCATGAAAGTTATACCCGACGGAAGGCTGAGGCCTGCTATCTGAAAATTCCCACCGAGAGTTTTCCAGCCTGGAATCATGGCCGAAAATAAAACATTCAGCGCACTTCCTCCTATATATGTGTTTATTCCAAACCATCCACATGCAACAATTGCTCTAAGTATTGCAGGAATATTTGCTCCAAATACTCCAAAAGATAATCTTGAAAACACAGGAAAATTAATTCCATATTTAGTACCTGGATGTGCATTCAAAAGAATTGGTACGAGTACTATAAGATTTCCAAGGGTTATTGTAACGAGTGCTTGTTTCCAGTTCATCCCAAGGGATATAAGACTTGCTGCAAGCATATACGTAGGTATGCAGTGAGCCATTCCAACCCAAAGAGCAGTAAAATTATAAGTATTCCATGTTCTCTCTTTTACAGGCACCGGTGCATTATCTGAATTGTAGAGCTTACTGCTTTTTATTTCATTTTGTTCAGTATCCAATTCATATATTTCTTTTGATATAGAATCTTCCATTTTTAATTCCCTTCTTTCTTGAATATTTTTATAGGCTCCACCTACGAATTTCAATTGGTAACTTATTATTTTTCATCAATATCTAACACTGTCTGAAGAAGTACATTTGCACCCTTAAGGCAATTTTCTAACGGAGTTTTTTCTATTTCACAATGACTGTGACCTCCTATGCTTGGTACAAATATCATAGTTGTAGGAAGCATATCTGCTGCAAATTGTGCATCATGTCCAGGTCCACTGTACATTCTCATGCTGGAATATCCGTAATTTGTTGCATTTTTCTCAACAATATCTACAAATTCTTTGTTAAAACTTATAGTTTTACGTGCCCAGAGTTCTTTATAACTCACCTTACATCCTGCAAGTTCTTTAGGTATATTTTCTATAACTTCAACCACCTGCTCTATAACCTCAGGGTCTTGATGTCTTGCATCCAATGTAAATTTGACATCATCAGGTATTATTGTATGAACATTAGGCGAACAGTTTATTCGTCCTGTTGTGTAAACAAGTTTATTATCAAGTTTGTCAAGTTCCCTGTGAAGATATTGAATGGCCTCTGATGCTGCAAGCAGTGCATCTTTTCTCATTTTCTGAGGAACTGTTCCCGCATGGCCTGCCTGTCCCAAAAACTTAAATTCATAATTTACCATTCCAACAACACCTTCAACTACTCCAATATCTTTTTTCTCAGCTTCAAGTACAGGACCCTGCTCAATATGAAGTTCAAGAAGTGCCATATAATCTTTAGGATTTATTCTGCTTTTCTTTTCTCCCTTATATCCGCTTTTTTCTAAAGCTTCCTTAAAAGTTATTCCTTCTGCATCTTTTGAAGCAAGCATTTTTTCTTTATCAAATTTTCCAGTTATAACTCCGGAAGACATCATTGCAGGATCAAATCTTGCACCTTCCTCATTAGTCCATATCATTACAGTTATAGGGTGTCTGTGAGGTATCTTTTCAGTAACTATTGTTTCAGCTACTTCCATTGCAGTCATTACTCCAAGTATTCCATCATAGTTTCCCCCTTGTACAACTGAATCACAATGGGAGCCCATTGCTATATGCGGAATATCCTCTGAGCCCTCAAAAGTAGCATAAATATTGGCCATATCATCTGTTTCTATTTTTGCTCCAAGTATTTTCATTCTTTTCGAAAATTCATCCCTTGCACTAATGTCTTCATTTGAAAGTGCAAGTCTTGTTATTCCACCATTCCCTGTATCACCAAATTTGCTGAATGTAACTATTTTATCTTCCATTCTATTTAAATCACAACTAATATCTCTCATTTTTAAAACTCTCCTTTATATTTTTAAATATTCAATATTTTTAAAATAAAATAAATTTAGTATGAACTTATTTTTTTATATATTCATCTACAAAGTATAAAACTTCATCCAATATGCTCATTGCCTCTTTAATCTGATGTTCATTTATTATAAGTGGTGGAGCAATCATTATGCAGTTTTCATGGGAATACGTCGAGAACCCTTTTTTCTTAAGCATACCTATTATTCTAGGCATTATTCCTTCTGGATCTTTTCCATACTCTACAATAGGTTCTCTTGTTTCCTTGTTTTTGACAAGTTCCACCGCAGAAAAAAGTCCTATATATCTAACATCTCCAATGCTTGGATGATCTATTTTCATTTTTTCAAGTATTTTTCCAAGAACAAATCCCATTTTCTTCGAGTTTTCTACAAGTCCTTCTTTTTCATATACATCAATGGTGGCACATCCTGCCGCACAAGATATTGGATGTGCACTGTAGGTAAGTCCACACATAAGTGTATTATCATCAAAATACTCCGCTATTTTCTTGCTTACAATTACTCCTCCAAGTGGAACATAACCGCATGTAATTCCCTTCGCAAAAGTTATAATATCCGGCTGTACATCCCAATTATTGCACGCAAACCATTCTCCAGTTCTTCCCCAGCCTGCCATAACTTCATCACAAACCATCATTATTCCAAACTCATCACAAAGTTTTCTTATTCCCTTAAGATATCCCCCTGGAGGTATTATAACTCCATTACTTCCAGTTACAGTTTCTACAACTATTGCTGCTACACTGTCCGCTCCTTCATATATGAGCTGTTCTCTAAGTTTGTCAATATAAAACTTTGAAGCAGCCTCTTCACTTTCAAACTTTATTTTTTCCCTGTATACATAGGGATCAAAAAATTTTACAAATCCAGGTATTCCTGGCTCACAAGTATACCTTCTAGGTTCGCCTGTCAAATTTGCAGCGCCAAAACTTGCACCATGATATGATCTGTATCTTGAAAATATTTTGAATCTTCCAGTTACCATTTTTGATATTTTTATAGCATTTTCATTTGAATCTGCTCCACCCAAAGTAAAAAATACTTTTCCCATATTGTCTGGAGCCTTTTCTATTACTCTTGAGGCAAGCTTTGATCTTACATCTACGGCATATGACGGTCCTATAAAAGGAATCTTTTCAGCTTGTTTTTTTATAGCCTCTATTACTGTTTTGTTCCCATGTCCTATATTCAGGTTCACAAGTTGAGACGACATATCTGTATACCTGTTTCCGTCACTATCCCAGAAATAAATTCCTTCAGCCTTTACAATCACAGGCGGATCAAGCTTTTTTTGTGCACTCCAGGAATGCATATTGTATTTCTTGTCATATCTCTTTATATCCTCTAGATCTATACTTAATTTTGATTTTTCCATGATATCCAACTCATCCCTTCTTCATAAATTAATATACTTTTCTGTATATTTCTATAATCTCTTCAATCTTTGGCTGTCTTGGATTCAAAGCGGTAGTTTTACTTGCCTTTGCATCTTCTGCCATTTTCTCGAAGTTCTTATCGTCAACCCCTACATCTCTAAGCCTTACTGGAAGTCCTGTTTCAAGAAAAGTATTTTGCACACTCTCTATAGTTCTATAACTTGCCTCTCTCACAGATAATCCTTTTATATTTTCACCCATTGCCTTGGCCATGTCCCTAAACTTGTCTGCACATGCTGCACGATTGAATTTCATAACCTCAGAAAGTATCAATGCATTGGCAAGTCCATGAGGTACTCCATAATAAGCTCCAAGCGGCCTTGACATAGAATGTACTAAAGCCGTTGATGAATTACTGAATGCAAGACCTGCATACATCTGACCCATTAACATGTTCTCTCTTGCACAAATATCCTCTCCGTTTAATACCGCCTTTGGAAGATTTGCACTTATCATCTCTATTGCCTTTAAGGCATATATTTCCGACATAGGTTGTACAGCTTTTGATATGTACGCTTCTATTGCATGTGTAAATGCATCCATTCCCGTTGCAGCTGTAACCTGGGGCGGCATCATAAGTGTAAGTATCGGATCAAGTACCGCTATTTTAGGTATTATAAGTTCGCTTGCAATAAGCATTTTTATTTTTCTTTCAGTGTCTGTTATTATTGAATATTTGCTAACTTCACTTCCAGTACCTGCAGTTGTAGGAACTGCTATTATGGGTATCACTTCTTTTTCTGGAAGTTTGCTTTCATAATCTGTAATATCACCACCATTTGCAACTACCATGCTTATGGCTTTTGCAGCATCAAGTACGCTTCCTCCTCCGAGTGCTAAAATCACATCAGCATTTGATTTTTTGAAAGTTTCTACTCCATATCTCACAGTACTTACACTTGGATCAGATTCTACCTTGTCAAAAACTGTGCATTCCAAATTTTCATTTTTTAAAGAATTTAATACTTTGTCCAAAGCTCCCGTCTTTTTTGAGGAACTCTTTCCTGTAACAATCATAACTTTTTTTCCAAATTTCCTAGTCTGCTTTCCCACTGCTTGTACTGAATTCTTCCCATAAATTACATTTCCAGGACTTTGAAATATAGATAATTTCAAAAGCATCGCCTCTATTCTTATATGTTAATTTATATTGTATTTATTTAATAAATTATCAATTAATTTATATATAATTTATCATATTGTAAAATATTTATATATATCCACAGTGTACAAATATATTCTAATTCTTTTGTACACTGCATTATTTTTTATAGTTATAACTTTATTAAATCCAAGAAAATGCCTATCCTTATGCTTAGTTTTATATTAAATATAGTTTTTCCGTCTTTTAAATCACAATTTAATATTTCCTCTATTCTCTTTACTCTATATTTCATTGTATTTCTGTGAATATAGAGTTCTTCAGAAGTTTTTCCTAAATTTCGATTGTTCGTTAAATATGAATTTAATGTTTTCACTAAATAAGAGGAATTCTTGTCATCGTACTCTTTGAGTTTCAACAAATTTTCATTAAATAGCTTCTTCATTTCATCGTAATTACTCATCTCAAAAAACAGCCTAAATATGCCAAGTTCCTTATAATCTACAATACAATTGAATCTTTTTAATCTTTTTAGTATCTGAAGAACTTTTTTACCTTCTGAAATCGCCTGCTTGAATTCACTTAAATCACTGCATATTCCACCTATTCCTATACTTACAGTAATAGAATTTATCTTTTTTTGTATCTCATCCTTTAACAATTGTGCTGTAGCTGATACGTATTCTTTAATACAAGCGCTATCTATATTCTTATCTTTCTTCACTGGAAGCATCAAGGAAAAGCTATCACTTTGCATAGCAATAAAATATCTTCTATTGCTTCTGCCTATCAAATTATCAATAATAGAATAAATATGATTTTTAACATTCATTATTGAATACTCATCATTTAATTTATTTGACATTATGTATGATGAAAAATCATCAATGTCGATTACCATTGCACAATAATACATGTTTATACTGTAACCATATAATATAGCTCTATTTAGAACTTGTTGGGTAATATCTATATCTCCAATAATTACATCTTTTATAAAATTATTCATAGATTCTATTTCAATCTTCTGTGAAAAAATTGTTTTACATATGATTTGTGTTACATCTATGAGTCTTACTTCAAAAGGCAGTTCAAATACAGGAAACTCAATTCTATCTGCAAATTCTAAAACCTCTTTAGGTGTTGACTTTATATATGGTCCAATATTTATTACAAGACCGGATAATTTTCTTGAACTTATATCTTTAATAAATTTTAAAAGCTGCTTTGAGTCACTTCCTATAACAACTCCTGTCATAAAAAGAAGTTCTCCACCTCTCAGATAAAGGGCTGCATTTGGTATTTCAATAATATGAACCCAATTTATAACCTTGTCGAGTCCATCTTTTCCAGCTACCAGTTTCATTTTTTCAAGTCCTGGTATCTTCAACATATTTCTACAAGTTACAATCATTTTTTCGCCCCTATAATTTATTTTATATTAAATTTTCTATATTTATTTTGTAAATTTCATAAAATAATACGCCATTTTATTATAATATAATAAAATGGCGTATTAAACAATCCTTTAGTATTCACTTTATTCCACGTTTCAAATACCTTTCTATTCTAAAACTCCAATCATCATATACTTCACCATATTCCAGGCGAACTACATTTAAAAATTTTCCAAGCACTCCAAGTTTATTAAGCCCCTTCATCAAGTGTCTTGGATACATACAACTTCTCGAATAGCTGTTTTTGGGATCAATAACATTTATAAAAAATTTTTTATCTAAGTACAAATCTTTGCATCGTATGTCCAGCTTTGTAAACTTGAGTCTTTTAAATTCTTTTAAAAGTTCAATCATATTATGAGCAGTTTCATAATTAAGTCCATTTTTTTTGATGTAATAGTCAAGTCTGGTCCCTTTTACATAACTTCTTACTATATAATAGGAACCATATGCATATACGTCCGGGAAATATTTGCTTATTGAAGCTTTTTTGAGTATATCACACTCGGTTTGGCATACCTTACTATCCTTGAATACTTTTATAACTTTGTTATCTTGAAGTACATATACAATACCATTGTGACCTGCTCCCAAAAACTGTCCCTCTCTTAAAAAATTTTCACCTTCATCATCAAGTTGAATATAATAGCCTGAATTTTTACCCATAAAACTATCCTTCCTAATTACTGCTAGTATATTCTATGAAAAGAGTACGTGTTAATTTACTGAAAAAGCAATTAATTTTATCTGTACCTTGAAAACACTTCAAGATCTTTATGATTCCAGCTGCTATTTTTTACATACGTCATTGCTCTAAAAGTATCCAGAGATGTTATTACTTCTATATTTCTTTCAACTGCCGCTCTTCTTATATGAAAACCATCTCTCGAAGAATCATTTCCTTTAGTAGGAGTGTTTACTACAAGATCAACTTCCTCGTTCTTTATAACATCTATTATATTTGGTTTTTCCTCTTTCATCTTTCTAACTTCTTTTACTTCTATCCCGCTGTCTCTCAAAAGCTTAGCTGTATTTTTAGTAGCTGCAAATTGTATTCCTGCCTTGTTTATTTCCCTGGCAATAGGTAAAAATTCCTGCTTGTCATGATCGCTTATAGTCGCGAGTATTGTTTTAATTTTGTTTTCCGTAAACATATTTGCTCCAACAAACCCTTTATACAATGCCTCAGTTAGATTTTTACCCACACCTAAAACTTCACCTGTAGACCTCATCTCTGGGCCAAGTGACACTTCAACATTAGGAAGTTTTTGAGTCGAAAACACAGGAACTTTCACTGCACAAATCTCAGGTTCTCTAAAAATTCCAATTCCATATTCCATATCTTTAAGCTTTTCTCCAAGCATTACCCTTGTCGCTATGTCAACTATAGGAACGCCACTTACCTTGCTTATATACGGAACCGTCCTTGATGCTCTTGGATTGACTTCTATTACATACAAAGTATTTTTATATTCTATAAACTGTATATTTATCATGCCTTTTATTCCTATGCCAAGTGCAAGTTTTTTTGTATAATCAAGTATTTTTTCTTTAATATCACAACTTACATTTTGACTTGGATACATGGTTATGCTGTCACCTGAGTGCACACCGGCTCTTTCCAAATGTTCCATAACACCTGGTATCAAAACTTCCTCACCGTCACATATGGCGTCTACTTCTATTTCTCTTCCCATAAGGTATTTGTCTATAAGTATCGGATTTTTCTTGTCTTTGTCAAAAGCTTTGGACAAATAGTAGGTTAACTCCCTGTCGTCATATGTAATTTCCATCCCACGCCCACCAAGAACATAAGAAGGTCTTACAAGTACAGGGAAACCAACTTTTGCGGCTTCTTTGAGCCCGTCTTCCACAGACCAAACTCCTTTTCCCTTAGGTCTTTTTATATCAAGTCTTTCAAGCAAATCATCAAACTTTTCTCTGTCCTCCGCCATATCTATCTGATCCGCTGTAGTACCAAGTATTACTATATTTTTTTGTTTTAGAAATTCTGCCAGCTTTATCGCAGTTTCGCCGCCGAACTGCAATATTACCCCATACGGTTTTTCCTTGTCAACGATGCTTAGAACTTCTTCTTCCGTTATAGGTTCAAAATACAATTTATCTGAAACATCAAAATCTGTGCTTACCGTTTCAGGGTTGTTGTTTACAATAATTGTTTCTATGCCCATTTTTCTGAGTATTTTTATACAATGTACCGAAGCATAATCAAACTCTATCCCCTGTCCTATTCTTATTGGACCCGAACCTACAACAAGTATCTTCTTTTTGTCAGATACTTGAACTTCATCTTCCATCTCATAAGTAGAGTAATAATAAGGAGAAAGTGCTTCAAATTCACCTGCACACGTATCTACCATCTTGTACGCAGGATATATACTCCATATATTTCTTAGCCTGTATATCTCATCCGGTGAAACATTAAGCATGCAGGCTATTGCTTTGTCTGAAAATCCTTTTTTCTTTAAAAGTGTAAGCCATTTTTTATTTATATCCTCTACAGTACTACTTTTCAATTTTTCTTCCTGATCTATAATCCATTTGAACTTGTATATAAAGAACTTGTCAATTCCAGTTACGCTGGCAAGCATGTCAACTCTATATCCCCTTCTTATCATTTCTGAAAGAGCGAATATTCTTTCATCATCCGGATACTTAATCCTATTTTTAAGTTCCTCAAGACTGGAGCTTTTAAACTTTTTATAGTCAAGTGAGTAACTTCCAATTTCAAGAGATCTAACTCCCTTTAAAAACGCTGCTTCAAAATTGCTTCCTATTGACATGATTTCACCTGTAGCCATCATCTTTGTGCCAAGTTCCCTATCGGCATCCTGAAACTTATCAAATGGCCATTTTGGTATTTTAACTACTACATAGTCAAGAGATGGTTCAAAACAAGCATAAGTTTTCTTTGTAACTGCATTTTTTATTTCGTCAAGTCCATATCCAAGAGCAATTTTTGCCGCAACCTTTGCAATAGGATAACCTGTTGCTTTTGATGCAAGTGCCGATGATCTGCTCACTCTCGGATTTATCTCTATTACAGCATACTCAAATGAATTCGGATCAAGCGCAAGCTGTACATTACAGCCTCCTTCTATACCAACTTCATTTATTATGTCAATCGATGCAGTTCTTAGCATCTGATATTCCTTATCTGACAAAGTCTGGCTCGGTGCTGTAACTATGCTGTCTCCCGTATGGATTCCAACCGGATCTATATTTTCCATATTACATACAGTTATGCAGTTGCCATAACTATCTCTCATAACTTCATACTCTATTTCTTTCCATCCTTTTATACTTTTTTCAAGAAGAACCTGCCCTATTGAGCTTAATTCAAGTCCTGATTCAAGTATCTCATTCAGCTCTTCCTCG
Source organism: Clostridium pabulibutyricum (assembly GCF_058242705.1). Classification (NCBI taxonomy): domain Bacteria; kingdom Bacillati; phylum Bacillota; class Clostridia; order Eubacteriales; family Clostridiaceae; genus Clostridium; species Clostridium pabulibutyricum. The sequence goes on from NZ_JBZAYZ010000002.1 coordinate 318,390, forward strand.
TTTTCCGCAATTCCGCCTCCTGTGCCTCCAAGTGTATATGCCGGTCTCACTATGACAGGATATCCAATTTGTCTTGCAAATTCTTTTCCACTTTCCACATCTGTTATTATTGCACTTTCAACAACAGGTTGATTTATTTTCTTCATTGTATCTCTAAAAATCTCCCTGTCTTCACCCTTCTTGATAGATTCTATGGAAGTTCCTATTATCTTCACATTATATTTTTTTAGTATTCCTTTTTCATATAATTCAACTGCAAGATTTAGTGCCGTCTGTCCTCCCATTCCTGCAAGCAGGCTGTCTGGTCTTTCTCTTATTATCACTTTTTCTACAAACTCAGTTGTAAGAGGCTCTATATACACTTTATCAGCAACTTCATGATCTGTCATTATAGTTGCCGGATTGCTGTTTATAAGTACAACTTCAATCCCCTCTTCTCTAAGTGATTCACATGCCTGTGTACCGGAATAGTCAAACTCTGCAGCCTGACCTATAATTATCGGTCCAGATCCTATAACCAAAACTTTTTTTATATCTTTATTTAAAGGCATATCTCATTTCTCCCTTCTCGTCTCTAATTCATATACTTCACAAATTCATCAAATATATAGTTATTATCTACAGGACCCGGCGATGCTTCCGGATGAAACTGTATCGAATATACAGGAAGATACTTGTGCTTCATGCCTTCTATAGTTCCATCATTCAGACTTATGTGAGTTGTCTCCATGTTCTCCGGAAGTCTGCTTACATAATATCCATGGTTCTGTGATGTTATATGAACTCTGCCTGTTTTAAGATCCTTCACTGGATGATTGCATCCTCTATGCCCGAATTTCAGTTTTGAAGTAGTGCCTCCAAAGGCCAGTGCAAGAAGTTGATGTCCAAGACATATCCCGACAGTAGGTTTTTTAGTTGCAATTTCTCTTATATTGTTTATTTCGTATTTCAAGTCCGACGGATCTCCCGGTCCATTTGACAAGAAAACCATATCCGGATTCACCGACAGTATCTCTTTCGGATATGTACCTGCAGGAAATACTGTAACTTTAAATCCTCTATTTATAAAATTTTCAAGTATACTTTTTTTTGCTCCAAAGTCAAGAACTGCTATATGCCTTTTTCCTTTACCTATTGAATAAATTTGTTTCGTTGTAACATCGGAAACAGCACTGGAATTTGAATAGCAGTTTATCTCATCTTTTATTGTGTAAAAATCAATATCCTTTACTGTTATCATGCCCTTCATAGTACCTTTGCTTCTTAAAAGCTTTGTGAGAGCTCTTGTGTCAATCCCTGAAATTCCAATTATCTTGTTTAATTTCAAATAATCCTCAAGCTCGAGTTCAGACCTGAAATTACTTGACTCATTTGAGTTTTCCCTCACAACAAAGCCCCTAACTTTTGGTGAATTAGACTCCATATCATTTAAGTTTATTCCATAATTTCCTATGAGAGGATAGGTCATAGTCACAATCTGTCCATAATAAGATGGGTCAGTCAGTATCTCTTCATATCCTGTCATTCCGGTATTAAAAACTACTTCTCCTAAAGCATCTCCCAAATATCCAAAAGCCTCTCCATCAAAACTGCTTCCATCTTCTAGTATCAATTTTGCCTTCATAAATATTACCTCCCGTATTTTCACAGTAAAAATACACTCAACAATCACTTTAACAAAAATAAAGGTAACGGGAAAATTAACCATGGATACTTTTCCTGTTACCTTTGTCTACATTCAAATATAAAAGCATTCAATTTTTTTGATACGCCAAAACAAAAATACATACTCATATTTTATACCTCTTTCTGGCCTCACAGGACCAATTTAAAGTGTATTTTTCACTAAATTCTTAATGACTATTCTAATTTAAAAATATGATTGTGTCAAGTCAAAAATATCGCCAAAAAATTTAAAGAGGACAGCACAGCCGTCCTCAGTCCTCCTACTTTTGTATTAGGATAATTCTATTTAAAATGAACATCTTTCACTTTTTTTCACATTTTTAATCGTAGTTATATTTATGATCTCAGCCTGAAATGCCTTCAAAAGAGCCTTTTCAAGAACTTTTTCATGATCAAAATTTTCAACATCATTGCACACTGCATATACTTTACTTACATCGCCATATAGATTCTGATAAGTTAAAGTTACATTAGGCTTGTCATACTCTACATCAATAATTTTCAATCCCCACGATATCTTAGCAAAATTATCTTTTACTTCAAGTTTAGTCAAACTTTCAAGTTTCTTTGCATCCTCAGAAGGATTTGTAACTATTATTAATTCATCTCCAACTTTATACTTGCTCATAATACCCAACTCCTTTTTTAAATCTTACTTTAATATTTCTACAAAATTTATTATATGCTTTTATATATGATAAATACAAAACACTTGAGAAACTTTTAACAAACTTCTTTATAAAAATACTTCCAATCGAAATATAATTGAACTGTATAACACTTTTTATCTTTCTTCAGCTTTATTATATTTATTATAACACATTTTTTCCAAAAAGTATAGTTATATAAATAACAATATTGATAATATTTATTGAGCCTTTTTATTGTCAGGCAGCATAAATGCCGATATCATAATACTCAAACTAATTAAAATCATTCCAATAAAAATTACATGAAGTCCATAATTTAGGGAAGATTTAACCATATCCTCTGATATAGATACTTCTTGATATTTGGAATACAAATCATTGGGATTTATATTGCTTATATTTAGATGTTTTAAATATCTCATTATAAAAATATTGAACACACTGCCAAACACGCTCACCCCTATTGTTTGTCCTAGATTACGCAGAAGCGTATTTGAAGCTGTTGCAACTCCTCTCATATTGTAATCAACCGACAGCTGTATAAATATAGTAAGTGTAGTAAAACTTGTACCAAAACCAATTCCAAGCAAAGCAGAAAAAAGTATTACAAAAAATATTGAGGAATCCGTTCCAAGAGAAAGAAGTAGAAAACTGCCTGTAAGAGTAATAAATCCACTAATAATTATAATACGCTTTTCACCAAACCTGACAATTTTGTCTCCTATGAATATTGTAGACAAAAGCCATGTAAGCGACATAGGTGCCATAACAAGTCCTGATATTGTAGCATTATATCCAAGTACATTTTGTATGTATATTGCCATATAAACGTCAATACCCATTAATATCGCAGAAAGCATAAAACTTATCGCATTTGTAAAAAAACTTGCTCTATCGAATATCTCAAAGGGTATAATCGGATCATCCGCTTTTTTCTCAACCTTATAAAACAAAAGCATTGACACGACAGATATGGTACAGAATATTCCAAGTCTAATATAGTTCATTCCATAGTCATTATTCTTTGACATAAATCCAAAAAGCAGTGACACAATTGCAATGGAAAGCACAACAACCCCTTTATAATCCAGCTTGACCTGCTTTGACTCAAGATTTTCAACTATATTTTTCTGTAAAAGTATTATCGAAATTATACCAAAAGGAACATTTATAAAAAATATCCAGTGCCATGACAGAACATCTATAAGAGCTCCTCCTATAAAAGGCCCTGCAAGACTTGCTATTCCCCACGTACTGCTTAACCATCCCTGAACTCTCGCTCTTTGTGAAATTGGAAACTGATCTCCAACTATGGTATATGTAATTGTATATATTGCTCCAGCTCCCATTCCCTGTACACCTCTAAACAATATAAGCTGATGCATGCTTTGTGATATTCCACATCCGGCACTCCCTGCAAGAAATATCATTATTCCAACTGAAAGTATATTTTTTCTTCCATACAAGTCCGCAAGTTTTCCATAAACAGGTGTAGTTACAGAAGATGTAAGAAGATACAGCGAAAACACCCAGCTTACAAGCTCAAAACCATTCAAATCTCCTACTATGGTAGGTACTGCTATAGTAACAACGGTACTTTCTACAGCTGCCAAAATCATTGCCAGCATGACAGCTACAATAATTCCGCGCTTAGATTTTTCCATTTAAATCACATCTCCAGATCTCTTTATTAAAATTTTACACTCAATTATATCATATATTAGCCTCGTTTCTCAAAATTAAAAGTCTTTTTAAGTCCGTTACTGCCTAAAACCGTATTATAAAATACATTTTTGGCATTATCTATATATATGTCAGGATGTGGCATCGATGTACTAAAGTGCGTAAGCCAAAGCTCGCGTACATTTCCTTTCTTTGCAAGATGCGCCGCTTCTCTGAAAAGCATATGCTTGTATTTAACGGCTTTTTCATATTTTTCTTCATCTCCATAAGTGGAATCACACACAAACAAATCCGATTTTTCTATGAAACTTTCAAGCTCCTTTGTAGGTCTTGAATCAGTACAATATGAAATTTTAATACCCCTTCTGGTTTCTCCAAGAACCATATCCTGAGTATACACTTTTCCATTTAATTCTGCCGTTTCTTTCTGCTGAAGCCTTTTCCACAACTTTAAAGGAACGTTGTTTATAATTGCCCTTTCTCTATCAAATTTTGGCTTTCTTTCAATATATATTGAATATGCAAAACATTGTATTCTATGGTCTGCAGGAAGTATTTCTATATTGAACTGGCCTTTTTTTATTTTGCCTGATACTCCGTCTGAAACTTCAACAAGTTTCAACTCATATGGCAATTCCGGCACAATTACCATAAGGCCCTGCATAATTTTCGAAAGTCCCTCCGGACCTACTACAACGAGAGGATCAGTCCTGCCGGAATTTGCTATTGCAAGAAGCATTCCCGGAAGTCCTGCAATATGGTCGGCATGAAAATGAGTCACTAAAATTACATCTATAGATTTAAAACCAAGTTTGTTGAGTTTCACGCTTACCTGAGTTCCCTCGCCGCAGTCTATAAGTAGTTTTCTGCCGCCTACTGAAACTAAAAGAGCTGTCAGAAACCTTTCAGGTGTTGGAACACTGCCGCCGCAGCCAAGCAAACATACATCCACCATAAAAACGCCCTCCAAATCAAATTGTGTCTTCAATAATCTAATTATAGACCAATCCAAAATAAAAATACAAAACAAGGTCCTGTTTTTAGAAGTGTCTTGCGACTTCTATATTTGAGTCTACTGTAGTATAATACGATTAGTATAAAGGTGGGATAATTTTTATGAAAGAATCTGTATTAGCTCTATTAAAGCAAAATCTGAATGAATTTACCTCTGGCCAGGTAATAAGCGAAAAACTGGATGTGAGCCGAACCTCAATATGGAAATACATAAATAGTCTTAGAAAAGACGGCTACAAAATAGAATCCTCTTCAAAAAAAGGATACAAACTGGTGTCGTCCCCAGATATTCTGACTTTTGAAGAAATAAAGGAAACTTTGACTACTAAATATATAGGAAAAAACATTCTCCACTTCGACAGCATAGCCTCAACAAACCTAAAAGCAAAAGAACTTGCTGAAAAAGGAGAAGCTCATGGTTCCGTAGTTATATCGGAGGAGCAAACCCTTGGTCGAGGCAGACTTGGACGACAGTGGCTTTCCCCAAAATACAAGGGGATATGGTTTTCAATAATACTAAGGCCAAAAACCGAACCTATAAACATTCCAAAAATAACTCAAGTAGCTGCAGCTTCCATTGTAAATTCTCTGGCAAATCTAAATATAGACGCATACATAAAATGGCCGAATGACATAATCGTAAACCATAAAAAAGTATGTGGAATACTTACAGAAATGAGTGGTGAACTCAACAGAGTAAATTACGTAGTTCTTGGAATGGGGGTAAATGCTAATCTTGACCCTTCTGATTTCAATGAGGATATATCGCTGAAGGCAACTTCACTTAAAATAGAAACAGGCCAAAGTATAGATAGAAAACTGTTTATATCCTCAATTTTAAACGAATTTGAAAAACTCTATGAAGAGTTTTCAAAATATAACACAGTAAATAAATCACTTGAAATATGCAAAAAACGCTCTGCAATACTTGGAAAAAACATAAAAATAATATCATGTGGCAATATATCTTACGCCAAAGCTGTGGATATACAAAAAAACGGGGAACTCAAGGTTGAATATCCCGACGGCTCCACGGACAATCTTATATCAGGCGAAATATCTATCCGTGGATTGAACGACTATATATAGAATACTAAACTTGCAAATGAATACTTTTTTACAGATTACGCATACTAAATTATAAAAATCGTCGGGAGTGATCTTAAAATGCTTCTCATAAAAAATGCAGACATATTTTCACCTGAACATCTTGGGAAAAAAGACATATTAATTTGCTCCGGCAAAATAATATTCATATCCTCAAATATCACAATACCAAAGAATAATTTTCCTGAAACAACCACAATAGACGCAGATGGTCTTACTGCAATTCCCGGTCTCATAGACCTCCATGTGCATATAAACGGTGCCGGCGGCGAAGGTGGTTTTACAAACAGAACACCTGAGATGGAGCTTTCAAAACTCACTTTAAACGGAATCACAACCTGTATAGGACTTCTCGGAACAGATGGTACAGGAAGAAGTATGGGAAGCCTTCTTGCAAAATCCCGAGCCCTTCAGGAAAAAGGGCTCACAACCTACTGCTGGACAGGATGTTATGAAGTGCCTACAAGAACCCTTACAGACACCGTAAGGAGTGATATAATACTTGTTGATAAAATTGTTGGTGCAGGTGAAATTGCCATATCCGACCACAGAAGCAGCTGTCCTTCTGTAGAGAGTCTCATTCATATAGGAAGTGAATGCAGAGTCGGAGGACTTCTCTCTGGAAAATGCGGTATACTTCACCTTCATGTCGGAGACGGTAAACTTGGACTTCGTCCTCTTTTTGATGTGATAGACGCCTCGGATATTCCTCTCGAAAACCTTCTTCCGACTCATGTAAACAGGAATAAAAAAGTTACGGATCAATCAATAGAATACGCAAAATCCGGCGGTCATATAGATATAACCACCGGAATAAAAAATGAAGGTGACACCGCAGTATCCGCCTCGGATCTCTATATAAAAATGCTTCAAGAAAAAATATCTCCGTACAATATAACAATGAGTTCGGACTCCGGAGGAAGCATGCCCCTGTTTGATTCATCAGGAAGACTTACACAACTGACAGTTGGACTTCCAACCACAAATATGGAGGCAATTCATGAAACCTTTAAAAAAGGTATTCCTCTGGAAGATGCCCTTATCCCAATGACCTCCTCACCTGCAAAACTGCTTAAACTGGCCGACAAGGGTCATATCAGGGAAAACTTCGATGCAGATTTGCTTCTTATTGATAACAATTTTAATATATCACATGTTATATCCAAAGGTAAAATAATGGTTAAGGGACATAAACCAACTGTATATGATACCTTTGAGCCCAGAAATCTATAAAAGCATTCATCTGATTACTTCATAATATTTCCATCGGTTGTTACAACAACTTCATTGTATGGAACTATTGTGCCGGATTTTAGCATGGCACTTTTCACCGCTGCCACAATTCCCTTACAGCATGGTACTTCCATCCTTACAACCGTTATGCTTTTCGGGCTGTTTACTTTAAGTATCTCAGTGAGCTTTTCTTCATAATAAGCTACATCATCAAGCTTTGGACATCCAATGAGTGTAATACGCCCCTTTATAAAATCCCTGTGAAATGCTGCATAGGCATAAGCAGTGCAATCTGCTGCTACAAGAAGATTCGCGCCCTTTAAATAAGGTGCCCTGGAATTCACAAGTTTCAACTGTACAGGCCACTGCTGAAGCTCTGAAACCTGGAACTTGGAACTATCAACTGGCTTTTCAACTCTTTGCCTAGCAGGAACTGCAGGCCTTCTTTTTATAACTCTTGCGGCAGTTCCCGGACATCCGCATGGCATTTTCTCATGGCTCTCCGAATTCTTTTTCTTCAATACCATTTCTTCATCATAAGCTGCACTTTCCCTTTCAATTATTTCTATTGCTCCGGCACTGCATTCTGGAAGACAATCTCCAAGCCCATCACAATACTCGTCACTTATAAGTTCAGCCTTTCCATCTACAAGCCTTATTGCTCCTTCGTGACAGGCATCTATGCAAAGTCCGCATCCATTACATTTTTCTTTATCTATATTTACAATTTTTCTTATCATATTTTATTCCTCCCCAAAGTTTATTATTGATTTTATGTGATCATTATAATATAATGATTCAATAAATTCCGTAACATAAGTTACTATTTACGAATTTTATTATGGAAGGCGGTAAAATCATATATGATAAAAGATTTAACTTGTATTTTAAAAAAGTGCATATTAATGCAAAATTTCTCAGCTAAAGAAATAAACTCCCTTATAAGCAGCGTAAATTATGATTTGTTGCAGTATTCAAAGGACGAAGTTATAGCAATCGAAGGCACTGCTTGTTCAAAAATAGGCATTGTAATATCAGGCAGTATTGAAGTTCAAAAAATATATTCCTCCGGCAAAATTATAACCTTAAGTAAGTTGTCCTCTGGAAACATATTTGGAGAAGTCATTCTTTTTTCAAACAAAAACACATATCCTGCAACAATAGTAACCTCCCAAGATTCAGAAATATTGTTTATCTCAAAAGATAATGTATCAAAACTGTGTACCATCTCAAATATATTTTTAAATAATTTTATGTCTCTTTTATCAAACAAGATACTTATGTTAAATAAAAAAGTTAAAAATATATCTTACCAAACATTAAGAGAAAAAATAAGCTCCTACATTGTAGATGAATACAATATTCAAAAAAGCAATATCATAAAACTTCACATTACAAAGAAAGAGCTTGCAGATCAGCTTGGTATTCCAAGGCCTTCCCTTTCAAGAGAACTCGTAAACATGAAAAATGAAAACATAATAGACTTTTCAAAGCATGACATAACAATAAAAGATTTGGATTATTTAAAAAATCTGATTTAACTAAATGACGGTTATTTCATCTACACTAAAGCACGGACCATCCTTGCACACTCTTTTATATCCATTTATAGTTTTAATCGAACAGCATACGCACGCACCAAGTCCACAGCCCATTTTTTGCTCCATTGATACATACGCCCTGCAATCAAGGCTTTGAACCATTTTTATTATTCTGTTTGAACCTCCACAATATACTACATCAGGTTTTGACCTTGCCACAATTTGTCTTATATTTAAAACATCACTCGTATTATCTTCATCATATACACAGGAAAGTTCACTGGAAAACCCTTTTATGTAGTCATCTATAAAGTTAACACCTTTATTTCTAAAACTTCCTATGGTTACAACTCTGCAATTTGATTCACGCAGTTTTTTTCCAAGATTGGCAAGAGAAGCAAGACCACATCCTCTTCCTATCAACACAGAAGTTGTGCCTTCAAATATTTCAAATGTATTTCCAAGAGGACCAAGTACATTTATGAATTCTCCCTTTTTTAAAGTTGAAAAAAGAATTGTTCCCTTTCCTACAATTTTGTACAATATTTCAATGCAATCTCCAAGTATCTTATATATGGTAAAACATCTTCTAACAGGCATGTTTTTTTCCATTCCCTTTATAGACAGAGATAAAAACTGACCTGGTTTTGCCCCGGCCATATCTTCGCACTTAAATCCCATTATAAAATATCCTGGAACCACCTCTCTATTATATAAAATTTCGTGTTCTGTGACACAAACCTTATCTTTTGTCTTCATATACAACTTCTCCTCTGTATATTGTGTTTTTTATCCTTCCGTATAACCTCTCCCCGGTAAAAGGAGAATTTGATGATTTTGACGCAAAGGAACCTACTACATACTCTTCCTCCGGATTAAATATTACAATATCCGCCCTGTGACCTTCTTTTATGTAACCTCTATCGAGATTATACAGTCTCGCAGGATTCAAAGTAAGTTTCTTCAAAATCTCCATATAACTTAGACGCCCTGGTTTTACCAAATTTGAAACAGCAAGGGAAAGTGCAGTTTCAAGTCCTATCATTCCGCTTGGAGTTTTTACAATTTCACCTTGTTTTTCCTTCTCCGAATGAGGTGCATGGTCTGTTGCTATAATATCTATTGTTCCATCTGACAGTCCTTTTATTATTGCTGACCTGTCGTCTTTTGTCCTTAAAGGAGGATTTAGCTTTGCATTTGAACCTTTTTTTATAATTTCATCTTCTGTTATACTAAAATGCTGTGGAGTAGCCTCGCATGTTATATTCGCCCCAAGTTTTTTTGCATGTCTTACAAGTTCAACTGACAAAGCAGAGCTTATATGCTGTATATTTACCTTTGCCCTGGTTTTTATTGCAAGAACTGCATCCCTTGCAACAAGTACACTCTCAGCCTCTCCAGGAGAACCTTTTATGCCAAGCTTCTTGGCTATTTCTCCTGAATTTATTCCGTTTTCACATATAAGGTCTGGATCTTCCTCATGAAAACTCAAAGGTACATCAAGCTCCTTTGCCATAAACATGGCATCTTCGGCAACCCTTGAATTTTTAATAGGCTTTCCGTCATCTGAAAAACCTACGGCTCCACATTTTTTAAGATAATCCATGTCTACAATTTCCTTTCCGCAAAGGCCTTTTGTAATAGCTGCCACCTGAAGTACTTCTATTTTTGCTTTTTTTGCCCGGTCTAATATATATTTTAAAGTATCCTCGTTGTCTACAACAGGATTTGTATTTGCCATGCATACAACTGTAGTATATCCGCCCTTTGCTGCAGCTTCGGCTCCTGTAAATATGTCTTCTTTGTATGTATATCCAGGATCCCTGAAGTGGCTGTGCACATCTACAAAACCAGGGGATACAATACTTTTTGATGCATCTATAATCCTGTCTGCCCTGGTTTCTTCTACTATTTTACTTATTTTAACTACATTTTCTCCATCTATAAGTATATCCAGTTTTTCATCTAAATTGCTAAGCGGATCAATAACACGTCCGTTTTTTATAAGTATCACTTAAAATCCTCCTTTATATATTCATAAACTATTTTACATCCATTTAAAAGATCTTCCAAATTAATATCTTCATCGGGATTGTGACTTATTCCCTCTCTGCACGGTATAAATACCATTCCTGTTTTTGCTATGCTGGCAAATTCCATTGCATCATGACCTGCCCCACTTGGCATTTCAATACTTTTTATATTTAAGCTGTCTGCAGATTTTTTCAGTCCCTGAATAACTTCCCCATTAAGTTCAACAGGTTCTCCCGATGATATCTGGATAAAATCGTAGGATACCTTACGTCTCTCCATAATCTCTTTTATTTTATCTTTAAGTTTTGATATAAGAGAATTTATACTGCTTGTCCTTATGCCTCTTATATCTATACCAAGCTCTACAAATCCCGGTACAACGTTTAAAGCATTTGGAGTCTCATATATTTCTCCTACAGTTGCTACTGTAGAATGCCTGGATTCCTCATTTCCAAGTCTCTCGATTTCTATTATAACCTCTGAGGCTGCAATTAATGCATCTTTTCTCATTGACATTGGTGTGGCACCAGAATGGTCCTGTCTTCCGTGTACTTCGAGCCTAAACCTTTTTGAACATGCAATAGCATTTACTATACCTGCCTGTATGTTCCTATCATATAGGACCCTTCCCTGCTCTATATGAATTTCTATATATTTATTTAAATTCTTTATCTTATAATCTTCTTTTAAATAACCCCTGGCTTTTAAAATTTCATACATGCTCTCTTCTCTAACACCACTGAATTTTTTAAGTTCATCTTCTTTTATATTTCCAGTTATAAGCCCGCTGCCAACTGTAGCTTTTCCAAAAGCGCTGGATTCTTCACATCTCAGTCCAACTACTCTTAAAGGTATGTCAAGTTTGTTTTCCTTTATCCATTTTAAAATAAGAAGACCTCCAAGTACTCCTGAAACTCCGTCATATTGTCCTCCATTCGGTACAGAATCAAGATGGGAACCTATTAGATAAAATTTTCTTTTATCTCCCTCATTTAAGTATGCAAAAGTATTTCCAACACTATCCACTTTCGTGTTGATTCCAAGTTTCCTGCAAATTTTCTCAAACATATGATGCATACTGTCTTCTTCCCTACTGTAACCCATTCTTGTAACACCAGGACCCACATCATCCCTGCCTATTTTATAAAATCCTTCAAACCAGTTCTTCAATATAGCCAAGTCATCATTCATTTTCATCAGAACATCTCCATTAATACAATTAATTTCTTTTTTTCCAACTTTCTATTTTATAAGCAACAACTCCAAAATACAGTTTTATCTTGTCATTGATTTTTTTCATATCCAACCCTGTTATCTTTTCAATATTTTTCAATCTATATTTAAGTGTATTTTTATGTATAAAAAGTCTGTTGCTTGTATTTAAAATATTTTCATTGCACTCAAAATACATCGAAATAGTTTCCATAAGTTCATTATCCTCTACAAGTTTTCCCAAAGCGATTTTTCCAAAGCATGAAATATTTTCAGAATAATTTTTGTAAAATATACTATACAATTCTACGTCTTTGTAAAAACAATAGTTTTTATCTCCATTTATAACCCTTCCAAGCCTTATAGCATTTTTGGATTGTTCATATCCTTCCTCCACTCCAGCTATTCCATGTAGCACATTTCCAATACCCGTATAAATGTGATCACCTTTATAATTTATATCTATATGGTTCAAAATTAAATTTAGAACATACCTTCCTGTTTTTTTACAATTTTCTCTGTCTTCTGCCTGTATAAGCACCGTTGCATCTTCTATATTTCTCACAACTGAATAATTTACAGTTTTATTGTCTTCCCTCAATAAGCACATGGTATTGTTTACAAATTCGCATATGCTGTCTTTTACATATATAGAATTATATTTTTGTTGTGAGTCAATTTTTCCCATATCCACACATATTGTATATATAAATTCTCTTTCTATGTTATATCCAAGACTCTTCCCTCTGTCTATAATATTTTCAATATTTTTATAGGTATGAAACATTATAGATTTTATGTATTCTTCAACTAGATTAAAATGTTGTTCTATTTCAAATATTTTATGATTCAAAGGTGTCATTATATCAAGATAAGTTACATTATCAGGTATTTCAACAAGTGGAAATTTCATACGATTTGCTTCTTTAATAACATTTTCGTGTATAGATTTTCCACCATTTATCTTAATTGCAAGGCCTGCAGCATTAAATTTGCTGAGTTGATGTAAAATATCAAGCTGTACATTAACATCTTCCATAAAATAAAAACTGGTTATTAGAAATTCCCCCCCTTTTATCCAATGAACTATATCGGGTACTTCCATAACAGTTACACTTTTTATTACATTATCAATACCTTTTCTTCCTCCAACCAGTCTTGTTTTTATCAAAGGGCTGATTTTCATAGCCTCTCTAATTGTAAGCATTACATCACTTCCATATTTTTCTCAATACCAATTATAATATATTAAGAGATACTTTTGGCATCTCTTAATAAAAATTACACAGTTTCTTCACTAATCTTTGGAATTTTCATGCAAATTACAACAGTAAATGAAATAAGATACAACACTGACAAAAATACCATAGCTATAGTCAAACTGTAATGATCAAGGAAGAATCCTATAAAAAACGGTGAAAACCCTCCGATTGCCCTTCCTACATTAAATATAGTATTATTTGCAGTACTTCTTATAGTAGTTGGATATAAATTGCTTATAAACGCACCATATCCTGCAAACATACCATTTGCAAAGAATCCAACTATCATTCCTCCTATAAGAAGTTCAATGGAATTTGATGCATAAACGTACAAGAAAACTGAAATTGCAGAAGCTGCTAAAAATATTGCATAGGATATTTTCGCGCCAAACTTGTCCATAATTCTTCCAAATAGAAGCATTCCAAGACTCATGCCTATTATTGTACTTATCATCCATATGGATGAACCTGTTACACTAAGTCCCATCCTTTTCTGCAATATAGATGGCAGCCAGTTCATGAGTCCAAAATAACCTGCAATTTGAACAATACACATTATCATAAGCGACAGAGTTGTAACTGCTCTTTTTCTTGAGTTAAAAAGTTGTTTTACAGATACCTTTTTTTCAATCTTAACATTATTTTTATTTGCCACCCAGACTGGAGATTCCGGAAGATGTTTTCTAACCAAAAATGCCAGAACCACAGGTATTATTCCAATTATGAAAAGAGGTCTCCATCCTCCTATAGGAAACACAATTGCAGCAGCTACTGCAGCTACTATACTTCCAACCTGTCCTCCTACTCCTATGTAAGAACTTATCTTTCCACGCTTTTCTTTTGGAAAAGCTTCTGCAGCAAGACTCATTCCAATACCATACTCTCCTCCACCGCCAATACCAGCTATAAAACGAAGTACATATACAACATATATATTTTTTGCAAATACCATAAGACCTGTAGCTACTGCAAATATAAGTATGGTGTATGTAAATACCTTCACTCTCCCTTTCTTGTCAGCAAGTATTCCAAAAAATACACCGCCTATAAGCATTCCTATGTTTGTTATTGATGATACAAGTCCTCCATAAGCAGAGCTTATGTTAAAATCCTTTATGATTGCAGTTAAAACAAATGAAAGTATCATAATATCAACCATTTCCACTGCAAATCCTAGTATAGATGAGAGCAATACTTTGTTTTGATATTCCTTTGTAATTACTACGTTTGACTCTGTACTCAAATTCCTCACTCCTCGTTATATTTTCTAAAACTCTATTCCAAACTTCCAATAAAATCATTTATATCGTCAATATGTTTTTTAAACATAAACTTTTCAATACCTGATGCTATATCTTCCATAACATTAGGCCTTACAAAGTTTGCAGTCCCAACCTGTACTGCACATGCACCAACCATAAGATACTCAAGTGCATCTTCAGCTGTAAATACTCCTCCGCAGGCAATTACAGGAATGTCCAGATTCTTTTTTATATTATAAACAAGCCTCATCGTTAATGGCTTTATACTTGCTCCTGAAAACCCTCCTATTGTATTTCCAAGTACGGCCTTTTTGTTTTCAATATCAACTTGCATTCCTATATATGTGTTGGCAACAGTAAGTGCATCTGCTCCAGCTTCTACAGCAGCTTTTGCAATTTCAACTATATCTGTAACATTTGGAGTAAGCTTTACAAATACAGGTTTATCGGTATATTTTCGTACATTCTTCACAACCTCGTATGTCAGCTCCTTTGACATTCCAAAAACTTTTCCTCCCTCTGATATGTTAGGACATGATATATTGATCTCGTATGCAGATATTTCACTTGATTCCTCTAAAATTTTTATGGAGCTTTCATAATCATCTGTCGAATTATTAGCCACACTTGCGATTATATTTGTATCTATTCTTTTAAGTTTTGGAATTTTATTTTTTACAAAATCAACTACACCTTTATTTTCAATTCCAACACAATTTAATATTCCACCTTCAACTTCCGTTACTCTCGGAGGTGGATTTCCTATCCTTGAATTTAAAGTAACACTTTTGGGAATAAGCGCTCCAATTTTACTGAAATCTATATATTTTTCGTATTCGTCAAGTCCAAAAGTTCCAGATGCATTCATTACTGGGTTCCTAAATTTTAAGTCTCCAATTTTTATCGAAGTATTCATTATTATTACATCTCCTTGACTTTTTATAATTAAAACGCATTTTTTTTTATGAATGTAATAAAGTATACCAAAAATAGTTTTGTTTGTCTTTATTAAATTAAACAAAATTTGATTATAATTTTTGTTATTTTTAACAGTATATAAAAAATAAGTTGTATATTTTATAAAATACATACATAGTTATACTTACTTTTACAATTTTCCAACTCAGCATCAATATTATTTAAATAAATCTTATTTTAATCTATTAAATTCATCATACAAAAAAGGAAAACGAGAGACTCGTTTTCCTTAAAGTTATAAATTCCTATTGCTTTTTATCTATTGCAGCCGCAACCGCAGCATAATAATAATAGAATTATTATTATCATAACTTCGTTTCCGCCACAAAATCCTCCTCTTCCACCATAGCATCTGTTAGACATAAAGAACCCTCCTTATCATCTTAAATTTTAAGTTGCCTTATTTTTAATCCTAAGTTAAATTTCCACGTATAAATTGGTTACTACTAGCATCTTCTTCCGCAACTAGAGCCACAGCAAAGCAGCAACAATATTATAATCATTATTACTTCCTTACCTGTTCCATTGCCACCACAACATCTACGTGACATAAAGACCCCTCCTTGTTTTCTTTACTATTAGGTATCCTGATTTTTCATCATGTGTTCTATACTTCTATAATATTAACCAGAGCCTTAAATGTTACTTTTTCTAAAAACATTTATAAATTGATGGACAATCATATCCAAAGGACTTAAAATAGTAGTAAAATATATATTCAATCCCGAGGTGAAATATAGTGGAAATAAAAAACGAATTGCAAAACGCGTTCAATATAATGATTCCATATATGTACTACTTTTTTGACGATGAGATAGCCTTCACCATGTCAAATACAACGCACTTCATAAAAGTTGTAAACAGCAAGAATATAAACATGAATGCAAAACCGGGAGATCCTCTAAGACCAAAAGGTGCTGCTTATGAATGCATAAAATCCAAAAAAACTGTTACAACAATAGTTCCAAAAGAAATTTTCGGTACAGAAATAAAAGCCATTGGTATTCCAGTTAAAGAAAACGATATCATAATTGGAAGTATAGTGCTGGTTAAAAGTTTAGAACGTCATTACAAATTTATAGAGTCATCAAAAATACTTTCAAATGCAATTTCA
The DNA here is from genome assembly GCF_058242705.1 of Clostridium pabulibutyricum. Taxonomy (NCBI): domain Bacteria; kingdom Bacillati; phylum Bacillota; class Clostridia; order Eubacteriales; family Clostridiaceae; genus Clostridium; species Clostridium pabulibutyricum. Next base: position 335,166 of record NZ_JBZAYZ010000002.1, read on the forward strand.
GATATTTCAACTACCTCTGAAACCTTAAAATCTGGTATAGAAGAATCTGTGAACTTCAACAATAACATCTTAAGTCAGATAAAAGACACTGCACAAAAAACCCAAAATACTGATGAAGTACTTATATTTATAAAAAACATAGCTTCAAAAACCAATCTTCTTGGGCTAAATGCTGCAATTGAAGCTTCCCGGGCGGGGGACAAGGGAAAAGGATTTTCAGTAGTAGCAAATGAAATACGAAAATTGTCAAATTTCATAAACAAATCAGTATCTGAAATAAATTCTATACTTGAAGAGATAAATGAAGAAGTCAAAAATGTATCGGAAGAAATAGACTCTTCCTCAATCTCCAAAGAACAACTTGATCAAATTCAAGAATTAAATTCTTCCATAAGCAATCTCAATATATTAGTGAAAAATATAAATGATCTTTCAGAATAAAAGCAGTGTGCAAAATTCTATTTGCACACTGCTTTTATTCTAATCTTCTACATTCATGGCATAGGACATTATAGCAGCTCCATATACACCAGTATCAAAAACATTTATTATATTTTCCGGTCCAATTCCACCTATTGCAATAACAGGTATTTTTACTTTTTTATTTATTTGGTTTAAAAATTCAAGTCCTTTTCCCTTTAATCCTTTTTTACAATCAGTTTCAAATATATTTCCGACAACTATATAGTCTGCATTCATCTTTTCCGACTCTTTAGCTTCATCCAAACTATGCACAGATACACCAATCTTCATTTTTGAATTTTTAATAATCCTTAAACTTGAATGAGATCTATTCATACTTTTAAACTTTTTAAAACTTGTGTGAAAAGCAAATGCTTCCGATTTTAAAGCTGCCTCTAGATCATCATTTACTATAAGCAATGTTCCATACTTTTCTATTATGTTCTTTATTCTTTTTGCCATTTCAAGTATTTTCTCGTGCGGCAGATCTTTTTCCCTGAGCATAATTGCATCCGTACCGAGTTCTGCACATCTCTCTATTTTTTTGTAGAAATTATTTTGTCCACAAATACTCCTGTTTGTAACAGAAATTATCCTGTTATTTTCCTTCAACTTGAAAATCATACTGTTCTTCATCAACAAAACTGCCAATCTTTAAACACCGGATTATACCCTTTGCTTTCTATTTCCGCTCTTATTTCATCCACAGATCTTCCATCGGATATTACAAACTGACCATCACCTTTTTCATCTTTTCCAAGAGAATGACCTCCAACTTCCGTTGTTACCCCCGCCGACATTTTTGTAACTCCAAGAGGTATCATATTGTTTCTCATATATTTACCTTCCCTTGTAGTTATATTTATTCCTGCTCTTTGAAGAAATATCTTGTATGCAAGTGTAGCTTGTACTAAATTTCTGTCAGTGACATCGTATATCTTTATTTCACTTCCTGCATGAGGTCTTATCCTTGGCACAGACATGCTTATTTCCACAGCCGGATATTTTTTTGACATATAAGCTGCATGAATTCCTGTCAAGAACACCTCATTTCTCCATTTATCAAGTCCAAGAAGTGCACTCATTCCAACAGAATGTATTCCAGCCCTGCATCCCCTGTCAAGAGCTTCAAGCCTGTATCTATAATCCCTTTTCTTGCCTGCAAGATGAACCTTTTTATAAACTTCTTGATTATAGGTTTCCTGATAAACCGTCAAACTGTCCGCCCCAAGCTCCACAAGTTCCCTGTACTCGTTCTCCTCCAAAGGGTAAATTTCAAGGCATATGGAATCAAAATATTTTTTAAGTATTTTCACTGCTCCTTTCAAATACTCCATAGGACAATAATACCTTGATTCTCCTGTTAAAAGTATTATGTGTCTTAGACCTGTTTCTGCTATAGATTTCGCCTCCTCTTCAATCTCATAAAACGTCATCTTCTTGCGCACAATCTTGTTTTCAACATTGTATCCACAATATATGCACTTATTCGTACAATAATTTGCAATGTATATTGGAGTATACAAAACTATGTTTTTTCCAAAATTTCTAACAGTTATTTCATGGGCTTTTGCTGCCATGGGTTCAAGATATTTCTCAGCCTTTTCAGACAAGAGTGCCAAAAAGTCCATTTTATTTATTCTGTCCCTGCAAAGTATATTCTCAATATCCGAATCCTGAACATTTTCAAAAAAACCTTCAAAATCAAAGTCGTCATATTTTCTTATCTCATCATAAATTCCTATTTCCATATCACAATCCCCCTATCTTAAGAAACCTGTAAGCGGTGAAGATGCCGAGGCTGAATCTTTAACTTCTCCAAGTCCCGAATTAAAAGCCTCCCTGCCTGCTTTTACAGCATATTTAAATGCCTCTGCCATACGCACCGGTTTTTTTGATGTTGCAATTGCAGTATTTACAAGAACAGCGTCAGCTCCCATTTCCATAACCATTACTGCATCAGAAGGTTTTCCTATACCTGCATCAACAATTATAGGTACTTCATCTATTTCGTCTATCAGTATTTTTAGCATCTCTCTGGTTCTTATACCCCTATTTGATCCTATAGGTGATCCAAGTGGCATAACAGCAGCTGCTCCGACATCCACAAGTCTCCTTGCCGTCGACAAGTCAGGATTTATATATGGCAATACTACAAATCCATCCTTTACAAGTATTTCTGCAGCCTTCACTGTTTCTATATTATCGGGCAGAAGGTACTTATTGTCCTGAATAGCCTCTATTTTTATCCAGTTCCCACATCCTGCAGCCCTTCCAAGTCTGGCAAGTCTCACAACTTCATCTGCTGATCTTGCCCCAGACGTATTTGGGAGAAGTGTATATTCATCTCCTATAAAGTCAATAACATTACCTGTTTTAGAATTCATATCAACACGCCTAAGTGCAACCGTGACTACATTTGTACCTGAACTTTTTAACACCTCCGGAAGTACACTGTCGGAAGAATACTTGCCTGTACCTAAAAACAATCTGCTTTCCAGTTCTTTTCCACCAATAACTAACTTGTCCATAAATTAATTCCTCCATTTATACTTTTTTATTTTAATTCTCAACATCCCCCGCCTACAAAGCGGATAATTTCAACTGATGAATTTTTTTTTAATCTGCATGCTTTAAAAGCATTCCCTTCGACTATGTTTAAATCAACTTCAACCGCAACTTTTGTAGAATCCACATTTAAACTTTGTAAAAGTTCAAATACAGTTGTTCCCTCAGGGAAACTCATATCTTTCCCATTTATTTTCATAATATCTGCCCTCCTTTATTTGTGAATATTCTATAAATATAAAAAAGAGGCATATAAATGCCTCAGTAAAAAAATACTCTATCAAAATAAAAACACACAAATTCTAGGAGAATCTGCGTATAGATATATATATTACTCTCCCTACGTTGGCATTACCCAAATCAGGTTATAAGAATAAGGAATAACATTCCACTCTCAGATCATCACTATGACCTCTCCTCGTATTTAATATTAAATTGTCACAAGTACTTGCAGTTTTTATTATATCACTTAAATAAATTAAATCAACGTACAATTTTCAATTTACATTTGAACTATATTGCCTATATAAGTTATAATATTATAAAAAAGTTATTATTATTTAATTTTTACAAGGAGGAACTTTCTTGATAAAAAATTTGCTAAAAAGCTCAAACATAACACTGACGTCCTTCAAAGAGGATGATATTTCTACACTTGAAAACTGGTATAATGATCAGTTTTTTCTCAGGAACTATGACATGATTACATCTTTTCCAAGATCATGCAGCGAATTGAAATCCATGGTAGAAGATACAAAAAAATCTCCAGACAAATTCATGTTTGCTGTAAGAGATATTCAAAGCAAAAAACTAATAGGTGTCACAGGATATGAGAATATACTATGGAACAATGGAACTGCAACTATATATATAGGAATAGGATCTGCTTCAAACCGAGGACATGGACTTGGATATGATGCACTAAATCTTACCATACAATTTGGATTTCAAGAACTTAATCTTCACAAAATACAACTTACGGTTTTAAGCTATAATACACCTGCAATAAACTTATATGAAAAAACAGGCTTTAAAAAAGAAGGTACCTACAGAGAATTTATACACAGAGATAATAAAAGATTTGACATGTATCTGTACGGGCTACTAAAAAACGAGTGGAACTTTTCAAATAAATAATTTCACTAAAAAAATAATCATAGGATTGACAAGGAGAATTTTTATGCTAAAATTTAAACCCCTGACCATTGACGACAAAGCTGTCTTTGACAAATATCTTCAGGGATATCACTTTGATACCTGCGAATATAACTTTACATCTTTACTAATATGGAGAAAAGGCTGTGATATAAGCTATACTTCAATTGACAATTCAATAGTCATAAAAAAACAAGGCTTCGATGGAAAATATCATTTTATGCAGCCAATCGGCTATACAAAAGATAATCTCAAAAGCATAATAGAAGAACTAATAGAGTACTCTATGTCAGCTAATATGGAAATTTTATTTTGTGATGCAGAAGAAGCTTTTGTAAGAGACCTTAAAGAACTGTATGCTGAAAAATTTACAATAAGAGAAGATGTTGATAATTTCGACTACATATATGATACTCAAAAATTAATGACATTATCCGGTAAAAAACTTCACTCAAAAAAGAATCATTACAACAAATTCGTTAAATCTTATAATTACGAAATAAAAGATTTTTTCGAACCAGGAGTGAAGGACGACTTTCTGAAAGCCGCTGAGATATGGTACAACGAAAGAAAAAGCAGCGATAAATACTTGTATTATGAACTCGATGGAATAAAAGAACTGTGCAGTAACATGGAATTTTTGAACTTAATGGCTCTCGCTGTATATGTAGACGGTAATATATCCGCTTTTACAATAGGAGAAAAAGTAAATTCAAATATGGGAATAATACACATAGAAAAAGGTCTTCCAAACATAGACGGAATTTACACCTTTGTAAACAAAACTTTCCTCGAAAATTATATGTCGGATATTCCATATATAAACAGAGAACAGGACCTTGGTCTTGAAGGACTCAGAAAAGCAAAAAAATCATACCATCCAGTTAAAATGGGCAAAAAATACTGTATAAGCATAAATTAAAAAAAATCAGGTAAACTCCAAACATTAGTTTACCTGATTTTTTTACTATTTTTTTACTATTTTTTTATTTTAAAAGAACTTTTAAGAGAAACTATTCTATTAAATACAATCTTGCCATCTTTTGAATCTTTGGGATCCATATTGAAATATCCATGTCTGAAGAACTGAAACTTTTCTCCCGGCCCTGCACTTTTTATATTAGGCTCCAAAAATCCTTCAAGAACTTCAAGTGAATTTTTATTGATATTATCAAGAAAAGAATCATTTTGCTCAACTTTTTCATCAAGTATCAAAGGTTCATAGAGCCTTACTTCAGCCGGAACCGCAGTACTTGCATTAACCCAGTGAATTGTTCCTCTTACTTTTCTTCCATCAGGGCTGCTTCCACCTCTTGACTCCGGATCATAAGTACAGTGTATTTCAACTACATTTCCATTTTCATCTTTAACCGCCTCATTGCATTTTACAAAATAAGCACTCTTGAGTCTTACTTCATTTCCTATAAACAATCGATAATATTTTTTAGGAGGCTCTTCCATAAAATCTTCCTGCTCAATGTATATTTCTCTTGAAAAAGGCACTTTTCTCTTTCCTGCATTAGGATCATCAGGATTGTTTTCGACTTCAAATTCTTCAACTTTTCCCTCAGGATAATTGGTTATAACAAGTTTGAGAGGTCTAAGCACCGCCATTGTTCTTGGTGCCTTCTTTTCAAGATCATCCCTAAGGAAATAGTCAAGCATTTGAGAATCAACTACACTGCTTGCCTTTGACACACCTATGGCATGACAAAAATTCCTTACCGATTCAGGGGTGAATCCTCTTCTCCTAAGTCCTGCAATGGTAGGCATCCTCGGATCATCCCATCCATCTACAACATTTTCATCTACAAGTTTTTTAAGCTTTCTCTTGCTCATAACCATATTTGTCATATTCAGCCTTGCAAATTCTATCTGCCTTGGTACATTATCCATTTCACACTCACGTACGACCCAGTCATATAAAGGTCTATGGTCTTCAAATTCAAGTGTACATATGGAATGTGTCACTCCTTCTATTGCATCCTCAAGAGGATGTGCAAAATCGTACATTGGATATATACACCATTTGCTGCCAGTATTTTGATGAACAGCATGTGCTATACGGTATATTACAGGATCTCTGAGATTTATATTAGGCGAAGCCATGTCTATTTTAGCTCTCAACACCTTTTCCCCGTCCTGAAATTTTCCATCTTTCATTTCATTGAAAAGCCTCAAATTTTCGTCTACAGTTCTATTCCTATAAGGGCTTTCTATCCCTGGCTTTGTAAGAGTTCCCCTGTACTCTCTCATTTCATCTGCACTCAAGTCGCAAACATATGCCTTTCCTTTTTTGATAAGAAGTACTGCACGATTATACATCTCATCAAAATAGTTCGATGCAAAACGAATCTCGTCCCATTTAAATCCAAGCCAGCTTACATCTTCTTTTATTGACTCAACATATTCTGTGTCTTCTTTTATAGGATTCGTATCATCAAATCTCAAATTTGTCGTTCCATTAAATGCATTTGCCAGGCCAAAATTTAAAACTATGGATTTCGCATGGCCTATATGTAAATATCCGTTGGGCTCCGGTGGGAACCTTGTCATTATACTTTTATACCTGCCGGACTCCAAATCATCTTCTATCATGTTTTTTATAAAGTTTGAAGCAACTTTGTTTTCACTCATAGAATCATTCCTTTTCTGTTATGTTGTTTATAAATCTAATATAAATCAGTTTAAAACTATGTTTTCTTATATTATGTTCAAATATGTATATCTTATAAAACAAACAACAGAAGGCATTCAAATGTTAAATGCCTTCCAATTTCCTACACAAAGCCCTTGTTTCTAAAATATACCCTGAAGATTACATCTTCTGCAAAAGAAAATACACTTGAAGATATAAAATACAGTCCTATGACTACCGGAGCCTTTATTGTCATTCTTATACTCGGCCTTTATTTTTTCTATTTTGGATTGGACTCCCTGCTGTTTAAAAATGCTAATCTTTTGTTTAAAAGACAGTGGGGAAAGTACAAACTTCACAAGCAAAGTAAAGATAATGACAGCAATACCCCAATCCCCCGTGAAACTAAAAATACACTGGAGAAGTTCAGTAAATAAATTCAAAATAATATTCAATGTATAATCTCCTTTAAAATTAATATTTTATTGGCTGAATATTATTTGAATACGGTTGAATACAGAATCTCCACATATTATATTTTTCATAACATATATATTTTACCATACCAAATTTTTTCACGTGAATAGTCATATCTAAAAAAACGTTTTTTACAAGACCATTTTCAATTGAATTCTTTAAAGTCCTATACGAATAAAATACGATAAAAACAGTTATGTAAATAAGCATACAAGCTGAAATATAATTAAAAACATTTATAAAATCAAAATTCATAATTAATACATCCTTAAATAGCCTTTAAATGTATAGATACATTATATATTACAATATTTACTGATTATATGCAACCAACTATAAAAAGCGCTTTGTCCTACTACTTTTATATGGACATTGGAATTGAAAAATTATAAAATAAAAAAGGTATAAAATAAGCAAGACATTTTATGGAGGGCAAAATGAAAAAACTAAATTTTAAGGGAAGCGCAATGCTAAATCCCACACCTGTGGTACTTGTAACGTCAAAAGACAAATCTGGAAAATTGAACATATTTACAGCTGCCTGGGTTAGTACCGTATGCACAAAAGAACCAATTATAGCAATGGGAATACGTCCTGAACGTCTTTCCTACAAATACATAAAAGAAACCGGCGAATGTGTTATAAACCTGCCGACAAAGAACATGGTAAAAATAGTTGATTACTGTGGTGTAGTTTCAGGTAGAAAAGAAAACAAAATAAAACATTTTGGTTTGGAGACAAACAAAGGAATTGCAGTATCGGCACCTTCTCTTGAAATATCTCCTGTAGCCATAGAATGTCGTGTAAAATCAATCGTTCCACTTGGAACTCATGATCTATTTCTTCTTAAAATAATGAATATAAAAGTAAATGAAAATCTTATCGATTCAAGCGGTAAAATATGCCTTGGAAATGCAAATCTCATGTGCTACTGTCATGGTGAATACTATGGTATAAATTCAAAGCCCCTGGCGCATTTTGGATATTCAGTGAAGAAAAAAAGGAAGAAAAAATAATAACTAAACATTTCTTGAACTGTCATTCAAATAGTTTTCCATATTGAGTGGTATACAAAGCAATACTTTTGCTCCACTCATTTCCTTTGAATTTGAAATTTGTAAAACTCCTCCATGAAGTTTTACAAATGAATCCGCAATATAAAGTCCCATTCCATAATGCCTCTTTAAATTTCTACTCTTATCTCCCATGTAAAACTGCTCTACTGCATGACAAAGCTCTTCTTTTGAAAAACCGCATCCGCTGTCTTCAATCGAAAACTCAATATTATTTTCGTATGTATAAATTTTTAACAATATCTTTTCAGATTCAGGCGAATAATCAATTGCATTTGAAATAACATTCATTGCCGCTCTATATAAAAGCTCTTCGTCTCCATAAAAAAAATCCGGTATCTTATAATCCTTAACTACAACTTGAATATTTTTTTTAGATGCCAATGCCTTTGCCTTATACAGCATTTTATAAAAAAACTCCCTCGTATCTATCCTTGTATTTGACAAAGTGAGAACACTTTCTGACTTTGTTATATCTATAAGCATGCTTGCATATTTTTCAATTTCATCTATACTTTTCAAAATATAATTATTGTATTTTAAGATATCCCCCAAGCAATTGTTTTCGTTAATAAGTTCCGCATTACCTTTTATGATTGTAATAGGCGTTTTTATATCATGTGCCAATGAAGAAATTTGATTTTTCCTTGTTTCCTCCATATTCCATTGTTTCTCTAAAGAAGTTCTTAATTCATTCTTCATGTCATCAAATGCTGCTATTACATCTTCAATTTCACGTATGTTTGAATGCTTAGATTTAAAATCAAGATTTCTCCTTTTAACATTATCAGCCGCTTCCATTAAGATTTTCATTTCTCTGGAAATATATTTTCCAAACACCGCTGACAGCAAAACTATTTCCAGCATAATAAATAATATAAAAACAATAAGTCCCATATAGCCAGGCTCTGGCAAATATTTTCTTAGAATTTGTGAACTAAATTGGACTCCTATAGAATATTTTGCAATACAAATATCATTTTTCCTATAAAATACCTTGTAATAATTATTATCATACAATTCGCCTTTAACTGTCTTCCATGCTTTTTTTGATTGATTAATTGTAAAATCACCATAAAGCATAGCTCCATTTTTACTATATACGCCATAACTGCAGCCATCCGGTATCAAATCTTGTGTGACTTTATTCGCCTTTACAATTGCATCTTTACTTTTCTCAAGTTTTTTTTCAAAATAATCGGCGCGCAATATAATCCCATTTTTAATCATAATATTAAATAATGAAAAATGTAACCCCATAATTAATATTGCTATAAAGCCAAAACCAACAATATATCTAATGAATATGCCCTTTAAGCTTTTCTTAAACCTTAAACCCACTTGTATCCAATCCCCCAAACTGTTTCAATTGGATGCACATTTAACTTTGCAAACTTTGCCCTTATGTTTTTTATATGTTCAACAACGGCTGAACTGTCACTTTCACCATCAAAACCGAATACAGTCTCATATATTTTTTCCTTAGAAAACACCTGACCATGATTTATAGCAAGAAACTCGCTGATTTCATATTCACTCTTTGTCAAAAGAGTCTGCTCTTCTCCTATAAATACCTCTTTCGATGATAGATTAAACTTTATTCCAGATACAATAAAACTATTGTGTTTTTCTCTTTTCTCTCGTCTAAGGTGTGCTGCCACTCTTGAACGCAGTTCATTTATTCCAAAAGGCTTTGTAATATAATCATCGCCGCCCATACCAAGTCCTTTTACAATATCTTCCTCCAATGCTTTTGCCGTCAAAAACAAAATAGGACAATCCACGAGTTCACGAAGTTTTCTGCAAATGGTAAAGCCATCAATACCCGGCATCATAACATCAAGTAAAATTAAATCATAATCGGTACACTTTTCAAGCTTAAAAGATGAAAAATCACTGACAGCAGTTACCCCGTGACCTTCTTTTAAAAGTGCGGCCTTTATTATTTCAAGAATATCCATTTCATCGTCAATTGCAAGTATATTCGCCATAATCTCACTTCTTTCTAATTTTCACTTCTTCCTTCGAAATAGTTATACCATATCAAACTCAACAAAAACAATACGATAGTTTCAGCCACACATACATATATTCCAATTTTAAATTCATTCATATACAGCCCGTTAAATTTATTTAACATTACATTAACATCATTTATATTACTATTTAACATTATATAAGATTGTATTATCCTCGCTCCAAAGCTGCAAGGAAGCCATTTGCCAATTACATCTCCAAGTCCTGTAAGCATAAGTGCCGAAACTAAACTTTCTGTTATTCCAAGTCCTATAGATGCCCCACTTCCATAGCGAAAGCTTAATAATAAATGCAGTATATACAAAAATACCTCACTTAATAATAAAATTAAAATCACCTTTACATAAATATAAAAACTAAATATATTTTCATGAGTTAAAAGTTCTAATCCTAGTGCAAAAACACCAATTGCAACAGTAAGAGAAAAAAACGCCATAATAAGCAGCATACATACTTTGCTCATAAAGCTTAAAAGCTTATTTTTTGACATAAGCATAGCCTGAAAATTTCCCGCATCCGATTCATAATCTGCAGTCATGGCACATACTATGCCAATTATCATAGGAAACCCAATTGACAAAACCTGAGTATACAAATTGAACTTAGAGGCACTGCCTATCCTCCCACTTGAGTATGCATAATACGCCACAAACACTAATGAAATAAATATTGGGACTATAATATGAACCCACACCATTGCAGTATGGCGAATTTTATAAAAGTCAGCTTTTATTAATCTTACAAGCATATTATCTTGCCTCCTGACTTCTATACCATCTTGCAGTTAAAAGTGAAAGTATAACAAATAAAATAAGCGTAATTATAATTCCAGGAATTATAACGCTGTTTGACAATAACTCCGGCTTAAAGGTCTGACTTTCAGGAATTGCCCTGAGTCCATTTGGCAACACCTTTATAATTGGAATCATAAGCCTTGAAGGAACTGCATGTGGTATCATCCATAAAACATCATTAGTCGCAAGCAGTACTCCTAATATAAAAGAACTTATAATATTGATTAACACTGTGGCAAACATTCCTATTTTGCTTCCTAAAAACATGCATAACGGTATCTCCCACAAAAATGTTATTATTAAAATTATGCTGGCAAACACTGCATTTACTGCCTGAATAGCGCCAAGCTTTCCTATCCCCAAAACATTGCCTATAAATACAGTTCCAATTAACTGGACAATAACCGCAAATGAAATCATACACACACATACAAGTATTTTTGCAATCCAAACCTTTTTTAAATCTAACGGCATGGAAAGCACAGCCATATTTTTCATCTTTTTATCTTTAGAAGCAACTGATGTGCATAATATAGATATAGTTCCGGGAAAAAGCATTGTATACCACCAATTGTAACTGTCAATTGCAAAATAACGCGTTGTAAGCACAAATGAAAGTGCTATAGCAATAAGCGGAGCAATAAAAATAAGTTTTTCAATAAATGTATGCTTTATCTTTAAATATTCTGATTTAAAATAAGCTCCCATACTATTCGCCCTCCCTTCTATACTTTCCTGCAACCTCTATAAATAATTTTTCAAGATCTTCTCCTTTTTTCATATCTCCCTGATATCCCAAAACTCCACCTGAAATTATTCCAATTTCATGAGCCACCTGTTCAACTTCACTCAATATATGGCTGGATAGTATTACTGTTATTCCTTTTTGAGGAAATGATTTTATAAGTTCTCTTAGTTCCTGTATTCCAAAAGGATCCAGCCCATTAGTAGGTTCATCGAGTATTAAAAGCTTTGGATTATTTAAAAGAGCAATTGCAATACCGAGTCTCTGTTTCATTCCCATAGAAAATTGTCCTGCTTTTTTCTTCTTAGTATTCTTTAAATCAGCTATTTCAAGCACCTCATCAATTCTTTTATCAGGTAATCCTAACACTATTGTACGCACCTTTAAATTTTCTCTGGCAGTTAAATTATTGTAAAGGGGTGCACCTTCAATTAAAGCTCCTATATTCTTCAGATCATTTCTTGACCATTCATGTCCATCAAATAGAATTTTTCCGCCACTTGGACGAAGCATTCCAGTTATCATCTTTAATGTAGTAGATTTTCCCGCACCATTTGGTCCTAAAAGTCCATAAATAGAATTCTTCCTAACCTTAAATGATATATTACTCACTGCCATTTGTCCTTTAAAATTTTTACAAAGATCTCTAGTTTCTAAAATTAAATTATTCATTGTAACCGCCCTCCTGTTTGATTACATAATAATTTATAATTATAAGGATTTTATAAGGAATCGTTTGATAACTAATTTTTAACTGGACTAAATATAAAAAAGAAATCTGATTATATCAATTCAAACCAGATTCCCCTAAATAATTTATAAAATTATGTTTAAAAAATCATTGTAGTGCAAAATTGAGTGAACTATTCAAATCATCTTCTGGAGTACTTATAGGCCTTATGTCAAATGTATCAACTAAATATTGAAGTACATTTGGAGATATAAATGCCGGAAGTGTTGGTCCAAGATAAATCCCCTTTATACCAAGGGACAAAAGGGCTAAAAGATCAGCGACTGCTTTCTGCTCATACCATGAAAGTACAATAGTAACCGGAAGCGAGTTTACATCTGTATCAAATGCATCTGCAAGAGCTGTAACAATTCTGACTGCCGAATAGGCATCGTTGCATTGTCCCACATCCAAAAGCCTTGGCAGTCCTGCTACATTGCCAAAATCCAATTTGTTGAACCTGTATTTGCCGCAGGCAAGGGTGAGAATTATACAATCCTTGGGAACCATCTTTGCAAAATCAGTATAATAGTTTCTTCCAGGTCTTGCACCATCACAACCTCCTATAAGAAAGAAATGTCTTATCTTTCCTTTCTTTACTGCATCTACAATATCGCCTGCATGAAGCAGTGTTTCATGGTGTCCAAATCCAACCAGTATCTTCTTTTCCTTCTCATCTTCTTTAAATCCGCCAAGTTCAATTGCTTTATTTATTATTTCACTGAAATCTTTACTGCCGTCCTCCAAAGTATCAATATGTTTTACACCGTCCCAACCTACCACACTTGTTGAAAATATCCTGTCTTTATATGTTTCTCTTGGCCTCATCATACAATTTGTTGTCATTAAAATACATCCCGGAATTCCATCAAATTCCTTCTGTTGATTCTGCCATGCAGACCCGAAATTTCCTATAAGATGTTTGTATTTTTTGAGTTCAGGGTATCCATGTGCCGGAAGCATTTCTCCATGAGTATAAATATTTATTCCCTTTCCCTCAGTTTGCTTGAGAAGCATCTCAAGATCTTTGAGGTCATGTCCTGAAACTATAATAAACGGTCCTTTCTTTATCTTTATATTTACCTTTTGAGGTGAAGGATTCTTATATTTCGTAGTATTTGCCTCATCCAAAGTTTGCATCACGGCAACTGACATATTGCCGACTCTCATTGTCATTCGTATCATGTCATCAACTGTCAAATCATTATTCGTTGTTGATTCAAGCCCGAAAAAATAAATATCATCCACTTGATTGCTCGCATATCCAAGACATCTTGCCTGATGACCATAGGCACTTATCCCCTTTAAGCCATACAATATAGTGGATCTTAAAGAACGAATATCCGCATCAAGATTTTGATCATACATAATTCCTGCCTTTACTGAATCTTTAAGCATTGCTTCTCTGGTAGAACTTAAATTATATAGGGCCTCCAATGGATAATTGCCTTTAGGTGCTTCTTCTCTCAGACGTTCTTTTATATTCTGGGACTCTTTAAGAAGTTTTACATGTACTTCCGCATCAAAATTCACATTGGTAAGAGTTGTAAACAAGCAATTTTCTACAAACCCTACTATTTGCTTGTCAATAGTTCCCCCTCCATCGATAATAGATTTTCCATAACATGAAATGCCTTTTAACTGATATATAAGCAGATCCTGCAGATTTGCGATTTCCGGTGTTTTACCGCAAACTCCGCTTTTAGTACATCCTTTTCCACCTGCTGTTTGTTCACATTGATAACAAAACATTGAATTTTCCACTTGTATCGCCCCTTCTTATAAAACTTATCACACAAAAACTGCTATTTATTTTATTAGTATTCCCTTGATTTATTTAAATTATAAATCTTGTATTACCAAATAAAATAAATAACAGTTTGAATTTAAAAGTAAAGGCACTATATTATTTTATGTCTTCAATGTATATTCTCAATACTTCACTCCAGGTCATCTTTGGGGCCAGCGTGGTAAATCCAGTTACATCATCCGGCATTTTAACATTAGGTGCATTTATAACCCAGCTTTGCGGTTCTATACATACAAAATGCTCATCTCCCGTACCGTTCCATATTACAAGATGCTTGTACTTATCACCCATTTCATAGACAACTCTTAGTTTATTAGACTTGTCCTCAATTGCTGCCCCTTTAAAATCCCCATTGCAAAATTTCATGTGTTTAAGTGTATAATGTGTTTCTATAGGACTTCCTGAAACAGACATTCCCTTATTTAACATCTTCTTTTCTTCATCTGTAAGATCCAAAATATTACCTGTTGGCAAATTTCTCTTATCTTGTTCCCATCTTTTATCTATTGAAGCTATAACCTTAAAATCCTCATCATTTTTATTATCATCGAAGGGCACATTGAAAGCAGAATGATATCCTATACCTACAGGCATCTTTTCATCGCTTAAATTTGTGAGGCTTGCAGTTTGTTTCAGTCCTTGGCTTGAAAGATTATAAGATAATTTAAATTTAAATTCATGTGGAAAATATTTGTAGAAATCATGCTGCTTTGTAAAACTAAAGATTGCATCAACTTGGACTTCACTATTTGAAACAACCTCTCTTTTTGTTATTTCCCATGCTTCATTTTTTATAAATCCATGCAGATAGTTATTTCTATTAGGCTCGTTTATTGGGAATTTATAAATTTTATCTCCTACTTTAAAAGTTCCATCCTCTATCCTGTTGGGAGGAAATAATACTGGAAGTCCATATATTTGAGGTCTTTCCTTAAATTTGTCAAACTCCAAATTTTCCTCCGGTTCTCTTAATACATTTACATTTTTTATAGTGTTTTTCAATTTTACAATGTTGGCACCCACTTCAGGTACCATGATTGCTTCATATCCTCCTGCTGAAAATTCAACTGCAGTGTGTCCCTTCCACTCAATATTCTTTACGTATGCATCTTCAATTTTACAAGTTGGCACTTCAATCATCTCCATATTAATTATTGTTAACGTACACATTACTGATATTTAGCTGTTGTTAACGTGAACATTTATATTATACAAATTATAAAAGCAATTATCAACAATAATTAATTTCATACACATTATATCAAAAGATTTAGTCATCAAGCGTAAATAATTCATCTACTGTAGTATTTAACAATTTAGCCAGCTTCATAGCTAATTCCAATGTTGGATTATATCTATTATTTTCAATGGCATTTATGGTTTGTCTTGTTACATTTAAAAAATGCGCTACATCTTCTTGTCTGAGTCCCAGTTGTTTTCTCAAAATTTTTATATTATTTTTCATCTCTACCAAGCTTCCGTTTCAAAAAAAATTCCACTGCAAATAATACTAAATTTTGTGTTACCAACAAGAAACCGGGTACTCCAGTATCCCCTGTCTGAATAAAATTATATATAAGCCAAACCGTTAAAAATATTATTGTATAAAACCATGCACATTTTATAGCTCTTAAGTTAACACTCATTTCCATTTCATCCATTTTTCTCACAGCAATCATCCCCTCTCAATTATCCCTCAAGATATAAATGTAAAAATGTTTTTACATTTATATCTTAATAATTGTTGTGGAAAATGTCAATAGTTTTTTACATTTAACTTCAGCTCAAAGCTCTTTGGAATTTTTCATCCATAAATGTTTTTGTACTTTTAATTATATCCTTCCAATTTTCGTTGCCTGTATACCAGAACTCGGCAGTAAACTTTCTCACCCCAAGCTCCCATGACTTTTTTATTATTTTTTCAAAGTTCACATGTCCTGTGCCAAATGCAATTTCTCTGAATTTTCCCGGAACTGTTTCTTTCAGGTGAACAGCTGCGATATGCCCTTTCCCTTTCGAAAAATCTTCTATTATATTGCTGCCGTATTTAAAAGCTGCATTGGTTATATTTCCACAATCAGGATAAATTTGAAGATATGGTGAATCAATCAATTTAACAAATTCCATAGCTTTTTCAACGGTGTTCATAAACTCCGTTTCCATTGTTTCAAAGGCAAGAATCACTCCCTTGCTTGAAGCCATCTCCACGGATTTTTTCAGGTTTTCCTCAAAATACTTTCTTGTCTGCTCATTTCCTTCTTCATAATAAACATCATATCCAGCCAATTGAATTATCATTATTCCTAGATCATCTGCAAGTTCAATCGCCCTCTTCATAATATCCATTCCCTTTTTTCGTATTTCATAGTTCATACTTCCAAGCGGATATTTTCTGTGTCCACTAAGACACATGGTTCTAATCTCGACACCGCATTTGAACATTAATTCAACAATAGCTTTTCTATCACCTTTTGACATATACAATCTTGATAATTTTTCTTCAGTTTCGTCTATACTTATTTCAATAGTATCAAATCCACATTCTCTCGCACAATTAAGTTTTTCCTCCCAGGTTAAATAGTTTGGCATGGACTTCTCATATAATCCCAATGTATATTTTTTCACACTCTCACCTTCCTACTTTTGACCATAATAAGCGTTTGAACCATGCTTTCTCATAAAATGCTTTTGCATTAAAGCTTGAGGCATTTTTTCTAAGTTGTTTTTGCATAAAAGCTCCGTATTCAGTGCCATCATTGCCACCTCTTCTAAAACAACTGCATTGTGAACGGCTTCAAGTACAGTTGTTCCCCATGAAAATGGGCCGTGATTTTTAACCAATACACCTGGTACGTAGGTAGGATTCAAATCCTTGAAGGTCTCTGTAATTACAGCACCTGTATTGTATTCATAATCATTATTTATTTCCTCTGTACTCATATTTCTAGTGCAAGGTATCTCATTGTAAAAATAATCCGCATGAGTAGTTCCATATGGAACAATTCCCCTACCTGCTTGTGCAAATATAGTCGCATATCTTGAGTGCGTATGGACAATCCCTCCTATATTAGCGAAATCATTGTACAGCTTCATATGAGTTGGTGTATCAGATGATGGCCTATATTTTCCTTCTACTACCTTTCCACTTAAATCAACTACAACCATGTCTTCCGGTTCCAACGAACTATACTCAACTCCGGATGGCTTAATTACAAACAGCCCCTCATTTCTGTCTACCGCCGAAACATTACCCCACGTAAAAGTAACAAGATTATATTTAGGCAAAAGCATGTTTGCCTCATAAACTTTCTTTTTTAATTCCTCTAACATCAATCTTCCTCCATATCATTATGAACTTTGTATTGTACTCGATAGAACAATATAAGTTTTAAACATGGAGATTTAATGCCATGCCTAAAACTTATAATATAATTGCTAATTTGTGACTACATATACTGCCGCTTCATTTTTAGTGTGGTTGGCTGAAACAATCAAATCACACTCTTTCAAATTTACAACTGATACATTGGCCGGCCCTACACCTTTTTCTATAATTGTTTCCTTACATTTTCCATCGACCCATTGTATATAAAACAGTTCGGAATCTAAACGTCTTACACCACCTACAAAACTCGGCACTCCGCATAGAGTTGTCCCAATTAATGTGTGTGCAAAATCAACTTTATATGGATATTTATAAATTTCGGTATATTTTCCATCAACAAGCTTGTAAATTTTCATTGAATTGCCGTGAAAAGGCTCAATCGTCATTAATTCATCCTGACCGTCGCCGTCCAAGTCACACCATGCAACTTCACCCATTTTACCATTCAAAAGTTTATTTACTTCCCAATTTCCATTCTTATTTGGTATGACTTCAAATACTCCTTCTTCACATCCAAAAGTTCCCCTTGGCTTGCCACAAACCATATGGCGGGTATATCCATGATTTTTAAACAAACCTTTTTTCAATACTCTAAGTTCCAATCCATCAGTTAATACCTCCGGCAGCTTTGCATAGTATATTGTTCCAGGATGACTCCAGTCATCTTTACAAGATTTTTCGTCAGCTATAGTAGCTCCTATAAAATACAATTCTCCATCCAAGTCAAATATATCAAAACGATGCAAATATGGAAGTTTTACAACATTTTCAATAATCCACTCTCCATTCTCCAAATGTCCCCAGACCAAACGTGAATTGCTTGGACTCTCTTTTAGATAAAAATCACGAACAGCAAGAAATTCATTTGTACAGCCTGGTATAGGAATTATTGACATACATCCCCCACCATTTTCCCATACTGTATGGCGGCAATTAAAATTTTTTCCACTGTATGCATAGCATGGATCTCCTTTTTCTTCGGAGGCAATTAAAATATTTAGTTCTCCATTAATCTCCATGGTACTTGCTGCATATGCACGATACATTTCATCCAAATGTTTCTTTGTAATTTTCATATCATCTTCACCTCAATCAGTCATTGCACTACTTGCTTTTATTGACTACCTTATCTAAAATCTTCTGCTCTATTTCTTTTTCCGATAAAACATTCTTAAGTCCAACTACTATAGTCCCTGCCTCTTCGGCTCTTTTAAAATTTGAAGTCAGCACCTCCGAGCAAAATACTACATCAAAATTAGATGCCTGGCTCTTGGCTTCTCCTACACTGTTGTGCTGAATTGATACATCTATTCCAAGCTTTTTAAAGACCTTGCTTATCTTCATTTTTATTATTTGACTTGAACCCATTCCACTTCCACAAGCTGCTATTATCTTTAACATTTACACACACATCCTTCTAATTTATAATCATTTTTTTATTTCACTTACATACTCATCATAATCCTCTGCTATTTTGAAATATCCCTTTTTATTCTTTATATACTGGATTTGCGGTATTACAAGCATTGCTACAATTACAATTCCAACTCCTACATATTTGAGATTATTCATAATCAAGCCAATCACCGGCCAGACTGTATCAAAGTCAAAGTTCCCATGCCATCCTCCGAATTTTGACAATCCAAAATAATATGCCGCAAAACCTCCACCTAAAACTTGAATTATTCCTGAAACAAAAGGAATTATACAAGCCGCTCTCAATCCACCTTTTTTATTTGCATATACTGCAAAAGTTGCGTTATCAAAGAATAATGGTACGAAACCCGAAATTATAAGTACCGGACTGTGAAATATTATAAGTCCAATAATTGATAGGAATTGTCCGAGTGCTCCAAACAAAAATCCTATTGTTACTGCATTAGGATGTCCAAATCCATATGTTGCCGCACAATCCACCGCAGGCATTGATCCTGGCAAAATCTTGTTTGAGATACCCTGGAAAGATTCAGTAAGTTCTCCAACAAACATTTTTACACCAAGCTGCAATATACTGAGATATACTGCAAAGTCCAGTGATTTCTCCAAAATATAAAAAGCAAAATTTCTGTCTACAGCAAATCCAGTCTTATCTATCTTATGTAATAAATCAGGTCCAAGTATTCCCATTATTATTCCAAAGAATAACGTCATTAATATACCTGTTGCAACTACATTGTCACTAAATATCGATAGAAATCCAGGCAATTCAAGATGTTCAATAGACTTTTCCTTGTTGCCTATTTTTCCTGAAATTTTATCTGTAATCCAAATTCCAAACATCTGCTGATGGCCTACAGCGAATCCTCCACCCTCAGTTAGCTCTTGAGTTGCTTCTACTGTAAGATTTGTTGCAACTGCCCAATAAGTACCAAGCAGCAATCCAAGCATTATAACCGCTTTTGTATCAATTATGTTTGGGAAACAAAACAATACAAGCCACAAAGCTGTTGAAGACTGCTGTACCATTATGTGACCAGTAATAAACAGCGTTCTTATTTTAGTTACTTTTCTAAATAATACTAATATTATATTGAAAATAAATGCTATTAAAAGTACTATCATCATAAGTGAAAATGATCTTCCAATACTTTCAACAGCTGCCTGAGCTGCTGTTTGTCCAAAATATGGATCGATAACTGCAGCTGTCAAATTAAAACGATCTTTAAGCCCTGCAAGTATAGGCCTAAAATTACTTACAAGTCCACCAGACGCTACGTTTAAAATCAAATAACCTACAGTTGCCTTTATAAAACCTGCTATTGCCTCGTAAATCGGGCGTTTCAACAGCATATAACCTATAAGTACTATAAAACCTATAAAAAATGCTGGATTAGTCAAAATGTTTACCTGGAAAAACTTCCATATATCCAATAATATTTGCATTTTAATTCCTCCTTGTATTTTGTTTTTGTATTATAATATTGCCTTTAAATCCTCTACCGACTCAGCCTGAATTAATTTTTCAACAACTGACTCATCTTCTATGAGTGACACTAAATTAGATAGATTTTGTAAATGTATATTGCTGTCTGTTGATGCCAGTACAAAAAATATTTTTGCATCCTGTTCTGGATCATCACTAAAATGCACTGATTTTTTGGTTCTCATAAAACACACAGCCGTTTTATTGACTCCTACCGCTCCCTCCTGAGCATGAGGTATACATATATTCGGTGCTATAACTATATATGGTCCGTATTTTTTTACATTTGATATTATTGAATCCACATAATTGTGGTCAATCGAGCCATCATTTATTAAAGGTTTACAAGATGCTTCAATAGCATCTTCCCATGTGTCAAATTCATCGTGAAATGAGTATCTTCCATTGTCAATCAATTCTTTTAACATAATTTCCCTCCCTATTATTTTTAGTTATGGAAATAGAGCTTTATTATCTTTTCTGCAAGTGCTTGTAGTATTAAAATATCTTCCATTCCCTATATCCATAACTTTAACTTCTATGTAGATTTATAAAAATGATTTATAAGGCGTATTTATATCTACAGAGAAACAATCATCGAAGCCTCTTGGATAATGATATTCTCTCTTTGCAGCATCATCTGGAAATGTAAATTTTCCACCAACCTGCCATATAAATGGATGAAATTTATACTGCAATCTGTCTTTCCTCATATCAAACAATTCTAATATTTCTTTAGTATCTGCTTGAAAATTTGACCAAATATCATGATGAAATGGAATTACTACCTTTGTATTTAATGATTCCGCCATTCTCAAAATATCCACAGATGTCATCTTGTCTGTTATTCCTCTTGGGTTTTCTCCATATGAACCCAGTGCTACATCAATTTCATAATCGTTTCCATGTTTAGCATAATAATTTGAATAATGTGAATCTCCACTGTGATAAAGATTTCCACCTGAAGTCTTAATCAGATAATTGACGGCTTTTATGTCCATGTCAACCGGCATCTTTCCTCTTATATCACCCATTGGCGGCTCTGTAATAAGTGCTGTTCTATCAAAGGATTCCAATGCAACTATCTCTATATCCTTTATTTTAACTGTGTCACCTGGTTTAACGACCACACATCTTTCTTTAGGTACTCCCCACCCTATCCATTTATTAACACATGCCTCGGGTCCTATAAAAGGAACACTTGGATCACAATTTTGAATGACGGCTGCTGCAACATTTACATCAATGTGATCATTGTGATCATGTGTTGCCAAAACCGCATCGATTTCTTTAATACCAAATGGATCCAATACAAACGGTGCAACTCTTAAATTCGGCTGAAGTTTTTTACCTCCACACATTCTAGCCATTTGATGTTGTGGTTTTATAAATTTATTAGCTTTTGTATTCTTTCCACTTCCACACCAAAAATCAATACATATATTGGTGCTTTTCTCTGACTTTACCCATATTCCCGTGCAGCCCAGCCACCACATTGAAAATGTTCCCGGCTTAACTACCTCTTCTTGTATTTCCTCATTTAACCATGTTCCCCACTCCGGAAAAGTTTTCAGTATCCATTTTTCTCTTGTAATTTCTTCTACCTTAGACATATAAATATCTCCTCCATAAATATAATATCCGCATTTTTTGAATGTTATTTTAGCTTAATCATTCATTAGCTTTTGATTTTTGAGCATAATGATTTGTTATTTGGATTATTTTGCTTGTTTATGTTATTATAATACATCTATTATTCAAAAAGTTCAATGTAATTCATTTAAATAATCATAGTTTTTTATTTTTTGATTGTTTATATTGAATTTATTGAACGTTTATATTATAATTATCTTAGTCATACAATAATAGCTATTAATTTAAACTATAAATACTGTTTTTGAAATATATAATATGAAAAGAGAAGTGATAAAAATGAAAAAACATACTCAGAGTATAGTATCTAAAAGAAGAAGCAGAATACTTGATTACATAGCTGAGCACAAAAAAATTGACAATAAGGAACTCGCCAAAAAACTAAATATATCACCTCTTACTTTAAGGAGAGACCTTCAAGTGCTGGATGACAAGGGTCTTATAATTAGATATTATGGTGGTGCGAAACTGGCAACCAATTCCGACAATATAAGTAATATAAATCTGGATGATATAACCCTTACTTCATCACTTATTGAAAAAAAGCAGGCCATTGCAAAACATGCAGCCAGTTTAATAGATGATGGGGATACAATTTTCATAAACTCCAGTTCAACCGCACTTTTAATATTGGATTACCTTGATGACAAGAGGGTTTACGTAGTTACAAATAACGGCAAATCACTCCAATCAACTATAGGACCCAATATTGATCTTGTTTTAACTGGAGGTCAGGTCTACGAAAGGAAGCAGTCCTTAATTGGCGAGTTTGCAGTGTATATTCTTTCAAAAATAACAGCTGACAAGTGTTTCTTGGGTGTAAGCGGAATTGCCTGTGATTCAGGAATAAGTACATCGGTTCTTCAGGAAACGCTGGTCAATCATGAGATGATAAATCGCTGCAGCGGTCCTGTATATGTACTGGCCGACAGCAGCAAAGTAGGACGGCATCATAATTTTTCAAGTGGTGACATAGATGAAATATCTTATCTTATAACCGATTCCGATATAAAGGAAAGTGATGTTAGAGATTTTAAAGCAAAGGGTGTTGATGTTATAAAAGTAAGTAATGATTATAGATAAGTTTATTGGTTGTAGATTCACTTTCTTACAAACCTACAACCAATTTAATGTTTTTATATACTTTGTCTCATAACTAACTCGAAGTCATATTGCCATGATCCCGCGAAATTGCATTTATTGGCTGTAATTTTATAAAAAATCTTCTTTGAATAAAACTTAGCCTGTCAATTCATGCTGATTATTTTCTGACAAAGTCTTATATAAATACGGAGTTCCTAAAAATCTAACAACAAGATGATTATCATGTCTTTTTAAATTATCAAAATGTTATCAATAAATGAATTTTTGCCGTTTTTTTGCCGTTTCATTAACAATCCGCTTAATACAAATCTAAATTAAACTATTGCACATGACGTAACGTAATGTGATAATATAATCTGGCAGGCAGTTAAAAGTTTTTAAACCAGAGGTGGATATATCTATGTACGACGATTCTTTTTTCAGTATAGGTGAATTTGCAAAAAAAGCCAATATTACAATAAGAACTTTAAGATACTACGATAAAATAGATCTTTTAAAGCCTTCAAAATATAATAGTACCGGTAAAAGATTCTACAATAAATCCGATTTTGGAAGGCTTCAGAAAATACTTACATTAAAGTTCATAGGCCTTTCCCTGAAAGAAATATCCAAAATAATGGACTACGATACTGAACAGGATATTAAAAAATCCCTTGGAATTCAGCGTGAAATCATGAAGGAAAAAGTCTATCATATAGAATCAATTATAAAATCAATTGATGAGGCTATAAAAATGCTGGACTCTTCAAATTCTTTAAATTGGGATAAATTTATAAATATAATCAGTCTCATAAACATAGATCAAAAATGGATGGAACAGTATGAAACCGCCTCAAATTTAAACGCCAGGATAAAGCTTCATGAAATGTTCAGCACCAACAGCAAAGGCTGGATGAAGTGGTTCTTTGAACAACTTGACTTCAAAGAAAATGCCAGGGTCCTTGAACTTGGCTGCGGCACAGGTAAACTCTGGCAAAAAAACGCATCTAGAATTCCAAACTCCTGGGACATTACCCTGACTGACTTTTCAGAAGGTATGTTAAATGATGCCAAAACCAATTTAAAAGAAAACATTGGAAGATTCAAGTTCAAAATAACAGATGCACAAAAAATTCCTTTTAAAGACAGCTCTTTTGATGGTGTCATAGCAAACAATATGCTATACCACGTATCTGACATTGATCGCGCTTTTTCTGAAATACAAAGGGTTTTAAAACCAAATGGAATATTCTACGCTTCCACTGTAGGCACAAACCATATGATGGAAATGCGTGATATAATTTCACGCTTTGGATCAAAAAAGCTTACTGCAGACAGCTGGAATCTTACAGAAAAATTTCAACTTGAAGGTGGGAGGGAAAAGCTTTCAAAATGGTTTAAGAAAATTGAACTTGTAAGATATGAAGACAGCTTGAAACTTACAGAGGAATCCCCTCTTATAGATTACATATTTTCTATGCCGGGGAACAAAAAAAATCTTTTCAGCAGAGAAGAACTTGAAAAATTGACAGATCTTCTGCATTCTGAAATAATAAAAAATGGTTACATTTACATAACTAAAGACACAGGATTTTTTAAAAGCAAAAAAATATAAATTGATTATAAATAAAAGAAGGGACTTGAACAAAATGAATAAAAAAATTACTTTTTCTCCACCAGATATAACTCAAAGTGAAATAGACGCTGTAGTTGAGGTATTAAAGTCAGGCTGGATAACTACAGGTCCTAAGACCGCAGAATTTGAAAAAGCTCTTGCGGAATACTGCTGTGCAAATCACGCAATTACAGTAGGAAACGCCACTGCCGGATTGGAACTTATACTTCAGGTATTTGATATAAAACAAGGTGACGATGTAATAACAACTCCATATACATACACGTCAACTGCAAGTGTTTCCGTACACAGAGGAATAAAACCAACCTTTGTCGATGTAAAAAAAGACAGTTTTCTAATTGATATAGAAAAACTGGCAGACGCAATAAAGCCAAATACAAAAGCCATATATACAGTTGACTTTGCAGGTGTACCTGTAGATTATTCTGCACTTAGAGAAGTCTTAAAGGCAAAGAAGCGTGAAGATATAATTCTTGTATCTGACTCTGCCCATGCCCTCGGTGCAAGCTACAAAAATGAAAAAGTAGGTGCACAGCTTGACGCCCATGTATTTTCATTTCACGCAGTAAAAAATCTTACAACAGCAGAAGGTGGTGCTGTAACTTTCAACGACAATAATCTAAAGGGAAAGGCAGACCTCTCAAAAACCCTTAAGCTGATGTCACTGCACGGTCAATCAAAGGATGCCCTTTCTAAAATGAAAGCAGGCGCATGGAAATACGATATAGTATATCCTGGATACAAATGCAATATGACAGATATAAATGCGGCTATAGGTCTTGTACAGCTTTCAAGATATGAAGATATGCTAAAATTACGAAAAGCTGCATTCGACGTATATACAAATGCATTAAAAAACAAGGAATGGGCTATAATTCCTTTTGAAAAGGATGATGTGAAAACTACGTCCTACCACCTGTATCCACTTAGAATAAAAGGAATTTCAGAAGAGACAAGAAATGAAATTATACAAGACATGGCAGAAAGGGACATCGCTACAAATGTACATTTTACACCTCTTCCAATGTTTACTGCATACAAAAATCTTGGATATTCCATAGAAGATTATCCAAATGCCTATGCACAATATGCAAGCGAAATAACCCTTCCTCTTTACTCCACTTTGTCAGAAGAGGATGCTGCATATGTAATTGAAAACCTAATACAGATCGTTGAGAGTAAAATAAACTAGTCTTTAAAAATGTAAAAGCGAAAGGTGATCATTATGAAAGTAAATTTTTATACTCCCCAGAGAGAATATCATGCCAAAAAGAAAGAATTTGACAGTGCAATATCAAAAGTAATAGAAAGCGGAAATTTCATACTTGGACATGAAGTATCCGAGCTTGAAGAAGAAATAAAAAAATATACCGGTGCAAAATATGCCATAGGTGTGTCCTCAGGTACTGATGCCCTTGTAATCGCATCAGACATACTTGGTTTTAAAGACGGTGCAGAAGTAATTACATCCCCATTTACTTTTCTTGCATCTGCATCCTGTCTTGCAAAGCACAATGCAAAACCTGTTTTTGTAGATATTGATGAAGATACCTTCAATATAGATGCAAATAAAATAGAAGATAAAATAACAGACAAGACAAAGGGCATACTTCCAATACATCTTTTTTCACAAATGGCAGACATGGACAAAATAATGGAAGTTTCCAAAACTCACAACATAAGAGTCCTTGAAGATGCTGCAGAAGCTTTTGGTATGAGATGGAAAGGAAACTCTTCTAAGTACAAACATTCTGGGACTGTAGGAGACATAGGAGTATTTTCCTTCTTCCCAACTAAAACCCTTGGAGGTTACGGGGATTCCGGAATGATAGTTACAAATGACGACGAACTTGGAAAACTTGCAAAAATGTTCAGAGTTCACGGCGCCTCAAAAAAATATCACTATGACTATATCGGCTACAATTCAAGACTTGACACAATGCAAGCTGCCATACTTCTTGTAAAACTTAAGTATATAGATGACGCCATAAAAAACAGAGAAAGAGCCGCAAACTGGTACAAAGAAAGACTAAGTGACTGCGAGTACATAAAACTCCCTATAACAAAGGGAGATCAAAAATCAGTATATTATGTATTCAACATAGAAGCCGAGAAACGTGATGAACTTGCATCATATCTAAAGGAAAATGAAATAGGCTCAAGCATATACTATCCAATGCCTCTTCATCTTCAAAAATGTTTCAGCTATCTTGGATACAAAGAAGGAGACTTCCCTGTAGCCGAAAAAATGTGCAAAAAGGTTCTTGCACTTCCAATATATCCTGAAATAACTGAAGAAGAAGTAGATATTGTGTGCAATGCCATAAAAAAATTCTACACAAAATAAAATATTAAAGGTGCAGGCTAGTCCTGTACCTTTAATATTTCTTTTTTTGAAAAATCACATATGGCCCCTACAAGCTTTGACATACTCTCCGGTGTATCATATCCGTGAGAGGCCCCTTCTATAAGTTTTAAATACACATTTCCAGTGACCTTTTCATAAAGTTTTCTTGAATACTCTGATTTAACTGATAGATCATCTGTGCCATGAGTAATAAGCACTGCACCCTTAATATGTTTTGCGCAACTGTAAAAATCATAGTTTGACACATCATCAAGCACACTTTTTTTGACTTTAAGGCTTTCAAATATAATAGATTGGTTTCTGAATTCTCCTGAAGCCAATACATTATAAATATTTACTGCAGGACTTATAAGGATTGTGCTTTTTATAACTTTTCGTGCCTTGCTTGAAAAAGCTATTGAAACTGCTCCCCCCATGCTGTATCCAAGAACACTTATATTAGAAACGTCAATTATATTCTTGCTCCTTATAAACTTGAAAACACATTGAAGATCATCTATTTCAGAAGATATTGTTGTATCTTCGAAATTTCCACCACTTTCTCCGCTTCCCGAAAAATCAAACCTTACAGATGCAATTCCAAGACCAGACACCGCCTTCTCTATCCTTACAAACATAAAATTATGCTCTATTCTGTTTCCCATAAAACCGTGACAGTAAATTATACATGGAGGTTTTTTTCTTTTAGTTTCAGGTATATTCAATACGCCTCTTATATTAATGTTTTTGGAACTCTTAATACAAAAATTTTCTATCATAATTAATGCCTTTATTCAATGCCGGAAAGTATATTTTTTATACAGGATGTATGTATGTGTTTTTCCTTCATTGCCTGAACGGTTTTTTTGTAATCATACTGAAATTCTATAATCTGACTTGAAACTTTATCTTTAAGCACATCTACTATAATATAAGTTCCATTTGGCCTTCCTATTTTGGGTTTTCCCACACTGCCGTCATTACATAGAACCTTTTCTCCATACTTTTTTATATAAGGTATATGGGTGTGTCCGCAAAAAAGAATATCCTCATCAAGCGACTCCATAACTTCTTCTGCATTTTTCGAGTCTTCCGGAAGATATTCATTTATTTTTCTCGTGCTTCCATGGACAAATCTTATTTTTTTATTTTGGAATTCAAAAACTATATTTCGTGGAACAGTTTCAAGGTACTTCCTATTGTTGTCTTTAAGTTCCCTTACGGCCCAGGGCATACAAAATTTATTTACCTCATTGTCCCTTATATAATTAAATTTTTCTTCAAGAACAGCAGCATCATAATTTCCAAGTATGTTAATTATAGCTCTCGATCTTATAAGCTCTACCACCTGATTTGGAAAAGGTCCGTATCCTACAAGATCTCCAAGACACACTATAGTATCAATCTTTTTGTCATCTATATCTGAAAGTGCACTCTGTAGTGCTTCAAGATTACCGTGCACATCAGAAATAACTGCAATTTTCAACAGTATCATCTCCTCACATAAAATTATATTATATAAAGTGTCCATTTGACACCATGAATTATTTAAATTAGAATGTAATTTATGGAATTTATATAGGAAGGAATTATAGTTCTATGACTGAATATGAGAATAAAAATAAATGGAAAATACTATTTGTTGTTCTACTTGGTCCTCTTGTTTCCACAATAGATGCCAGTATCGTAAATGTTGCACTTCCAGATATGGCTACAAAATTGTCTGCACAAATAGATACAATACAATGGGTAGTTACAAGCTATCTTATAGTAATATCATCTCTTATTTTAATGTTTGGACGAATTGGCGATCTCATTGGAAAAGCAAAGGTGTTTCACCGAGGTTTCATAATTTTCTCATTTGGCTCACTCATGTGTTCACTGTCACATACCGTTCAATTCTTAATAGCATCAAGGATAATACAGGGAATAGGTGCATCTATGATAATGTCGTCAAACCAGGGAATAATCGCAGATACATTTCCTGCAAATGAACGCGGCAAAGCCCTTGGACTTTCGGGTTCAACCGTAGCTATAGGAACAATGCTCGGCCCTCCAATAGGAGGAGTTCTTGTTCAGTTTTTCAGCTGGCAGTCCATATTTTTAATAAATATTCCAATTGGAATAATTGCATTTGCACTTGGAATAAAATATCTTCCAAAAGATATGAACAAAGGATCTATAAAGGACCTTGACATCAAAGGATCTATTTCATTCATGATATTTGTAATATGCATCTTCTGGTCTCTATCAAGTGGTGAAAAATCTGGATGGAATAATCCTTATATAATATTTTCTTTTATAGTTTCAATAGTTTCAATAACCTTATTTTACTTTATTGAAAGAAAAGTTAAAAAACCTATGATCGAGTTCTCAATATTTAAAAACAGGTTGTTCGATATAAGCCTCCTGTGCGCATTCATATCATTTACTGTAATATTCTGCAACAATATAATATATCCTTTTTATCTTCAGTATGCAATGGGTATTTCTCCATCCAAAGCTGGAATCTTAATGGTCGTCTTTCCTATATTCGCAGGAATAGTGGCGCCTATAAGCGGTTATATCTCAGATATTACAGGCGGTGAACTTCCTACCTTCATAGGTTTAGTCACTACTGCCGTAGGCTTGGTTATACTATCATTTTTAAATATCAGCTCCGGCTATTTCAATATAATACTTGGTGTAGCAATTCTCGGTATAGGCAATGGATTATTCCAATCACCCAATAATTCTATTATAATGTCTCTTGTATCCCCCAAAAACATGGGTATAGCTGGAAGTATAAACGCGCTTGTCAGAAATATGGGAATGGTTTTTGGAACAAGCTTTTCCGTAGTTCTTCTATATAACAGAATGAGTGCCAAAATAGGATATAAAGTAACTGGCTTCATAACAAACAGGCCTGATATTTTTATATATTCAATGAAAATAGTATATTTGACTGCAGCATCATTTTGCATATTTGCCGCACTGCTTTCCATATCAAGAATATTTTCCAGTTTAAAGCCACATATATAGCTTGTCCGAAAGAGTAAGCTTGTCAGGACACCATATCCTTTTTGGACAATCAAAAATCTTATAGGGCCTACTAAACTTCTGTATAAATTTTTTAAAGTCTCCATCAAGCCATGGTGGTGTCCAACTTCCTGATCTGCATACATGAACTGTACTTATCTCAAGCTCTGGTATATTACAGCTTTTTATATAGTCTATATTGAATTTATCGTTTATATCATAAAATTCATTCTTATTTTCCATAGTATAAGGACTGTATACTATGCTTCCACTTTTTATTATATTATCCTTAAAAAGTTTTCCAAACCAATTTGCACAATTAACCTCAAATTCAAGAGACTTCAAACCTCCATATCCAAGATCTGAATGTGCATCAAAATTTATAACATTTATACATCTGTTGACTTTGGCTATTTCATAGGAAAACTTATGTGAATCAGAAACATACATTTTAAAATTTTTAACAAATTTGAATCTTCCTTTTATAATTTTAAAAAAGCTTTTGAATTCTTTTCCTGTTTTTATTGACTCTTCTATGTTCACACCTTTCCTTTTATTTTCAAAATACCTCTTGTACCATATAAACATCAAATTTTTTTTGTCCTCAACATAGGAACCACTCCACTCACTTCTCGTTGGTACAAAATAATCCCAATCTATGCTTAAAAGACTTCTCATTTAAAAACACCTCTCCACACCTAAATATATTACAACATATTTAGATGCAGAGAGGCTATTGAATACATTTTTACATAACATTAACATTTAATGTTATTTATATATTTCTTCAATTACATCTTTTAAACTGCCCAAAGATTGAAAAACAAGACTTGGTTGTACTTTGGAGTCCTTCAAATCTTCAATTTTTGTTTCACCTGTTAAAACAAGAATAGTTGTGGAATCATTATCTTTCCCAATAGCTATATCTGTATAGAGTCTATCTCCAATAAAAGCAATTTCGCTCTCTTTAAATCCAGTATATTTTAAAATATACTGCAATGCATGAGGTGATGGTTTTCCGAAACACTTTGGTTTCTTTCCAGTAGATGCAGTAATCATAGCACATATAGAACCACAATCCGGCATAAAACCATTTTCTATAGGGCAATTGAAATCTGGATTAACTTGAAGAAAATCAGCTCCATTTCTTATAAAGTCACATGCTTTTAAAACATTCGAGTAAGCAAGAGACGTATCAAATCCCACAACAACCACATCCGCGTCTTCTTCAACAAGCTCAATCCCGGCTTCTTTAAAATCACCTTTTAGATAATCATTTCCTAAAACAAATATCTTTTTACCATCCATATTTTCTTTCAGGTAATTTATAATCACTTGATTTGAAATCATCATCATATCATTCTTAGCAGGATATCCCATTTTTCTTATTTTATCTACATATATACGTGCATTTTTCGAAGAATTATTGGTAAAAAACTTAAATGATATACTCTGATTTTCAAGTTCTTCAAGAAACTCTTTGGACCCTTCCAACATGTTCTCCCCCAAATAAAATGTACCATCCAAATCCAAAACAAAACACTTTATTTTCTTTAATATAGCTTCCGAGCTTTCTTTTGAATCCACTGATCTATACGGCATGTGATATCTCCTTCTTCATACTATTTTTTATTTACCTATAATAAATATCCGCTATATTCTCAGCTGCTTCATTTAATTTTCCAAGGTCCTCGAGCAATTGAAAAATTCCATATCGCTTTCTCATGTCCTTAGCAGCAATAAAGCTTTTAACAAACAACTCCCTATCTATTCCAACATCCTTTGGATTCCACACAGCATTGCATTTTTTCAATGTGTTGATTAAGTTTTCCGGTTCAGGCACATTTGAACTCAATACAGCTTTTATCTCATCCCACTTTTTCAATATTTTTTCAGCCTGAATTCTTCTCTTGTCGGCATCAAAATTTATACTGTCTATCTTAAACTTAATAATGTTATCCGCACTTCTCGTATAAACGTCTTTTATATTTTGTATCCATTTGTCTTTATCAAGTTTAGTATACTCACCCTTCTCAAGTATTTCATTTATGTCAATATTCCTTGCATATTTATAAGCATGCGCCACAACACCTACTCCTACACCTACAGTATTGCCATGAAGCCACCTGTGTTCTTCACCACTGTTCATAAACATCATTTCATAGCAATGGGACAATTGATGTTCTCCACCTGATGCAGGCCTTGAAGCTCCAACCATTCCAATTGCAATTCCAGATAAAATAAGTGCATCAGTTATGCTTTTTATTGTTTCGGACTTTCTCTCAGACAAACCACCAGCAACCCTTTCACACTGTTTTACAGACTTCATGACAAGTTTTTCAACTTCACTGCAAAAATATTCTCCATTTAAAATTCTTGCAATGTTCCAGTCTGCAAGTGCTGTATACTTTCCAAGTATATCTCCAAGTCCCGCCTGAAGCATCTGCATAGGTGCATCTTTCATAATATCTATATCGCACACAATGGCTCTAGGGTAAATTGCATCATAAGTAATTTTTACATTGTCGCATACAAGCGGAGAAACTACTGACGCATATCCATCCATTGAAGGTGCTGTTCCGACAATTACATATGATATTCCAAGTTTATAACTTAAAAATCTTGATATATCATTTATTGTTCCAGAGCCAACGGCAACTATAAGCGATACATCTTTTGGAACCTCCATGAGAAGCCTTCCAATGGTTCTTTCATCAGGCACAAGATGTTCAGATCCAAATACATATCTATCTATCTTAAAATCCTTTTTAAGAATTTCCTCAACTTTTTTTCCTGCAACTTCAAATGTATTTTCATCTTCTACTATAAATATCTTTTTTCCCGAATAATCTCGTATAACATCGCTTAATTCCTCTATAATCCCTTTTCCAACTACTATATTGTTTATTTCAACTTCATGAGTTTTTCCACACTGACACTTATATTCAAGTCCCGTCATCTTATCAAGGCTTAAATTCTCCAAATGTTCCACATAAATCATCTCCTTGAATTTTGAGAAGTTAGCTATATTACTGTTTTTGTTTCAAAATCGGCCCAGGGCATATCCGATGCCTTGGCTCCATTGTTTATTACATTGTCAATATGCATAAGCAGTGGAAAATCATCGATTTTCACAATACCTCTCTTTGCAAGTTTTTTAACAGCACGTGCCGTACGTGTAGCAATTACTATGGATTCCAGTGTAACACCCTTTAACTTTGACATGGCCTCTTCCATTGAAAGTCCCTGTCCAAGCATAGTGCCGATTTTACGTGTACGTCCACCAAAAACAGTTACATAAAGATCTCCAGCCGAAAGTACTATGTTTTCATCCTCTGAACCTATTAACTTCAAAATTCTCTTCATTTCTTTTACCCCTTGGCCGAAAAGTCCAGCCTGTGAATTATAATGTTCTATTCCAGTACCGTCTTTTCCAACTGCCATACCTATTGACAGTGAAACACCAAGTGCATAGGCATTTTTGAGTGCAACAGCGCATTCCACTCCAAGCACATCATTGGACAAACTGATATGATAGTATGATGTTTCAAATATGCCTTTAAGCATTTCAAGCGTATCCATATTCTTTCCGCAGAATGTAACCATTGAATGGTCTTTATCTGCAAGTTCATAGCTTGTACATGGCCCTCCAACTGCATTTATCGAAAGTTTTTTACCCTTAAGCTTACTCTCGAAATACTGCGGATAACTAATCAATGTCCCATCTTCCATATCAATCATTCCCTTTGTTATGGAAAGCATTGGCGTAGTTTCAGGTATCAAAGGTAATATATTATCTGCAAACCAGTCGACTCCAAAGCTACTAACTCCACATATCACAACATCAGCTCCAGATATAGCCTTTTTTACATCTTCAATTTGATAATATTCAATTCCACTTTTATGAAGCTGGCGTTTCAATGTTTTGTGAAATCCTGTAGATTTTGCTTCGTTTATTATATCTCTGTCAAGTGGAGTCCCAACAAGCCTAACCGTATTCCCATTTTCAACTGCAGGGAATGATAATGCCGACGCCATTTGACCTGATCCAACAACTGTTACAATTTTCATAATATTACCTCCATGTATTTTATATTAATTGAAATATTTTTATTATTATCCAGTTTAAGAAATTTCCACCGAGATCCAAGCTTGAAATTGTAGAAGTTCCTTTTGGCATTGTAAAATGTGCCTGTTGTGCCATCATTGTATGGAATGGTGCTATATTAGTAGCCATCAGAAGTACAAAAGCCATAACTATAGTCCCTGATATAACAGAGTGAATTATATTTCCTCTTGCAGATCCTACTATAAATGAAACATAAAAACATATTGTTGCAAGGTCACCAAATGGAAGTACCTGATTTCCAGGCAAAATAACAGCTAAAAATATAGTTATCGGTACAAGGACAAGTGCTGTAGCCATAACTGCTGGATGTCCAACTGAAACAGCCGCATCTAAGCCTATAGTTATGTTTCTGTTTTCACCAAGATTCCTCTTTTGCAAGAAATTTTTAACCGATTCTGACAAAGGTATTAATCCCTCCATAAGTATCTTTACCATACGAGGCATAAGCATCATAACAGCACCCATTTGAATACCCATTTTGAAAATACCACCAACATCATAGCCCGCCAAAGCTCCTATTATTATTCCAAGTATCAATCCAAGCATCATCGGTTCGCCAAACACTCCAAACTTCTTCTGAATGCTTTCCGGATCAGCATGAAGTTTTGTAATTCCAGGAATTTTTGAAACCAGCTTAACTATAGGTATTCCTATAAGTCCACATGCAGCTGCAGATCCTGTTGGAAGTGAAACCCCTTCAAGACCAAAAAAGTCTTGAACCATTGGAGCCGTTTTATCAGCAATCTTAAGGACTGCTATTTCATATAGTATTGCAGCTATAATTGAAAATATCCAGTTACCGCCGGTTAAAACATATACTGTAGCACCTGCAGCTGTAAAATGCCAGTAATTCCATATATCTACATCAAGTACATCTGTAAGTTTCGTAACAAGCATTCCCAAATTAACAAGCATGGCAATTGGTATCATAATAGCCGCTATCGGTGATGCCCATGCTATTGCAGCCGCTGCCGGCCATCCTACATCTATAATATTTAAATGCAATCCAAAATTTGCTACCATTTTCTGAGCTGCTTCTCCAAGTCCGCCTGACCCTGTAAGTAATCCAATTACTAAATTTATTCCAACAAATCCAATACCTATAGTTATTCCTGATTTAAACGCCTTTTTTATACCCTGCCCAAATATTAATCCTATTATAGTAAGTATTATAGGCAACATAACCGTAGGTCCCAAGTTTATAATATATTTCACTGCCGATAATAACATATTTTTCCCCCTTTTCTATAAAAAATAAAACTCTACAATATTGTTTGTTATATGTGCTATAATTAGTTTGTTTAATAATATTTTTGCATAAGTTATCGAATGTTTTTAGGAAGATAACTTATGTGTTTTTTATTCTTTCAATATATCTATAATCTCTTTGTCAATCTTTTCTGTATTTATATTTGTAAGATAATTCATTGCCTTTATCACAGGCATTTTATACTTTCTTGGAACTATGGTTGTAGTTACAAGTACAGTCGCCTCTTCTTCATATCCCGGTACTTCGGATATTTTACATTGAATAATTCTGGCATTCAATGAATTGTCCTGAATCAATTTTTGAACTTTCTCGCAAACCACGGTAGAAGTAGCTATTCCTGTACCACAAGCAACAATAACAAGCTTTTGTTTTAAATTAGACATGATCATTACCCCTTTTGAAATTATTTTTAATATCAGCCAATATTAATTTTGGTATTTGCCAAAGTATCATATATGGCATCTGTACTATTTTGTTCAAAAACTTCTTCCAGCAAGCTCTGATTTTGAATCAAATACATTAATTGTTGAAGCATTACTACCTGACTGTGAGGTTTATCGAGAGCCATTGTAAATATAATTTTTGCAGATACTTTTCCATCACCATCCATACATCTAAATTCAACTGGCCTCTTTAGCGTTATTACCGAAATTGCCGGGCTCAGCACATGAATTGAATCAGTGTGAGGGATGGCCACATTATACTTACCTATTCTAAGGCCGGTAGGAAATGTTTCCTCTCTCTTTATTAAGCCATCCAAGAAAGACTTTTTCACAAATCCATGAGAATAAAGCAATTTGAAAGAAGCCTTAAAGATATCCTCTCGGCTATCTGCATCCAGTTTGTTTATTATTAACTCTTTTTTTAAATAATCATTGATTTTTTCACTCATAACTATCCTCCTCTCAAAATTTATTTCTCGCATTATAAATTAAGCAACTAACATGCCAATGTTGGATATTGCCTGAAATGCCTGTATTTAATACGTTTACATAGAAAATCTCACTATATAATTACCCTGTAAATTTAATTTATTGTGATATTTTCTGTTAATTATCATATTATAGTTTTCAATATTTCCTGTACTATTATTTTGTTATCATTCATACCACTTATTTTTTCTATAAGCAGTGTATTTTTTATAGTATTATAAAGTCTCAAAAACAATTTCTTATGAGTCGATGTAATCGCAAGTATAAAAACAACTTTGACATTGTTGTTTTCATCCCATTTTACCGAATTTTTAATTACTGCCACTCCAATTGCAGGTTTAATTATATTTTTATCATAACTTCCATGGGGTATAGCCACTTCATCTCCTATATACGAAGTTCCAAGATCCTCCCTGTCCAGTAAATTTTCATAAAATTCGTGCTTAACAAAACCCTGCTTTTCCATAAGTCTTGCCATTATGTTTATAATCTCCTCCTTGGAGCCCATTGAATAAAATGTCCTTACAATATTTTCATGAAACAAACTTTTCAAATCAATACTCAAATTAGAAATACTCTCATGGTTTTTGATAGAATTAATCAAAGTCTCAATCTTTTTTCCATCCAAGAGTTCATCAAGTGATATAAACGGTATCTCAGAAATTTCAGGATTTACTGTTCCTACAATTGCTATAACATCTTTCTTCAAAGTCACACTTTTTATCTTATCGAACATACTTCCTTCCTGAACAAGTCCTATATTAATTATCTCTACATTTTTACACTTTATTTTATCCAATTGATCCAATAAAATTTGCTTTATTTTTAAGGCTGTGCCAATTCCTGTAACACATGTTGTTATTATAACTTTCTCTTTTAACATTGTTTCTGATAAATTCTCATCTCTAACACTTCGTGGAAGAGTTATCTCGAGGTCAATTACAGACCTGAAAACTGAATCCAGGGTTGCAGTACTTTGAACAGATTTTCTAAGTGCCTCCAATACCATAACAGTATCAACCCTTGAAACTATTCTTGTAGGTATACCAAGTTCCTTCGTTATAAGATCCCCGAAAGTCACAAGTGATCCCATATCAACCAACATTAATATTCCTTTGCCCATATTCACCTTTTTAGCTGCTTCTTTGACATCTTTATAAACAATTTCTGGTTTTTCATCAAGAGGCATACTTATGGCAACTCCATGTTCCACACCTATTAGAGATTGTGACACCTCAAGCATGGCCTTTGACACTTCACCATGAGTAACTATTATTATGCCAACTCTTCTATCACTTATATTAGTTTTGTCATTATAAAATTTATTCAAATATAATGCTATAAAACCTGCCTCATCTTCTGGAAACTTAACTTTTAATTTCATACTCATTATATTTATTATTTTAAGTGCTATTTTAAACTCTCTACTGTAATCCTCTTTTATACTTTTCAATTTAGGATTTACAATTTCTTTTCCATTTCTAATTCTTTCTATTGCCGAGCTTATATGAAGACATAGTACATTGTAAATTGAAAAATCAAAATTTCCAACATCAGAAATCAGCATTTTCTTTATATCATTCACTATATCTATAATTTCCTTTCCAACTATATCTTCAAGCAGTTGTCTAGACATACCTGCATATCTACTTACTATATCATTCGCATATTTTCCAACTCTTTCTTCAAGCTCCAATGAAAGTATTTCTTTAATTTTGGAAATATCCTTTTTATCTTTTTTTAATTCATCTATTCTTTTTTCAAGGAAATCATATATATTATGACTAATTACACTACTTCCATCCTCTTCAATTCTATCTTTTTGGGAATCTACCCTCATATCGCCAATACTCGACATATTGAAATGCAATGATCTCTCATATACATAAGTTATCTGTTCTTTTAAATAAGAGGAAAGATATTGTACTGAAATATAAATTTCATTTTTACTATTGGATATAAAATCTAAGAATGCCTTTGCACATATAACTTGTATATCTGATTTTAGCTGTCCAATATTCCCCGGACACTTGTAAAATAAAAGCGTTCTGAGCACTTCACCAGATATCGTAAAATTTTTATCTATTCTCTGTGATTCAAGCTTGAAAAACTTACCTATCAGCTGCATTCTTTCAATTACAGGTCTGTCTTTCAAATCCGGAATTTCTATAAGTACAGGAATTCTTCTTCTAAAAGTATTAAGCAAATTTGACTCTATATTTTCCGTAGTAGCACTTATTATCATTATGTCTACCTTTCTTGTTATGTCAGTTTCACCCAATCTGTTAAATTCACCTTTATCAATTATCCTAAAAAGTATTTCCTGACCTTTAGGTGGGAGTCTATGTATTTCATCCAAAAACAACATTCCATTGTTAGCTTTTTCTATAAGCCCAGCTTTGTCATGATCCGCCCCTGTAAAACTGCCCTTCTTGTATCCAAACAGTTGTGACACAAGAAGTTGAGGATTATCGCCATAATCAGCACAATTGAAAATTACAAAAGGTACATCCTTTTTCCTAGTTTTTCTTGCAAATACGTTCATCTGCTCTGCCAATTGGCTTTTACCAACTCCTGTACTTCCAACTATCAAAGTATTTAATCCATTTTTAGGATACATAACAGCAGCTTCCGCAAGTTTTATAACATGATTCAAGCTTCCATTGTTTCCAATAATATTACTAAAGCAATTGTTGTTTTTTTCACAATTTTTCTCTTTATGTTCTTTAAAATTATGTTCATTATTTTTCATATTCTCAATATATTCCCTGTATTTATTAAGTCCAAATGTTGATATCTTAAAGCCCTCTTTATTCAGTTCAACACACAATTTTCTATAAGAAATATTTTTATCTTTTAACAGCAATTTATTTATAGCACTTAATA
Source organism: Clostridium pabulibutyricum (assembly GCF_058242705.1). NCBI lineage: Bacteria > Bacillati > Bacillota > Clostridia > Eubacteriales > Clostridiaceae > Clostridium > Clostridium pabulibutyricum. The sequence goes on from NZ_JBZAYZ010000002.1 coordinate 374,917, forward strand.
AAACCTTTTCTCTCCTTTCCAGATAACTTGGTATATTATTTTGCTGCCTCAATTCGTTAACTTTCTCTCTCGTAATTTTCAGTATCTTAGAAATTTGCTCATCTGTAAATGGATTCTTTTTATCTTCATTTTGTATTGTAGCTATAAGTTCACTAATCATATAAAAACGCCTCCAATTATTGGTTTTTAGCTATATTTTTCATAGAACTGTACTTTCTTACTTATTTCTAACTCAATAGTATTTTCTTGTCAAGTAAGCAGTCAAATAATATTTTACAACACAAAAACAAATGCCAACTTCAAAAGTTGGCATTTATTTTGTGTATAGGGAAACTTGCTGTTTATTAATTATATCTTGATACAATTTTATTTTATATCATGAATGTGACAAGACTGTGTCAATTTAAAAAGTTTATTTTGGCAAAATAAACTTTTTAATATATTTTTAATATATCGTGAAGGAAAATTTAAACTAATGTAGAATTTTATATTATATAGAATTAAATATATTTTGGGGAGGCCATAAAATGAAATTTTTAAGGAAAATGTTTGTAAAAAATTCAATGAAAGTATTAGGCTCTGCAGCTTTGTTTTTATCTGCCCTGGTTATAGTTCCAACATCAACTTTCGCAAGTTATCAGCCAAAGTGTCCTGACGAACTCTTAAAGTAACATTCTAGTTCTATAAGGATTATAACCTCATATATATAATCCTTGTAGAATTATACATAAAGGAGACATTTAATGGACACTGTAAGAGAATTATTATTAGACGGCATTGAAGCTTTAATTTTATTGACACTTTTTGAGGCTTTATATAACAATAAAAAATTTATAATTCAACACAAAATTAAGTCAATTTTATTTTGTATATTATTTGTACTTGGAACATATTTCAGTACTCTTTATATGAATGACGTTTATCATTCTTTATTTATTTCAATCTTTGATATTATATTGTTATCTTGTATTACAAAAATAAAATTATCTACTTCATCAATTGTATTTTTATCTTTTTCAATAATAATTTGTATTACAGAATATTTAGCTCAAATTATAGAAATTTTTATATTTAATATAAATTTAAGTCAAATTATATCAATACCTAAATATTTATATGTTTTTCTAATGTCAGTAAAAGTATTACAAATACTTATTACATATATAATTTTTAAGTATAGCGATTATTTCATAAAGTTCAAGTTATTCCAACGTGAAGGTACAATCTTTTCTAATTTAATAATTCAAGTAGGTATCTTTAGTATATTTGTATTCAGTGTAAACTTTGGAATGTTTAGTATAAAAAATTTAAAAGTCTACAATATAATTGTATTTACAATTTATTTTATATTTTTAGGATTCGAATTTAGAGAATTAAAAGAGTATAAACGAATTGTGAAAATTGAAGCAAACTATAAAATCCAGGAAAATCAGATTAAAAACATGAATGAAATAATCAAAATAATACGCCAGGAAAAACACGACTTTGCAAACCACATAAATGTTATCTGGGGATTATGCCTTTTAAACAAGCCAAATACTATAGAAAGAATAAATGAATACGTAGCTGGAATTTCAGATACAGTACATTCTTCTTTTAAATATATAAGCACAGGCAACGATTACTTAGACGGGCTATTATCTATAAAAAACAATTATGCTGAAAAAAACAATGTAAAATTTGATGTATTCATTGAAGAACCTTTCAGTTCATTGAAAATAAAGGAAAATCAGCTCATAAGCATTGTAAGCAATTTAATAGACAACGCTTTCGAGGCTTTTCAGTCAAAGGCAGCTATGGAAAACAAAAAAATTTCAATATGCACTTTTATAGAAGCAAATAAATTTTATATAGAGGTCTCGGATAATGGCGACATGATTCCAGATACTCTTCGTGATAAGATTTTTCATCCTGGTTTTTCAACAAAATCTTCTGAATCAAGTGACCACGGTTTTGGACTTCATATTATAAAACAACTTGTAGAACAAAACAACGGAAAAATACAACTTGAAAGTACTCTTGAAAATACAACATTTTCAATTCAATTTGAAATGGGGGTAGAACATAATGAACAACTTAATAAACTCTCTAGTTGAAAAAATTTCCATATCAAATCCTGAGTTTTCAGACTTAGAACTTAAAAAAATGACCTATGGAATGGAATGTTTTTTTGATGAAATTACAAAATTTGTTCCCTATTTTATAATATTTTGGATGCTTTCTTTACATAAATATTTCTTAATATCCATACTCTTTTTTTGTCCTATAAGATTATTCTCTGGAGGCTATCACGCAAAAACCTACTGGGGATGTTTTTTTATTAGCTTTATAATTTTTGCATCAATAATTCTATTTGGAAAATACATTATATTGAACAGCATATCTAAAATTTTACTGCTTGGTATTTCATTAATCTTAATTTGGATATTCTCCCCTGTAGATAATGTAAACAAACGAATAAAAAGCTCTCAAAGAAGACTAATGCTCAATCGAGTTTCTGTAGTAATAACTATTTGTTTATGTATATTATGCTATATTATTCCCAATGAATTTACTGCAACTGCTGTAATATCAATCTTCAGTGCCTCTGTAATGATGATAATAGGCAAATTTATATAATTGATAAAAATATTCCATGGACTTTTTTAGTATATATGGAATATTTTTATCAAATTTTATTTGAAATTTTTACTTCTATATTATATAATGTAAAAGTTAGTAAAAATTGATAAGGATGTAATGTAAATGAATATTTTATTGGAAAAGAAGAGAAAAAAACTAAACTTAATGCTATTATCTGACAAGTACAGCAGTGAAGAAATACTGAAAGTAAGCCAAGAATTGGACAAGTTAATTGTATGTCACTACAAATTGCTACAAAAAAGCCAGGCTGTAAGTTAGCTTTTTACAATTTTAAAAAATTGACACTATAAAATTTCATAAAACAGAGGAGAATGTCTATGAATTTCTTTCTTGATATAACTATGGATGCTATTGAAGCTTTGCTTCTCTTTGGAATTTTTGAAGCATTATACGATAAAAAAAAATTTATAATTCGGCATAAAATAAAATCTGCCGTATTTTTTATATTGTTTATACTTATCACTAACTGGAGTACTTTTCATATTTCAAAAATATATCACTCATTTTTTTCATCTATATTTATAACTTTGTTGCTATGCTATATTACTAAAATAAGATTATTTGATGCTTTTACTATCTTTTGTGTTTTTATAGTAATACTTGGAGTCACAGAATACCTTGTTCAAACTTTAGGAATATTCATATTCAATATAAATGTTGCTAAACTATACACAGCAAATAAATATTTTTATATGTTTATATTATTTTCCAAAGTACTGCAGATTATTTCAGTAATATTGTTATTCAAATATAATCTCTATTTCAAAAAACTTAAATTATTTGAGCACGAAGGAACCATATTTTCAAATATTATAGTTCAGGGCGGAATATTTTCTCTATTCATAATCAGCATAAATTCTGGTTTCTTAAATATAAGAAATACAAAATTATACAATATATTTATATTTGCAGTATACTTTATATTTTTAATAGCAGAATTCAAGGAACTGAAGAAGTACAAAAAAGTTGTAATTATAGAATCAAACTATAAAGTCAAGAAACAACAAATTAAAAATATGAATGAAATAATAAAAATAATACGTCAGGAAAAGCTCGACTTTGTAACTCATATAGATTCTATTCATAAATTATGTTCATTAAACAAACCTGACGCTTCTAAGAAAATAAAAGAATATGTATCCGGAATTTCAGATACAATCCACTCTTCATTTAAATTTTTCAATACCGGAAATGATTATATAGATGGTTTATTATCCATAAAAAACAATTACGCAGTTAAAAATAATATAGACTTCAGAGTAATTATAGAAGAACCCTTCAGCTCCATAAATATAAAAGAAAACGAGCTTATAAGCATTATAAGCAATCTAGTGGACAATGCTTTTGAGGCATTTCAAACTAAATCTAATATTCAGGACAAACAAATTTCAATTGATACATATATAGAAGAAACCAACTTTTTCATAGAAGTAACTGATAATGGAGACATGGTTCCAGAAAATATACAAAATAAAATTTTTGATAGAGGTTTTTCTACAAAACTTAAAAAATCAAGCGATCATGGATTTGGATTATACATAACTAAAAAACTTGTGGAACAAAACAATGGTAAAATATTATTGAACACCAATCCTGACTATACAACATTCTTGATTCAATTCAATATAAGATAGTACAAATCTATGTTTTCATATTTTCTTAATTTTAAAATTAAAATATTGACTTCTAATTAATTTGATAATATAATTTTAGTGAACAAAAATATATTTTTAGAACAATTGTAAATATATTTTTATTTATTAAAGGAGAAAATATATTATGAAAAAAATTATCGGTGAAACAAATTTAATGATAAAATGTTGTAAACTATATTATGAAGAATCACTAACTCAAAATAAAATCAGCGATATATTATGTATTTCGCGGCCTACTGTGTCAAGATTACTGGATCAGGGAAGAAAATCTGGTATTGTAAAAATTGAAGTAGTAAATTCTATCGAAAACAACTACGGAAATTTAGAAAGAAATATTGAAAAAAAATTTAATCTCAGAGAAGTGCTTATAGTTGACGATGATACAGATGAAAATATTGAAAAAAAATACATTGGAAAATCATGTGCTGATTATTTGGAACGCATAGTAAAATCAAACAATAAAATTGGCGTTTCAATGGGAACAACTATAGGTAACATTGCAAGATACATAAATCCAAATCCAAAGCTTAATTTAACCTTCCTACCCCTTGTAGGAGGTGTAGGTCAAACTCAAATTGAAATTCATCCAAATCAAATTGTAATGGACCTTTCAAGGGCATTTAAAGGAAACTTCAAGTTACTGCATGCACCTGCTGTGGTATCCAAACCAGATATTCGAAATGATTTTCTAAAAGAAAAAAGTATAAATGATATACTTGAAATGATAAAAAATGTAGATATAGCAATCGTTGGCATAGGTTCTCCCGTAGTAGAAAAATCAACAATGATGAGCAGCGGTTATTTCGACTTAAATGATTTAAAAATTTTTAAAAAAGAAGGCGCTGTTGGTGATATATGTCTGCAATTCTACAATATCAATGGAGACTTCAAAGGTTTCAAATTTAATGACCGCGTTATAGGAACAAATTTAGATAATATAAAAAATATAAAAACAGTAATCGGTCTAGCTAACGGCAAAGAAAAAATAGACGCTATTGCCGGAGCTTTACACGGTGGATTAATCAACGTTTTAATAACTAATTACAGCAATGCTAAAACAATTTATGAAAAATACTAGGGGGAATACCATGATAAAACTCTTATTTGTTATATTTATATTAGTAGCCCTGCAAAGTTTATTAAGTGTTTTTCAAATTATAAACTATAAAAACACTTTAAAAAAGTTTAAGGGCAGAGGCATCATAGGTGTAGGAATTCAAAAAGGTAAAATAAACCCGGGACAAATCGTAATACTTGTTAGCAGTAAGTCAGGAGAAATAATCACAGGAGAACAAATGAAGGGACTCACGATTTTTGCACGATTCAAATCCATGGAAAAAATCCAAGGTAAAAATATATTTAAACTAAAAGAAGAGATTTCAAGGAATGAACCTATTGATAAACAAAATGTCGCTCTACTTGCAGCAATTAATAATATAGAAAAATCCATATCTGACAATTAAACTAAAACCTCAATAACGCCTCCTTTTGGAGGCATTATTTTTACTTTACATTATTGTTTTTTACTATAAACCTGTTTCTCAGCTTGTTAGAACATTTTATCCTGAAGTTTCCTTAATTGCAGAAGTAATGAGTCTTCATTCAATTCAACTATGTCATATGTTATAATACTTCCTTTTTTAATATCTTGTTTAAGTATGGTATCCTTTCCTATCAGTCCAACTGGAAGTGCATTTATTTTCTCAGCTTCCTTTGCCAATTCAATTGTTCCATAAACTGTATACCCACCTATTCCATCTAACTTCTGTCCGGCTTTAAGATCTTTTTTTGCAACCGTTATTACTTCCGACACCAATCCATTTAAAGGCGCTATCGTCGACTGATGATCCAGTACAGCCTTAGCAGCTGACAACGGCGTTTCCAAGCTGCATAAATGATAAGGTCTATAAAGTACATAATTAGGACCCTTTCCCATGCTTAAATATTCCATCTCTCTTCTAACTTCCGGCAGTTTACTAGTTACAATCAAAAATACTCCTGGTGCTATTCCATTTACATATTCAACTACTCCATACTTTTCTAAAATTCCTCCATCTTTCTTTAATGACAGCTTCTGTGGTAATTCCTTTACCTTAGCTGCTATGCCATGTGCTCCTCTGATATCAGGAACAAGTCCAGTCGAATTTGACATAAGAGCCATCTCAACCATTGTTTTACTTCCTTCTTTAAATGCCGCAAGCATGTGAGGGCTAACTCCCCTTCTTGTTGCTTCCTCTCTTACTGTATCTGGATTGCAATCCAAATCAACCTTGTTGTTTTTTCCCTTTCCCATAACTCTAACTTCAAATCCCGCTGCTATTGCAAAATCATACAACTCTTTTACTGCCCCCGGTTCATCTCCTGCGGCACCAGTATATACTACTCCAGCATTATCAGCCAATTTCTTAAGTATCGGTGAAATTACACAATCTGCCTCGGCATTTAACATAACTATGTGCTTTTTATTAGTTATTGTATCCAGCGCAATTTTAGCACCAACTTCAGTTACTCCCGTAGCATCTATTACTGCTTGTACAACCTTGGACTTAGTAGCAAAATCACTGTTAGTTGATATAACGTACTTTCCTTGTTTTACCCACTCATCCGCTTCTTCCTGTGTCTCTGCATACAATATGTCACTCTTTTCTATACCTGCAGAAATAAGTGCTTGCTTTGCATTCTCTATTTTAATATCAACTACTACAGAAGGCTTTATTCCCTTCATGAGAATCATCTGGCTGACCATTGCCTTTCCCATCTGACCTGTTCCTATAACACCAATACAAATAAATTCCCCTTCGTTTTCTAATTCAGCTAATTTGTAATTCAACCCCAACATATCATTACCTCCATATTATTTTTTATTTTTACATTTGTTCAATATATTTGTTTTTGTTCAAAGAGATTATATTTCCTTTTTTTCAATAAGTCAATAGCATTTCCCATGTATATACGGTTTTTATGAACGAAAGATGATAATGTCTTAGTATACCAAAGTTGATTATGTCCCAAAAAGCAAATTTATAATATAATAAACCTCATGACAAAGAAATGAGGTGGACATGATTAGAAAGGTATATTTAAAAATGAATGAAGAATTAAAATATAAAGTTATTAAGAAGTTAATAGATAGTAATGGTAACAAGCAGAGAGCTGCAATTGAGTTAGGCTGCACTGTTAGACATATAAACAGAATGATTAAGGGATATAAGGAAAAAGG